>NZ_JACVBS010000007.1:0-336955 GCF_014852545.1 Variovorax sp. VRV01
CTTCGGCGAGAACCTGCCCAAGACGCGCAGCGGCAAGATCATGCGGCGCCTGCTGCGCAGCATCGCCAAGGGCGAGGCCATCACGCAGGACATCTCGACGCTGGAAAATCCGGCGATTCTGGAACAGTTGTCACAGACCAACTGATTCGATCTGTAGGACATGGCCGTTAGTGGGAAGCAGGGGCCTTTGCGGCCCGCGGCCTGAGGTAAAACCGGCGCAGTTGCCATGCACCTCGACGTGCATGGCGAGTTCACTGTGTTCGATCTTTACGAAGGAGGCCCCCATGGGCGTGAGATCTGCTTTCCTGTTCGTCATCCTGCTGCTGATCGCGGCGCTCGCCGCGCTCAACTGGGGCACGCTCTCGTCACCGGTGCCGGTGTCGCTGGGCTTCATGACCGTGTCCGCGCCGCTGGGCCTCATGATGCTGGGGCTGACGGTGGCCCTCGGCGTGTTCTTCCTGGTCTATGTTCTGTACCTGCACAGCTCTGTGCTGCTCGACGCCAAGCGCCACAACAGGGAAATGCAGGTGCAGCGCGACTTGGCCGACAAGGCCGAGGCCTCGCGCTTCACCGAACTGCGCAATTTCCTCGAGGCGCAGGAAACCAAGCACATGGCGCAGAACGCCGACCGGCATGCCGCACTGCTGACGCGGCTGGGGCAGGTCGAGAGCGTGATCCGCCAGCGCTCGGAGCAGTCCGACAACACCGTGGCCGCGCACATCGGCCAGCTCGAAGACCGCATCGAGCGCAAGCCGCTGCCCACGGACATCGATCCGCGGATCTGAAGAGCCGCGTCAGCGCGCCAGCAGCACCCAGGCCGCCAGCTTCTTGGCGTCGGCTTCGCTGACCTGGGTGTTGGCCGGCATCGCCAACGGCCCCCACACGCCCGAGCCGCCCTTGATGATCTTTGCCGCCAGCATGTCGACGGCACCGGCGTTGCCCTTGTACTTGGCGGCCACGTCCTTGAAGGCGGGGCCGAGCACCTTGCGGTCCACCGCATGGCAGCTCATGCAGTTCTTCGACGTCGCCAGCGCCAGGTCGGCAAAGGCGGGCGCCGCCAGGCCGAGGCCGAGAACCGCGAATGACAGGAGTCTTTTCATGGGGCTTTGTTCGTAATGGCTGGGTTACATTCGATGCAACGCGATTGTAGGTAGCGCCGTGGACCGGCGTCCGGAAGCGTTGCCAACAAAAACCCGGAAGGATTCGCGATGCTTTTTCTGCTGTTGGGCCTGCTCGGCGTGGGCCTCAAGTACTTCGAGGTGGGCATGGTGGCCGGCTGGAGCTGGTGGATCGTGCTGTCGCCCTTTGCCATGGCCGTGGCGTGGTGGGCCTGGGCCGATTCGTCGGGCTACACCAAGCGCAAGGTCATCGAGCGCGAGGAAGCGCGCAAGCAGGCGCGCATCGACCGCCAGCGCAGCAACATGGGCCTGCCCGGCAGCAAGGGCCAACGCCCCAAGCGCTGACCGGCAGGCCCTGATCGCCCGTCGGCCTCAGAACTTGTCGAGCACCGCGCCCGAGCTGGCGCTCGAGGCATTGAACGCGAACTTGGCCTGCACGCCGCGCGTGTAGCGCGGCGCCGGCGGCGTCCAGCCTTCGCGGCGCTTGGCCAGCTCGGCTTCGGGCACGTTGAGCTCGAGCACCAGCTTGTGCGCGTCGATGGTGATCGAGTCGCCCTCGTTCACGAAGGCGATGGTGCCGCCCGCCGCCGCTTCGGGCGCGACGTGGCCCACCACCATGCCCCAGGTGCCGCCCGAGAAGCGGCCGTCGGTGATCAGGCCCACGCTTTCGCCGAGGCCCGCGCCGATCAGCGCGCCCGTGGGCGCCAGCATCTCGGGCATGCCCGGGCCGCCCTTGGGGCCGAGGTAGCGCAGCACCATCACGTCGCCGGCCTTGATCTTGCCGTCGAGGATGGCCTTGAGCGCCGACTGCTCGTCGTCGAACACGCGCGCCGGTCCGGTGATGACCGGGTTCTTGAGGCCGGTGATCTTGGCGACCGCGCCTTCGGGCGACAGGTTGCCCTTGAGGATGGCCAGGTGGCCTTCTTCGTACATCGGCTTGTCGATCGGGCGGATCACGTCCTGGTCGGCACGCGGCACGTCGGGCACGTCCTTCAGCACTTCGGCGATCGTCTGGCCCGTGATGGTGATGCAGTCGCCGTGCAGCAGGCCCGCGTTCAGCAGCACCTTCATGACCTGCGGGATGCCGCCGGCCTGGTGCAGGTCGACCGCGAGGTACTTGCCCGAGGGCTTCAGGTCGCAGATCACCGGCACCTTCTTGCGCATGCGCTCGAAATCGTCGATGGACCACTCGACCCCGGCCGCGTGCGCAATGGCCAGGAAGTGCAGCACCGCGTTGGTGGAGCCGCCCGTGGCCATGATCACGGCCACCGCGTTCTCGATGGCCTTCCTGGTCACGATGTCGCGCGGCTTGATGTCTTTCTTGATGGCCTCGATCAGCACCTTGGCCGATTCCTTGGCCGAGTTGGCCTTCTCGTCGTGCGGGTTCGCCATGGTCGACGAGTAGGGCAGCGAGATGCCGAGCGCCTCGAAGGCGCTGGACATGGTGTTGGCCGTGTACATGCCGCCGCAGGAGCCGGTGCCGGGAATCGCGCGCTTCTCGATCTCGTGCAGGTCTTCGTCGCTCATGTTGCCGGCGGCATTCTGGCCCACGGCCTCGAACACGCTCACGATGTTGAGGTCCTGTCCCTTGTAGCGGCCCGGCAGGATGGTGCCGCCGTAGACGTAGATGGCCGGCACGTTGGCGCGCAGCATGCCCATGAGGCCGCCCGGCATGTTCTTGTCGCAGCCGCCGACCACCAGCACGCCGTCCATCCACTGGCCGCCCACGCAGGTCTCGATGCAGTCGGAGATGACCTCGCGGCTCACCAGCGAGTACTTCATGCCTTCGGTGCCCATGGCCATGCCGTCGGAGATGGTGGGGGTGCCGAACACCTGCGCGTTGCCGCCGGCTTCCTCGATGCCCTCGATGGCCGCGTCGGCCAGCTTCTGCAGGCCCGAGTTGCAGGGCGTGATGGTGCTGTGACCATTGGCGACGCCGACCATCGGCTTCTTGAAGTCGGCCTCTTCGTAACCCATGGCGTAGAACATCGAACGGTTGGGCGCGCGGCTCTTGCCTTCGACGATGTTGGCGCTGCGGCGGTTGATCTGGATGGGTTTGGTGTCCATGGTGTCTCTTGTGTCGTGGGGGAGATCGAGGGGAATTCCAAGTATCGGACTTCTCATTGATTCATTCCAATCCATTTTTTCGCGCCGATTGATATGCTTGGCATATGAAAGATGCCTTGATCGACCTGCGCGCATGGCGCCAGTTCGTGGCCGTGGCCGAGGAGCTGCACTTCGGCCGCGCCGCGCTGCGGCTGCACATGACCCAGCCGCCGGTGACGCAGGCCATCGCCCAGCTCGAGAAAACGCTGGGCGTCGTGCTGTTCGACCGCACGCGCCGGCGCGTCGCGCTCACGCCGGCCGCGGAGGCGCTGCTGCCCGACGTGCGCGAGCTGCTGGCGCGCGCCCAGGCGCTGCCGGCGCGGGCCCGCGCGGCGGCAGCGGGGCAGGTGGGGCGCGTGCGCATCGCCTTCGTCTCGACCGTCGGTTTCGAGCAGTTGCCGGCCTGGGTGCGCGAATTCCGCGTGCGCTGTCCGGAGGTGGCGCTCGAACTGGTCGAAGCCACGGGCGACGTGCAGCTCGAGGCCCTTGCGCGCGGCGAGATCGACGCCGGCCTGATGCTGCATTCGCCAGGCGCCGCGCCGCCCGGTCTGGCGCGCCTGCCGGTGGAGGAGGAGGCGCTGGTGCTGGCGCTGCCGTCGCAGCACCGGCTCGCGCGTGCGCGGCCCGTGCCGCTGGCCGAGGTGCTGGACGAACCGCTTGTGATCTTTCCGCGCCGCATCGTGCCGTCGCTGCACGATGCGGTCTTCGACCTCTATCACGCGGCGGGGCGCACGCCGCAGGTGGCGCAGGAGGCGATCCAGATGCAGACCATCGTCAACCTGGTGTCGGGCGGCATCGGCGTGGCCTGGGTGCCGCACAGCGTGATGCAGTTCCGGCGCGCCGGGGTGGTCTATCGGGAGGCCGGCGAGTTCAAGGGCGCGGGCCGGCGCCGCGTGGCGCTGCCGGCCTGCGAAACCAGCCTCGTGTGGCCTGCGCAGGCCGCGCATCCGGCGCTGGCGCGCTTCGTGGAATTCGTGCGCGAGCGCACGGGACCGGCGTAGGCCTGCCTACCTGCGCGGCGCTCGTGCGCCGGCCGGCGACGCATCAAGCGAGGCGGCGAGCAGCGTCTCGAGCCAGCCTGCGAAGGCCTGCATGCGGCGCGAGAGATTGCGCCGGTGCGGATAGACCAGGTGCACCGGCAGCGGCTGGGCGCGCGCCTCGGGCAGTACCTCGGCCAGCTCGCCGGCCGCGAGGTGTTCGCGCACGTCGTAGGCCGGGATCTGGATCAGCCCCAGCCCCGCCAGCGCGCAGGCGATGTAGGTCTCGGCGTTGTTTGCGCTCACCTGGCTGCGCATGCGCAGCGCCGCGGTCTCGCCGTCGCGCTGCCACTCCCACGGCGCCGCGCGGCCGCTGGTCGGCGAGGCGTAGTTGACCGCGGTGTGCTCCGGCAGGTCCGCCGGCGTGCGCGGCGTGCCATGGCGCGCAAGGTAGGCCGGGCTCGCGCAATTGATCAGCGTGAAATGCCCAAGCGGCCGCGCCACCAGGCTGCTGCTGGCCAACGGACCCACGCGCAGCGCGCAGTCGACGCCTTCGAGCACCAGGTCCACGGCGCGGTCGCTGGAGCCGAGTTCGAGCTCGATCGCCGGATAGCGTTCGAAAAAGTCCGGCAGCGCCGGCGCAATGAGCCGCCGCGCGATGCGGCTCGGCACGTCGACCTTGAGCCGTCCGCTCACCTGGCTGCGCGACGGCAGGAACTGCTGCTCGATGTCTTCCATGTCGGCCACCAGCGTACGGGCCCGTTCCAGCAGGACCTCGCCGTCGGGCGTGAGGCCGACGCGCCGCGTGGTCCGGTGCAGGAGGCGCGAGCCCAGCTTCGCCTCGAGCTGCTGCACCGCCGTGGAAATGGTGGCGCGCGGCAGCGCGAGCCGATCGGCCGCACGCGTGAAGCTGCCGGTTTCGGCCACGCGCAGGAACACCTTGAGGAGGTCGATGCGGTCCATGCGTGCTGTCTGGATTGTTTGCGATTATCAGAACAGTCTAGCGCTGAATTGTTGATTTATTCCAGAAGTTGCCATCAATAGACTGAAGCTTCCCGATTCACATCAACGCTCTTCAGCAGGAGGTCATTCCATGTCCGCACGCACTCTCAAGAACAAGGTTGCCGTCGTCGCCGGCGGCGGCAAGAACCTCGGCGCGCTCATCGGCCATCAACTGGTCGACGGCGGTGCCCGCGGCATCGCGATCCACTACAACAGCGACGCCTCGCGCAAGGAGGCCGAGAAGACCGCCGCCGAACTCGAGGCCAAGGGCGCCGGCACGCTGCTGGTGCAGGGCGACCTTGCCGTGGTGGAGAACAACGTCAGGCTGTTCGACCAGGCCGTGCAGCACTTCGGGCAGGTCGACATCGCCATCAACACCGCGGGCGTGGTGATCAAGAAGCCGATCCTCGATGTCACCGAAGCCGACTACGACCGCAGCTTCGACGCCAACGCCAAGGCCGCGTTCTTCTTCATCCAGCAGGCCGGCCGCACGCTGGCCGACGGCGGCAGCATCGTGTCGCTGGTGAGCTCGCTGCTCGCGGCCTACACGCCGTTCTACGCGATCTATCCGGCCTCGAAGGCGGCGGTGGAGCACTACACGCGCGCAGCTTCCAAGGAGTTCGGCGAGCGCGGCATCTCGGTCAATGCCATCGGCCCCGGACCGATGGACACGCCGTTCTTCTACGGCCAGGAAAGCAAAGAGGCCGTCGAGTACCACAGCAGCGCGGCGGCGCTCAGCAAGTTCTCCAGGAAGGGCCTGACCGACATCGAGGACATCGCACCCATCGTGCGCTTCCTGGTCACCGAAGGCTGGTGGATCACCGGCCAGACGATCTTTGCCAACGGTGGCTACACCACGCGGTGACGTGGATCTGCCCCAAGCTTCGCGCACTTTCGCGTCGCCTCGCGAAACCCCGCGCCGGCCGCGACATTTGGGCCGGGCACAATCTGCGCCATGCTCATGTATCCGCAGATCAATCCCGTCGCCCTGCAGCTCGGGCCCGTGGCCATCCACTGGTACGGCCTGACCTATCTGGCCGCGTTCGCGCTGTTCTATTTTCTCGGCACGCGCCGGCTGCACCACGAACCGTACCGCTCGCTGGTCGGCCAGGGCGCCTGGCAGCGCAAGGACATCGAGGACATTCTCTTTCTGGGCGTGATGGGCGTCATCGTGGGCGGGCGGCTCGGCTATTGCCTTTTCTACAAGCCCGAGTTCTACCTCTCGCATCCGCTCGAGATCCTCTATGTATGGCAGGGCGGCATGAGCTTCCATGGCGGCCTCCTCGGCGTGATCGGCGCGATGGTCTGGTTCGCGCATTCGCGCGCGCGGCCGTTCTGGCAGGTGATGGACTTCGTGGCGCCCTGCGTGCCCACGGGCCTGGCGGCGGGCCGTGTCGGCAACTTCATCAACGGCGAGCTCTGGGGGCGCTTCAGCAGCCCCGACCTGCCCTGGGGCATGGTGTTTCCGCAGAGCGGCTCGATGCTGCCGCGCCATCCTTCGCAGGTGTACCAGTTCCTGCTCGAGGGGCTTCTGCTGTTCGTCATCATGTGGCTCTACGCCCGCAAGGAACGCAGGCAGGGGCAGGTGGCCGCGGTGTTCCTGATCGGCTACGGCGTGCTGCGCTTCGTTGCCGAGTACTTCCGCGAGCCCGACGATTTCCTGGGCCTGCGCGCGCTGAACCTGAGCCAGGGGCAGTGGCTCAGCGTGCCGATGGTGGTCTTCGGCATCGGCCTGTGGATCTGGGCCGCGCAGCGCCGCCAGCCGGCGAGCGCCTGAGCATCGGGCCCTCAGGGTAAGCACGGGCCGCGCATGGGGTGCGCGACCCTTGCGGCTCCCGTAAGGGCGCCTCACAATTACGCGTAATTACAGAAAATTACGCCAGCCGATTTTTCCTTCAGCCGCCATGCGCCTGGTCCCCAACTCCCTGCACGACGAAGTCGCTGCCACGCTGCGCGAGCAGATCTTCGCGGGCGCGCTGGTGCCGGGCAGTTTCCTGGACGAGGCCGCGCTGTGCGAGCGGCTGTCGATTTCGCGCACACCCTTGCGCGAGGCGCTCAAGGTGCTCACGGCCGAAGGCCTGCTGCGCCACGAGCCGCGGCGCGGCTGCTTCGTGCGCGAGGTGACGGAGCGCGATCTGGACGAGATATTCCCGGTCATCGCGCTGCTCGAAGGCCGCTGCGCCTACGAGGCGGCCCGCAACGCCAGCGATGCGGAGCTGAGCGAACTCGACGTGCTGCACGAACGGCTGGTGCGCCACGCCAAGGCCAAGCGCATCAACGACTACTACGCCACCAACCACCTGATCCACGAGGCCATCATCCAGCTGGCCGATAACAAGTGGCTGGCACAGGTGATTGGCGATCTGCGCAAAATTCTCAAGCTGGCGCGGCTTCAGCAACTGCATGCGCCGGGCCGGCTCGAGCAGAGCCTGTCGGAGCACCTGGCGGTGTTCGCGGCGCTCAAGGCGCGCGACAGCGAGGGCGCGGACGCGGCCATGCGCACGCACCTGACACGGCAGCGCGAGGCGCTGCGCGCGGTGGCGCGGCAACAGAAATCCAGGGTGATGTCGTGAACGGCCTGAAAGAAGAAGGCATCCCCGCAGCACACAGCATTGGAGTTTGTCGATGAGTGCGACCGAGTGGTTCCAGGCGCGATTGCGCTCTGGCGAGAAGTCCGGCGAAAAGGCCGCCGCCAAGGTGCCCGTGGCATCCGATGGCGCGGCCCGCGGCGCACCCAGGACGGCCGCAAAACCCAGCATGCGCTCGACCGCCGAGCGGCTGCAGGCCACGCTGCGCAAGGCCGACGAAGCCTTGTCGCCGCGCGCGCTGCGCCGCGTGCTCACGGCCCTGCAGGCCGTGATCGATCCGCGCGTGAGCGAGGTCGAGGGCGGACGCCGGGCCCATGCCATTGCACGCGAATATGCCGCCGCCACGCCCGAGGAGCGGCGCGACTACTGGGCGCTCATGAGCGAGCATTTCGCTGCCGACCCGCACAAGCTCAAGTCCGCGCGCGACCAGCACCAGGCCGCCGTCGGAACACCCGACGAAGGCCAGGCCGAGCTGCGGCTGCGGCGCGCGCTGGTGTCGCCGCGCATGCGCCTGCTGCAGCGCTTTGCGGTGGAGCCCGAGGGGATGCGCTTCCTGGTCGATCTGCGCGCCGAACTGCTGCCTTTCCTCAAGTCGGACAAGCGGCTGATCGCGCTCGACGCCGAGCTGGAGCATCTGTTCTCCACCTGGTTCGACGTCGCGTTCCTCGAACTGCGCCGCATCGACTGGCATTCGCCGGCCTCGCTGATCGAGAAGCTGATCCGCTACGAGGCCGTGCACGACATCAAGAGCTGGACCGACGTGAAGAACCGGCTCGACGACAGCGACCGCCGCTGCTACGGCTTCTTCCATCCGCGGCTGCCCAACGAGCCGCTGATCTTCGTCGAGGTGGCGCTGGTCGACCGCATCAGCGACGGCATCACGCCGCTGCTCGACGAAGCCGCCGTGCCGATCCAGCCGGCCAAGGCCACCACGGCCATCTTCTATTCGATCAGCAACACCCAGAACGGGCTGCGCGGCGTGAGCTTTGGCGATTCGCTCATCAAGCGCGTGGTCGAGACGCTGCAGGAAGAGCTGCCGCGCCTGAAGACCTTTGCCACGCTGTCGCCGATCCCGGGGTTTCGCGCCTGGCTTGCCAGGAATGCCGCCGAGCTGCTGCCGCGGCTGGACGAAAAGCGCGAGGCCGAGCTCGGCCGCCTCGTCGGCTCGCTGCCGCCGACCGCCGAGCGGCTGCTTGCCGCGGTGGAGGCGCCGGCCACGCTCGATGCCAGGTCGCCTTTGCGCCAGTGGCTCCTGCAGGCCGCGGCCGAATACCTGGGCCGCACGCTGATCGACGGCACGCCGGCCGATCCCGTGGCGCGCTTTCACCTGGGCAACGGGGCGCGCGTGGAGCGCCTCAACTGGGCCGGCGACCCGTCGCCCAAGGGCCTGAAGCAGTCCTACGGCCTGATGGTCAACTACCTCTACGATCTCAAGCGCCTCGACAAGCATCGCGCATGGATCTCCGAGGGCAAGGTGGCGGTTTCGGGGGATGTGGAAAGCCTGTTCTTCAAAAAAGGCTGAGTTCTGCAAAGAAGTCCGGCGCCTGATGCGCCGGCCCGCATGGTGCGGCAATCTACAACGACAGGAGATGACAGATGACTCAGAGTTTTCAGCGACGCGAGGTGCTGCGCCTGGCAGCAGCCGGTGCAGCCGTTCTGTGCGGCGGGGCAGGGGCGCAGGGAGGTAATTGGCCGACGCGGCCGGTCAACATGGTCGTGCCGTTCCCGGCCGGCGGCGGCACCGACGCCTTTGCGCGCCCGCTGTCGGCCCAGTTCGCCAAGGTCACGGGCCAGACGCTGGTCATCGACAACCGCGGCGGCGCGGGCGGCACCGTGGGGGCCAGCATCGCCGCCAAGGCCCAGCCCGATGGCTACACGCTCTTCATGGGCGCCGTGCACCACGCGATCGCGCCGTCGATCTACCCCAAGCTCGACTACGACCTCGAGAAAGACTTCGTGCCGCTGATGCTGCTGGCCAACGTGCCGCAGGTGGTGGTGGTCAATCCGCGCCGCGTCACGGCCAATACGCTGCAGGAACTGGTTGCCGCCGCCAAGCGCAGCCCCGGCAAGCTCAACTACGGCTCGGCCGGCGCGGGCACCTCGCACCACCTGGCGGGCGAGCTGTTCAAGCTGCAGACCGGCACCTTCATCACGCACATTCCCTACCGCGGCGCGGGACCGGCGCTGTCCGACCTGATCGCCGGCAACGTCGACCTGATGTTCGACGGCCTCGGCTCTTCGGCCCAGCACATCAAGGGCGGGCGCATCAAGGCGCTGATGGTTGCCGGCAGCAAGCGCAACCCCGCGTTCCCCGACGTGCCCTGCGCGGCAGAGGTCGGCCTGCCCGACTACACCGTCACCACCTGGTACGGCCTGTGGGCGCCCAAGGGCACGCCGGCCGACCTGCAGGCACGCATCGTCGACAGCATGAAGAAGGCCCTGGCGAGCGATGAGCTCAAGGCCATCTGGACCCAGAATGGCTCCGAGATCCCGAACCTCACCATGGCCCCGTACGGCGGCTTCGTGAATTCCGAGATCAAGCGCTGGGCCGCGGTGGTGAAGGCCTCGGGCGCCAAGCTGGAGTAACGCGCCGCCGCAAGCTTGCACGCCCAGCGCACACCGAATTTCCGAAGTACCTGCCAGATGAAGACGAAAGCCAATTCCAACCTGTTTGCCGCCCTGCGCGCGGCCTTTCCCGCCGACCTCGGCCGCACGGCCGTGGAAACCGACAACGGCCTGTTCTATTCGTGGCAAGACCTCGACCGCGCCAGCGCAATGATGGCCAACCTGTTCGGCGCGCTGGGACTGGAGGAGGGCGCCCGCATCGCGGTGCAGGTCGAGAAATCGGTCGAGGCAATGATCCTCTACCTCGCCACGCTGCGCGCCGGTTACGTCTTCTTGCCGCTCAACACCGCCTACCAGAGCGCCGAGATCGAATACTTCATCGGCAACGCGGAGCCGGCCGTGGTGGTGTGCACCAGCCGCAATGCCGCGTGGGTCGGACCCATCGCGAGTGCGGCGGGCACCCGGCACGTGTTCACGCTGGACGACGACCGCACCGGCACGCTGCTGGAGCTTGCCGCGCAATGCAGCGATCGGCATGAGATGGCGCGCAAGAACGCAAACGACCTGGCCGCCATCCTCTACACCAGCGGCACCACCGGCCGCAGCAAGGGCGCGATGCTCACGCATGGCAACCTGCTGTCGAACGCCGGGGTGCTCAAGGACTACTGGGGCTGGACGGAGGGCGACGTACTGATCCATGCGCTGCCGATCTTCCACGTGCACGGCCTCTTCGTTGCGCTCCATGGTGCGCTGCTCAACGGCAGCAAGATGATCTGGTTTTCCAGGTTCGACCCGAAGCGCGTGGTCGAGAAGCTGCCCGAGGCCACCGTGTTCATGGGCGTGCCCACGCTCTACGTGCGCTTGCTGGCCGAGCCCGGCCTCACGCGCGAGGCGGTTCGCAGCATGCGGCTCTTCATCGCCGGTTCCGCGCCGCTGCTCATCGAGACCTTCGATGAATGGCGCGAACGCACCGGCCACACCATCCTGGAGCGCTACGGCATGAGCGAGACCATCATGCTCACCTCCAACCCCTACAGCCCCGCCCAGGGCGAGCGTCGCGGCGGCACGGTCGGCTTTCCGCTGCCGGGCGTGCGGCTGCGCGTGCGCGACGACGCCGGCCGCGACTGCACCACCGACGAGATCGGCAACATCGAGGTCAGCGGCCCCAACGTGTTCGCGGGCTACTGGCGCATGCCGGGGAAAACGAAGGAAGAGTTCACCGCCGATGGCTTCTTCAAGACCGGCGACGTCGGCAAGATCGACGGCCGAGGCTACGTCACCATCGTCGGACGCAGCAAGGACCTGATCATCAGCGGCGGCTACAACGTCTATCCCGCCGAGATCGAGGGCTACATCAACGAGCTGCCCGGCGTGGCCGAAAGCGCGGTGGTCGGCGTGCCGCACCCTGACTTCGGCGAGGTGGGCGTGGCCATCGTGATCGCCAAGGCGGGCGGGGTGCTCGAGCCCGATGCCATCGTGGCGGAACTCAAGTCGAAGCTCGCGAACTTCAAGATTCCCAAGCGCTGCTTCGTCGTGCCCGAGCTGCCGCGCAACACCATGGGCAAGGTGCAGAAGGCGTTGCTGCGGGAGCAGCACAAGGGGCTGTTCGCCTAGGGCCCTGCCACCCTCGGTGCGAGCGCGGTGACGCGGGGTTCGTGGAAGATGAGCGCGTCCACCGCGTCGGGCGAAGGCCGGCGGAATTCCACGCCGAAGCCCTCGAGCGTGTCGACGCGGAAGCTGCGTCCATCGGCCGGCAGCAGGCGATAGGTCGGCTGACCCGGAATCGTCATGGCAAGCTCGCCGCGCGCGTCGAGCCTGATCTCGATCACACGGCCGCTGTGCAGGTAGTCGCCGGCGCACAGTTGCCGGAACGCCGGGTCCAGCACGTCGCCGGCCGGAGCGCGAAGGAACACGATGTCGTCCACCATCTCCTCGAATGGAATCTCGATGCGATCGATGCGGCCTTGCCGGTCGTAGCGGAAGGTGAGCGTCCGGTTGCTGGGGTGCAGCACCGTCGGACGGTCGGGGGTGATGAACACGTCGTAGTGGCGGTGCTCGAGCTTTTCCTCGATGCCGCGCCAGCGCCATGCGAGCCCGTCCGCCTCCCTGTCGATGCGCAGGCGCCCGTAGGCCGGGTGCTCGTAGTCGCCGGCATAGTCATCGAGCGGATGGCTCGGGTGGGTTCCGCTCCTGCGGACTTCCGCGCCCGCCTTCCGGTCGAGCGCCTGCTGTTCGATGGCCTGCCTGCGCTTGGGGGCCAGGCGCTCGAACCAGTCGACCGGCTCGCGGCCGCAGATGCGGTCGAGCACGGCGTAGGTGAGGATTGCCTGGACGCTCCCCGGTGTGCGGTTCGTCAGCACCACGATGCCTGCGCGACGCTCGGGCTGCATCGTCATGAGCGTGCTCCAGCCGGTCCACGAGCCCGAGTGCGCGACGGTGCGCTCGCCGCGGTACTGCTCGCAGAAGAGCCCGAGGCCGTAGTGCGAGTCGCCGATCTCGGCGTAAGGGGAGCGCCCCATGTGCACGCGCGGGGTCGTCATTTCGCGCAGCGCCTGAGGCGAAAGCAGTTGCCGTCCATGCGCCTTGCCGTCGAGGAGAAAGCGTGCCCATTTCGCAAGATCGGCCACCGAGGCGTTGATGCCGCCGGCCGGCGTCGCGCGGATCGGCGACAGCGGCGTGCGGTAGCGCTCATCGCCGTCCATCGCATGGGGACGGGCGGCGTCTTCGGCGGCCGCGAGGGCCTCGATGGAGAAGCCGAAGCGGCTGAAGCCCAGCGGCTTCATCAGGCGCTCGGTGGTGAAGTCCTGGTAGCTCTGGCCGCTGATCCGCTCGGTGACCATGCCGGCGACCAGGTAGCCGAGGTTCGAGTACTGGAAGGTGTCGCGCAGGTCCTTGCTGGGTGCAAGGTGCCTGAGCGCGGCCAGCATCTGCGCATTGCCCAGGTCGCCGGGCATGTGGATCCAGTCATGCCGCGGCAGCCCGCTGTGATGGCACAGCAGATCGCGCACGGTCAGCCGCTCGGTCGCCACCGGATCGTGCAGGCGGAATTCGGGAATCACCTCGCGCACCGGCCGGTCCCAGTCGAGCTTGCGTTCGTCCACCAGCAGGCCGAGTCCGGCCGCGGTGAACGACTTGGTGATCGAGCACAGCAGGAATTGCGTGTCGATGGTCACGGGCAGGCCCGTGTCGATGTCGCGCACGCCGTAGCCCTTGAGCACGGCGATGTCGCCGTCCTGGATGACGGCCAGCGCGAGTCCCGGTACTTTCCATTCCTGCATCGAGGCTTCGACGAGGCTGTCGAGATCGCTCCACATGGTCGGGTCCTTGCCTTTGTGTAGGGCCGCGCATCCTACGGCATCCCCGGAGCGAGGGGCCCGCTACGCTGCGCCCGGCCCGTTCATGAGCCCGCTGCCCGCATGGCAGTTGATGTATTCGTCGCTCTGGTCGTCGGCCTTCAGCACCGTGCAGCACGGGAACCACCTCGCGCCGCGCGAATGGCGGCAGCAGCGCGTGCAATAAGAGGGGAAAGAAGAGAAAAGCCCGGCTACTGCACCAGCAGCACCGAGGTGTCGGTCTCGGAGATCACCTTGGTGGCCACCGAGCCCATCAGCGCGCGGCCGATGATGCCGTGGCCATGGGTACCGAGCACGATCAGCTGCGCATGCGCAGCCGCCGCCGACTTGAGGATTTCCTCGGCCGCATGGCCATGGCGCTTGTCGATCGTGTAGTTGCTCACGCTGTTCTGCGCAAGCAAGGCCGCCACGGGGTCGAGCACCTTGGCGTTTTCCTCGGCGTAGTAATCGGCGATCACCTCCTTGCTGAGGTGGCGCGCCACATGGCCCGAGATACCGGTGCAGACATGCACGATGACCAGCTCATGGCCATCCACGAACATCGCGCGGTTGGCCAGCAGGTAATTGAGCGCCTTCTGCGTATAGGCGCTGCCGTCGACAGCAATGAGGATTTTCATGCGCCCGTTATACGGCCGGGGCCGCGGCCTCGCAACGGATCCCACCCGGCCGCCGAGGGGCTTTCAAGGCGCGCGGCGGCTCAGCCCTGCAGGCCCTTCCAGAGCATGTAGGCCGCCAGCAGGTACAGGATGCTCGCGAACACGCGCTTGAGCTTCTTCACCGGCAGGTTGTGCGCTGCCTTCGCACCCAGCGGCGCGGTGAGCACGCTGCACACCGCAATGACCGCGAGCGCGGGCAGCCAGATGTAGCCGAACGAGCCGGCCGGAAGGCCTTGCACCGACTGTCCGCTCACCACGTAGCCCAGCACGTTGGCCACCGCAATCGGAAAGCCGAGCGCGGCGCTGGTCGCCACGGCGTTGTGGATGGAGATGTTGCACCAGGTCATGAACGGCACGCTGACGAAGCCCCCGCCCGCGCCGACCAGGCCCGAGATGAAGCCGATGGCGCCGCCCGCCGACAGCTGCCCCGCGGTGCCCGGCATCTGGCGCGTGGGCTTGGGCTTGCGGTCGAGGAACATCTGCGTGGCCGAGAAGCCCACGAACAGCGCAAAGACGATGGCCAGCACCGTGCCCTTGAGCAGCGCGAACACGCCCAGGCTGCCCAGCAGGCTGCCGATGACGATGCCGGGCGCCAGGCGCCGCACGATGTCCCAGCGCACCGCGCCGCGCTTGTGGTGTGCGCGCACGCTGGACACCGAGGTGAAGATGATCGTGGCCATCGAGGTGGCGATCGCCATCTTCACCGCGAGATCGGAGGCCACCCCGCGGTGCCCCATGATGATCGTGATGAACGGCACCATGAGCATCCCGCCGCCGATGCCCAGCAGGCCCGCCAGGAAACCGGTGCCCAGGCCGAGTGCGGCCAGTTCGGCGATCAGGAGGGGGTCGAGCAGGGAAGTCACGCAGCGAAGCCTTGAAAAAAAGCAACGGCCCCGTGCAGCGCATGCAGGGGCCGTATGAACGGAAAAAGGTGTCTGCAAGTGGGCGCCGAACCCGCATCCTGAACCAGGGTTCAGGTGGGCGAGGGCAGCAAGACTTCGGGTTCATCTGACGCGAGATGATCACACCCGTCAAGCGATGTACCAAGCCCGGCTCCGGAGAGCATTGGAACAAGGAAATATTAAGCCCGACGCGCACCGCAGACAGTTCGGATTTTACGCCCCGGACGGGCCGGGTGCTTCCGCTCAGAGTAAATGGTCATCGCCCGCGAGGGCTTGATCGAGTTTCTGAATGAGCTGGGCGGCCTTGGCGTCGGCGTCCCCGCCATCTGCCGAGGGGGCCGAGGACGCCGCGGCCACGGGAAGCGGCGCGGCCGCGGCGGCCGCTTGCTGTGCCGCCAGGTCGAAAGCCAGGTTCAGCGAGGCGAGCACCGCGATGCGGTCGCGCGCCTTCACCTTGCCGGCATCGCGGATCTTGCACATGGCCGCGTCCACGCGCTCGACGGCTTCGCGCAGTTGCGCCTCGCCGCCGTCGGGGCAGCCGAGCAGATAGCTCTGGCCCATGATCTGAACTTCAATCTGCTTCATGCGGGGGAATCTTGGGAAGGGGGTTCAGCCGGCAGCCGCTCGAGCAATGCATCGAGGCGCGTGCGGGCCGCGGCCAGCCGCGACTTCAGCGCATCGCGCTCGCGCGTGAGCGCTTCGACCTGCTCCTGCAGCAGCGCATTGGTGCGCTGCACCTCTTCATGACGCACGAGCAGGCGGTCCACACGCTCGGCGATCTGGTCGATGGGGCTGGAGGCGGGCATGGTTGGCGATTGTAGTTTCCCGGCGAAGCACAGGCTGCGCAACTTTTGGCTTACTGTGCCGGCGCAGGCCCTAGAATCCTGCGCGTTGGTGCCTGCGGCGTGGTTCACGCGCCGCGGTTCAACGGGAAGCAGGAGTGAACGCCCTCCGGAAACGGAACAAGGCCGAAGCCGCCTGCGCTGCCCCCGCAACGGTCAAGCAGTCGACGCCGCAAGCGTCAACCTCATCCATCAAGCCACTGGGTGCCCTGAAACAGGCACCTGGGAAGGCGGTGGGGTCGCACTGCCAGCCCGGATACCGGCCAACGAGGCGGCTGCCGCATGCGCGATCGATTTTCGGTTCGGCGCGCAAGGCAGCCATTGCGTCCAAGCGCCGGCGGGGAAGCCGGCGACGGGCATAGACGTTCGTTCGCTCCATTCATGACTTCCTGTGGTTTTCTTTCCCTCGGCCGTTCGCCTGCGCGCCGCCGCCTTGCCTGCCTGCCGCTCGCGCTGGCCTCCGCCTTCGGCGGCATGGCGCTGCTTCAACTGCCGGCCGTCGCGCATGCCCAGCAGGATGCGCCGGCACTCGGCGAAACCGTGGTCACAGCCAACCGCACGCCGCAGCCGCTGTCGGACCTGGTGGGCGACGTGTCCGTGGTCGACCGCCAGACCATCGAGCGCAGCGGCGCGGTCGGCGTGGCCGACGTGCTGGCGCGCCTGCCGGGCATCGAGATCACGCGCAACGGCAGCGTGGGCAACACCACCAGCCTGTTCATCCGCGGCGCCGAGACGCGCTTCACGGCCGTCTACATCGACGGCGTGCGCGTCGATTCGCAATCGACCGGCGGTGCCGGCTGGGAAAGCATTCCGCTCTCGCAGATCGACCGCATCGAAGTGCTGCGCGGTCCGGCCGCCGCGGTGTACGGCTCCGATGCCGTGGGCGGCGTGATCCAGCTCTTCACGAAGCGCGGCGAAGAGGGCGTGGCGCCCTACGCGGGCATCGGCTTCGGAAGCCATGGCTTGCGCAAGGCGGAGGCGGGCGTGAGCGGGAAATCGGGTGCCTTCGACTACTCGCTGGGCGCGGCCCACGAGGAAAGCCGGGGCTTCAACGTGCTGCCGATGGACAAGCGCACGCCCTCGAAGGACGGCTTCACCAGCCCCGACCGCGACGGCTACCGCAGCAATGCCGGCAACCTGCGCCTGGGCTACCAGCTCACGCCGAACCAGCGGCTGGAAGCCACGCTGCTGTACAGCGACATGGAAGCCGGCTACGACCCGCCGGTGAGCTTCAGGACCAAGCCGCCGATCCTCTTCAGGAACGACATCTCGAACAACACGCTGCGCACGGCCGGGCTGTCGTGGTCGGCCAAGTGGAACGACATCTACAGCACGCGCGTGCAGGTGACCGATTCGCAGTCGGTCTACAAGACCCAGCCATCGTTCTACCGCACCGAGACGAACCTGCGCGGCTACCTGTTCCAGAACGAGTTCCGCTTCGGCCCGCACCTGGTGACGGCCACGCTCGAGCGCCGCGAAGACGCGCTCGAGAATGCACCCACCACCAGCAGCGGCCTGTTCTCGAGCAAGCGCTCGCAGGATGCGGTCTCGCTCGGCTATGGCTTCGTGCAGGGCGCGCATTCGCTCCAGCTGCATGTGCGCCATGACGACGACAGCGAATTCGGCGGCAAGGCCACCGGCAGCGCCGCCTATGGCTACGCGATCACGCCGCGGCTGCGCGCCACCGTCTCGGCCGGCACGGCGTTCCGCGCACCCACGCTGTACCAGCGCTTCAGCGAATACGGCGTGGCCAGCCTCAAGCCAGAGTCGAGCCGCAACGTGGAACTGGGCCTGCAGTACACCGACGGCGGCACGCATGCGGGCATCGTCGTCTACCAGAACCGCGTCGAGAACCTGATCGTGTTCGACGGCTCGGCCACCAACTGCCGCTCCAGCTTCGGCTGCTATGCCAGCACGGCGCGGGCCCGCTACCAGGGCGTGACGCTGTCGGGCGGCCACCGCATCGGCGACGTGACATTGCGCGCATCGCTCGACTTCCAGGACCCGCGCGACCTGGACACCGACCACCTGCTCGCACGCCGCGCGCGCCGCCACGGCACGCTCGGCGCCGACTGGCGCGTTGCCGGCTGGACGCTGGGCGCCGAGCTGCAATCGTCGAGCAAGCGCTTCGACGACGCCGCCAACACGCGCACGCTGGGCGGCTATACCGTGCTGAACCTGGTGGCCAGCACGCAGATCACGCGCGACATCGGCCTGGTGGCCCGCGTCGACAATGTGGGCGACAAGGACTACACGCTTGCACGCGGCTACGCCACCGGCGGCCGCAACGCTTACATCGGCCTGAAGTGGACACCGCAATAAGCCAGTACGACGCGAACAGCGAACCGGTCGCTGCGCACGCCTGCGCCGCCGTGCTGGTGGCGGCCCCGGCTTCGGGGCAGGGCAAGACCACGGTCGCGGCCGCCCTGGCGCGGCTGCATGCGCGCCAGGGCCGGCGCGTGCGGGTCTTCAAGTGCGGGCCCGACTTTCTCGACCCCTGCTGGCTGGCGCTTGCAAGCGGCGCGCCGGTGCATTCGCTCGACCTCTGGATGACCGGCGAGGCCGACTGCCGCCGGCGGCTGCATGCGGCGGCGGCCGAGGCCGACCTGCTGATCGTCGAAGGCGTCATGGGCCTGTTCGATGGCAGTCCCAGCGCGGCGGACCTGGCCGAGCGCTTCGGCCTGCCGGTGCTGGCCGTGATCGATGCACAGGCCATGGCCGGCACCTTCGGCGCGCTGGCCTACGGCCTGCAGAACTTCCGGCCCGCGCTGCCCTGGGCCGGCGTGCTGGCCAACCGCGTGGCCGGTGAACGCCATGCCGGCATGCTGAAGGGGGCCTTGCGCGAACCGGCGCAGTGGCTCGGCAGCCTGCCGCGCGGTGCCGGCTTCGAGCTGCCCGAGCGGCACCTGGGCCTGGTCGCCGCGCATGAACTCGGCGACGCGATGGCGCGGCTCGATGCGGCGGCCGACGCGATGGCCGCCACGCCTCTGGGCAAGCGGCCGCTTGCCGAATGGCCGCTGGTACGCTTCGAGGCTGCCCCGGCCGAGCCGCCGGCGCGCATCGATCCGCTGCTGCAGGGCCGCACCATCGCGGTCGCGCGCGACGCGGCCTTTGCCTTCATCTATCCGGCCAACCTCGACGTGCTGGCGGCGCTGGGCGCGCGGGTCGTGTTCTTCTCACCGCTCGCCGGCGATGCGCTGCCCGCATGCGATGCGCTCTGGCTGCCCGGCGGCTACCCCGAACTGCATGCCAAGGCGCTGTCCGCCAGCGATTCCCTGCGCGCGGCGCTGGCCGCGCATGTGGCCGCGGGCAGGCCGGTCTGGGCCGAGTGCGGCGGCATGATGTCGCTGTTCGAGCAACTGGAGACGGCCGATGGCGCATCGCACGCGCTCTGGGGCCTGCTGCCCGGCCGGGTGGCGATGCACAAGCGGCTCGCCGGCCTGGGTCCTCAGCAGCTCAAGCTTGGCGACCACACCGTGCGCGGCCACACCTTTCATTATTCGAGCTGCGAGACGCCGCTGGTGCCGGCGGCCTTCACCGGCAGGCCGGGCGCGGACGCCCGCGCCGGAGAGGCCTTCTATGTGCACGGCCCGGTGCGGGCGAGCTATTTTCATGCGTGGTTCGCGTCCAGCCCCGAAGCCACGGCCAGCCTGTTCGGCGCGATGCCGATCGAGCTCGAACGCGAAACCCCGGAGGCCGATGCGCATGCGCGTTGAACACGAATTCATCCTCGGTGGCCAGAAAAGCGGCAAGTCGCGCCGCGCCGAGCAGCGCGCCGCCGACTGGCTGGCCGAGGCGCCCGGAATGCGGCGCGCCGTGCTGATTGCCACCGCCCAGGCCCACGACGACGAGATGCAGGAGCGCATCGTGCGCCACCAGGCCGACCGCGCCCGCCGCGTGCCCGCCCTGCGGACCGTGGAAGAACCGGTCGAGCTGGCGCGCGCCATCGTCACCCAGAGCTCGCCCGAGACGCTGGTGGTGGTCGACTGCCTCACGCTCTGGCTCACCAACCTGCTGATGCCGCTGCGCTGCGAGACCGCGCAGCCGGTCACGCGCACGCCGGCGGCGCATGCCGCGATGCTGCTCGTGGCGCTACGCGAGGCGCGCGGACCGGTGGTGCTGGTGGGCAACGAGATCGGCCTGGGCGTGATTCCGCTCGGCCGCGAAACCCGCGCTTTCGTCGACGCGCTGGGCCGCATGAACCAGGACGTGGCGACCGCCTGCGATCGCGTCACGCTGATGGCGGCCGGCTTGCCGCTGACCCTGAAGGCACCTGCATGACCGCCCGCTGGATTCGATGCTTGTCCGCGGCCATTGGGCTTGGCCTCTTCGCGCTGGCCGCGCATGCCATCGAGGTGGTCGACGAGCGCGGCGTGGCGGTGAGCCTGCCGCAGCCGCCGCAGCGCATCGTCACGCTGCTGCCGTCGCTGACCGAAGGGGTCTGCGCACTCGGTGCCTGTTCCCGGCTGGTGGGCGTCGACAATTACTCCAACTCGCCGAGCGCGGTGCGCGCCTTGCCGCAGCTGGGCGGCGGGCTCGACCCGAACGTCGAGGCGATCGTGGCGCTGCGGCCCGATGCGGTGCTGCTCGCCAAGTCGTCGCGCGTGACGCAGCGGCTCGAGGCGCTGGGCCTCAAGGTGCTGGTGCTCGAACCCAAGAGCCATGCCGACGTGCGGCGCGTGCTCGACAAGCTCGACCAGGTGCTGGGCACCCATGAGGCGCCGAACATCTGGCGCGTGATCGATGCCAGCGTGTCGGCTGCGGCGCAATCGCTGCCGGCCCGTGCGAGGGGCCAGCGCGTCTACTTCGAGGTCAACAGCGCGCCCTATGCGGCCGGCGAATCGTCCTTCATCGGCGAGACGCTTGCGCGGCTGGGCATGAAGAACATCGTGCCGGCTTCGCTCGGGCCTTTTCCCAAGCTCAACCCCGAATATGTGGTGCGCGCCAATCCCGATCTCATCATGGTCAGCGTGCGCAGCGCGGCGGGCATGGAACAGCGCCCGGGCTGGAGCGGCATCCGCGCGGTGCGCGAAGGGCGCATCTGCCGCTTCGACGCCGCGCAGTCGGACGTGCTCGTGCGCCCCGGCCCGCGCATGGACGAGGCCGCACGGCTGATGGCGCGCTGCATCGCGGAGAAGGCCGGCTGAGCCCGGGTGGACTTCATGCACACACGCCATCAGCGCCGCGTCTGGCTCTTCGGCATCGCCTTGCTGGTGCTGGGCGGTGCGCTGGCGTTGCTCGGCCTGGGCATCGGCAGCACCGGCTTCGAAAGCCTGCTGGCGGCGTGGCGCGATCCGGTGGCGCTGCGCATCGTCTGGGACATCCGGCTGCCGCGCACGCTCGGCGCCTGGCTCGCGGGTGCGCTGCTCGGGCTCGCGGGCTCGGTGGCACAGGGCCTGTTCCGCAACCCGCTGGCCGACCCTTATCTGCTGGGCAGCGCCTCGGGCGCCTCGCTCGGCGTGGCGGTGGCGCTGCTGCTGTTCGGCGGCTCGGCCGCCAGCACGCAATGGGCGATGCGCCTGGGGCTCACGGGCGCGGCCTTCGTGGGGGCGGTGCTCGCGGTGATGCTCACGCTGGTGCTCGCGCGCGGCGTGCAGCAGACGCTGCGGCTGCTGCTCGCGGGCGTGATCGTCGGCGTGGTGCTCGGCGCCGCCAAGGACCTGATCACCATCGCCTCGGCCGACATCCTGCAGGCCATCCAGGGCTTCATCCTCGGCAGCACCGGCCTGGTCGGCTGGAGCGCCTGCGCGGTGATGGCCGCGGTCGGCGCGGTGTGCCTGCTGCTGGGCTGGGCGCTTGCGCCGGTGCTCGACGGCCTGGCGCTCGGCGAAGCGACGGCCCGCAGCCTCGGCTTGCCGCTGGGCGCGATGCGCGCCACGCTGGTGGTGGTGCTCGCACTGGCCACCGGCGCGGCCGTGGCGCAGACCGGCCTGATCGCCTTCGTGGGGCTGGCCGCGCCGCACCTCGTGCGCTCCGTGGTCAAGACCACGCACGCGGGGCTGATCGTGCTGTCGGCCGCGATGGGCGGGCTGCTGCTGATGGCCGCCGACCTGCTGGCGCGCTGGCTCATCGCGCCGCAGGAACTGCCCGTGGGCGTGCTCACGGCCGTGCTCGGCGGCAGCTACCTGCTGTGGCTGATGCACAGGCGCGGTGCGCGGGGCGGTGTGGCATGAGTCGGATTCCCGCACTCGAAGCCCGCGGCCTGAGCGCCACGCTGGGCAACACCGAGGTGCTGCACGGCATCGACCTGAAGCTCGGCGCCGCGCGCTGGACCAGCGTGGTCGGGCCGAACGGGGCGGGCAAGTCGACCTTGCTCAAGGCGCTGGCGGGCCTGCTCGCGCACCGCGGCGAAGTCTTTCTTTTCGGCGACGCATCGGCCAGGGTGCCGGGCCGCATCCGCGCGCAGCGCCTTTCGTGGCTGGGCCAGAGCGGCGCGGCGGGCGAGGGCAGCGCCGACGACCTGATGGTGTACGACGTCGCCATGCTCGGCCGCCTGCCGCACCAGCGCTGGCTCGCGGCGCCGAGCACGGCCGATCGCGCGGCGGTGGAGCGCGCATTGCGCAGCACCCAGGCCTGGGAGTGGCGCGAACGGCCGCTCGGCCAGCTCTCGGGCGGCGAACGCCAGCGCGTGCTGCTGGCGCGCGCGCTCGCGGTCGAGGCCGAGCTGCTGCTGATGGACGAGCCGCTCGCCAACCTCGACCCGCCGCACCAGGCCGACTGGATGCAGACCACGCGCGCGCTGGTGGCCCAGGGCCGCACCGTGGTCAGCGTGCTGCACGAACTGCCGATGGCGCTGGCCGCCGACGAGGTTGTGGTGATGAACCATGGGCGCGTGGTGCACCACGGCGGCAGCAGCGACCCGGCCACCCACGCGGCGCTTGAACAGGTGTTCGACCACCGCATCCGCGTGCACCGCGTGGCCGACCAGTGGATCGCGCTGCCGAACTGACGACCATCAACACAGAGCCCGCATCATGCAAATCGAAACTCCCCCCAGCGAGAAGCCCTACGAGAAAGCCGAAGGCGAACGCCGCGGCATCGTCATCGTCAACACCGGTGACGGCAAGGGCAAGAGCACCGCGGCCTTCGGCCTGGCGCTGCGCGCGCACGGCCGCGGCAAGGCGGTGAAGATCTACCAGTTCATGAAAGTGCCCTCGGCGCGCTTTGGCGAGCACCGCATGTTCGAGCAGATCGGCATTCCGATCGAGGGGCTGGGCGACGGCTTCAGCTGGAAGAGCCAGGACCTCGAACGCTCGGCCCAGCTCGCGCGCGACGGCTGGGAAAAAGCCAGGGCGGCCATTCTTTCGGGCGAGTTCTTCCTGGTGGTGCTCGACGAGATCACCTACCCGCTGATCTACGGCTGGCTGCCGCTCGAAGGCGTGCTCGAAACGCTGCGCGCGCGGCCGAGCCACGTGCATGTGGTGCTCACCGGACGGCGCTGCCCGCCCGAGATCGTCGAGCTGGCCGACACCGTGACCGAGATGGCCATGGTCAAGCACGCATTCAAGGCCGGCATCCCGGCGCAGCGCGGCATCGAGGATTGAGCGGTGCCCGCCGTCGCGGCGCTGTGGCTGGCCTTGGCCATCGACCGCTGGCTGGGCGAGCCTGCCGCGCGCTGGCATCCCGTGGTGTGGATGGGGCGCTATCTCGGCTGGATCGGTTCCCGCATGGCACCGCGGGCGGCCGATGCAAGGCCGCGCGATCTGCCGCTGTTCCTGGCCGGTGCGCTGGCCTGGGGCATGGGCGCAGTGCTGGTCGGCGCACTGGCGCTGGCCGTGGAGGGCGCGGCGCTGTGGCTGCCCCGCTGGGCAGCGGCCGTGGTACTGGCCCTGGTGCTGAAGTCGCTCTTCGCATGGCGCATGCTGCGCGCCGAAGTGCTTGCCGTGGACGCGGCGCTGGCCGTGTCGCTGGAATCGGGCCGCGCGCAACTCGCCCGGCTGGTGAGCCGCGACGTCTCGGCACTCAGCGAGTGCGAGGTGCGCGAAAGCGCCATCGAATCGCTGGCCGAGAACCTCAACGATTCGCTCGTGGCGCCGCTGTTCTGGTTCGTGCTGCTGGGCCTGCCGGGCGCGGCGGTCTACCGCTTCGCCAACACGGCCGATGCGATGTGGGGCTATCGCGGCGAGCGCAATGGCCGCGACTGGACCTGGTTCGGCAAATGGGCCGCGCGTGCCGACGACGTGCTCTCGTGGCTGCCGGCACGGCTCACGGTGCTGCTGCTTGCGCTTGCGGCATGGCGTTGGCCGCGCGGCGTGGCGCGCGAGGCGCAGCGCACGCCCTCGCCCAACAGCGGCTGGCCGATGGCGGCAATGGCGCTGCTGCTCGGCGTGCGGCTCGCCAAGCCCGGCGTCTATGCATTGAATGCCGAAGGGCGGCCCGCCGATGCGGCCGATACGCAGCAGGCCGCGCAGTGGGGCGGCAGGGCAGTGCTGGCAACGGCCGCTTGTGCATCATTGGCGATCTTCTTCGCGGCAATCCCCAGGGCATGACACCCGAACACACGACATCCACCGGCCTGCTGCACGGCGGCCCCGACGCGGCCGGCGCCGCCTGGCACGATTTCTCGACCAATGGCAACGCCACGGGCTCATGCCCCGCGGTGCTTGCTGCGCTGCGTGCGGCCGATGCTGCGCACTATCCGGACCCGGGCTACACGGCGCTGCGCCAAACATTGGCAAAGTTTCATGGCGTGGCCGACGAACGCATCGTGATCGCGGCCAGTGCCAGCGAATTCATCCACCGCATCAGCGCCGCCTTTGTGCAGGGCCGCGGCCGGCAGGTCTTGCTGCCGGCGCACAGCTACGGCGACTACGAGCGTGCGGCATCGGCCTGGGGCCTTCAGGTGCTGCGGCCGCCGGCGCCGTGCGGCGAAGCGGCGCTGCGCTGGTGCTGCGAGCCTTCGAGCCCGCTGGGCCAGGCACAGCCCGATCTCGCGCAG
The DNA here is from genome assembly GCF_014852545.1 of Variovorax sp. VRV01. Lineage (NCBI taxonomy): Bacteria > Pseudomonadati > Pseudomonadota > Betaproteobacteria > Burkholderiales > Comamonadaceae > Variovorax > Variovorax sp. VRV01. Next base: position 25,048 of record NZ_JACVBS010000007.1, read on the forward strand.
CACGCCGCGGCCGGTGGCACCTGCGTGCTCGACCTGGCCTACGAAGCGCTGCGCCTCGAAGGCGTGGCATCGCTCGACGCAGCGCAGCGCAACCGCGTCTGGCAGCTGTGGACGCCGAACAAGGCGATGGGCCTGACGGGCGTCCGTGCCGCCTATGCCATCGCGCCCGAAGGCGATGCCGCCGCGCCGCTCAAGCAGCGCCTCGAGCGGCTGGCTCCCTCGTGGCCGGTGGGCGCGCACGGCGTGGCGCTGCTCGAGACCTGGATCGGCGACGCCGCCCAAGCCTGGCTCGCCCGAAGCCTGCGCACCCTGCGCGAATGGAAAGCGCAGCAGCGCGCCCTTTGCGAATCGATGGGATGGCAGTGCCTGCCGAGCGACGCCAACTTCTTCTGCGCGCGCACCGACGCGCCTTACCCGCGGCTGGCCGCCCGGCTGCGCGCCGAAGGCATCAAGCTGCGAGACTGTGCATCATTCGGCCTGCCGGGCCATGTGCGGCTCGGCGTGCTGCCGCCGCAGAGCCAGCAGGCGCTCAAAGAGGCCTGGAGGCGCGCCGCGGCTTCGGCCGAACCTTGAACGCCAGGACATCCGCATGCTCTACGCCATCACGACGCTCTTTCTTTGCCAGCTGGCCGGCGAACTGCTCGTGCAGTGGCTGGGCCTGCCGATTCCCGGTCCGCTGATCGGCATGCTGCTGCTGTTCGTCGTGCTGCTTGCGCGCGGCGGCGTGCCCGAGGCGCTGAACGAGACCTCGGGCCATCTGCTGCGCAACCTCATGCTGCTGTTCATCCCCGCAGTGACCGGCGTTATGCTGCATTTCGAACGCGTCGGGCGCGAATGGCTTCCGTTCCTTGCGGCCGGCATCGTCGGCGCGGCCTTCACCATGGCCGTGACCGCGCTCACCCTGCGCTGGATGATCCGCATCACCGGCAAGGATGCCGAATGACCCCGCCCCCAAAGTTGTCCGAGATCTGGGTCTTCCTGGCGCAGTCGCCGCTGCTGTGGCTGTCGCTCACGCTGCTGGCCTATCTGGGCGCCCTGTGGCTGCACCGGCGCAGCGGTGCCAACCCGGCGGTCAATCCAGTGCTGGTCTCGGTGATCGTCATCGTGGGCGTGCTGCTCGTCACGCGCACGCCCTACGACACGTATTTCGAAGGCGCCAAGTTCGTGCACTTCCTGATCGGGCCGGCCACCGTGGCGCTGGCCGTGCCGCTGTACGGCCAGCTCGGGCGGCTGCGGCGCCTGTGGCTGCCGATCGGCGTGGCGCTGCTGGTGGGATCGGTGGCGGCCATCGTGTCGGCCATCGGCATTGCCTGGGCGCTGGGCGGATCGCACGAACTGCTGATGTCGCTCGCGCCCAAGTCGGCCACCATGCCGATCGCGATGGGCGTGGCCGAGAAGATCGGCGGGCTGCCCTCGCTGGCCGCGGTGGCTGCCGCCGTGGCAGGCATCTCCGGCGCCATCATGGCGACCGGCCTGCTGAACCTGCTGCGCATCAGGGAGCCCGCGGTGCGCGGCTTTGCAGTGGGCATGGCGGCACACGGCATCGGCACCGCGCGGGCCATCCAGGTGAACGAAACGGCGGGTGCGTTCTCCGCGCTGGCGCTGGGGCTGAACGGCATCGCGACAGCGCTGCTGGTGCCGCTTCTGATCAGGCTGGCCGGCTTCTTCTGACGCAGAATGCGCTTTCCCCATTGGCGCAGGAGAGCAAGGCATGGCCCGGTACACCGCAGAAATCCTCTGGCAGCGAGGCGGCCAGGACTTCCTCGGCAACAGCTACAGCAGAAGGCATTCGCTGCGCTTCGATGGCGGCGCGGAAGTGCCGGGCTCCTCGTCGCCGCACGTGGTGCCGCTGCCGTTTTCCGATGCGGCGGCGGTCGACCCTGAAGAAGCTTTTGTCGCATCGCTCTCGAGCTGCCACATGCTGTGGTTCCTCACCATGGCAATGAAGCGCAAGTTCAACGTCGACCGCTACTTCGACGCGGCGAGCGGCCTCATGGAAAAGAATGCCGAAGGCAAGCTCGCGATGACGGTGGTCACGCTGCGTCCCGAGGTGACGTTCTCCGGCGGGAACCTGCCCACGCGCGAGCAGGTCGAGCACATGCATCACCGCGCGCACGAAGAGTGCTTCATCGCCAACTCGGTGAAGACCGAGGTGCGCTGCGAGCCGGTGTTCGCGGCGGGCGATTGAGGACGGGCGAGCGCGTTCAGCGCCGCTGCAGCCGCGGGTTCTTCGCGAACAGCTCCGCCGCCCAGTCCACGAAGGCCCGCACCTTCGCGCTCAGGTGGCGGTTGGGCGGGTAGACCACGTGGATCGGCAGCGGCTCGCGCTGCCAGTCGGGCAGCAGCTCGATCAGCTCGCCGCTTGCGAGCAGCGGCTCGGCCATGAAGGTGATGCATTGCGAAATGCCGAAGCCGCCGAGCACCGCCGCCATGTGGGCGTTGCTCTCGTTGACCGACACGCGGTAGGGCCCGTTGAGCTCGATGTATTCGTCGCCCTTCCTGAACTCGTGCGGATAGATGCGCCGCGTGCTGCCCGAAAAGTAGCTCACCACGTGGTGGCGCTTCTCGATGTCGTTCGGATGCTGCGGAATGCCGTAGCGCTTGACGTAGGCGGGCGAGGCCACGGTCACGAAATGCAGCGTGCCGATGCGCCGGGCCACCAGCGACTGGTCGCTCAGCTCGCCGGCGCGGATCACGCAGTCGACGTTGTCGCTGATGAGGTCGACCGTGCGGTCGCTCACGCCCAGGTCGAGCTGGATCTCGGGATAGCGGTCGCAGAAGGTGGCCAGCGCGGGCAGGATGACCAGCCGCGCCACCGAGGTGCCGACGTCGATGCGCAGCCGCCCCGTGGGGTTGGCCTGCGCGTTGGTCATGCTGGCTTCGATGTCGTCGAAGTCGTTCAACAGGCGTGCCGCGCGCTCGTAGTAGGCCGCGCCGTCCGGCGTGACCGTGACGCGCCGGGTGGTGCGGTTGAGCAGCTTCACCCGCAGGCGCGATTCCAGCGCCTGGATCTGCTTGGTGACCGTTCCCTTGGGCAGGGCGAGCGAGTCCGCGGCCCGGGTGAACGTGCCCGCTTCCACCACGCGGACGAAGATCCGCATTGCCTGGATTTGATCCATTGATGACTGTTCCTGGGAGCCCGGCCATTGCCGGGAGGACGCGGATTCTCACACAAGGTGACAATCCCCCGGCGTTTCCTGGATTGTTAGCCGTTTGGAAACAGAGTAGGGGCAGCTTGCCTGTTTAACGCCACACTGGCCGCCTTATATTTCGACTATCGCCAATCCTTCTGAGGTTGCCCCCATGTCACCGCGCCCATCGTCCCGCTCTGCCGAAGCCGCTGCTCTCGCCGCGGCGCAAGGCGTGGAAGCCGATCTGTCGATCGAGCTGCCCGGCCGCGAGCCCGTGGGCGCCCGGGTCTATGGGCAGCGCCCGCGCGGCGAGACGGTGCCGCTGGTGCTGCACTTCCATGGCGGCACCTTCATCTGCGGCAACCTGGACAACGGCCGCAACGTGGCCCGGCTGCTGGCCGGTGCGGGTGCGGTGGTGGTGTCGGTGGACTATCCGCTGGCGCCAGAGTCGCCGTTCCCCGAGCCCATCGAAGTGGGCTATGCCGCGCTCGAATGGCTCTACAAGCAGCGCGTGAAGCTCGGCGGCAAGGGTGCCCAGGTGTACCTGGCCGGCGAAGAGGCCGGCGGCAACCTGGCCGCCGGGGTGGCGCTGATCGCCCGCGACCGGGCGCATCCGCCGCTGGCCGGGCAGATCCTGTTGTCGCCCATGCTCGACCCGTGCGCGGGCACGGCATCGCTGCGCAAGGCCACGAACGACGAGGCCGAGTGCCGCTGGGCCAAGGGTTGGGAGAAATACCTGAGCTGCCCGTCGAACGCCACCCATCCCTACGCCGTGCCGAGCGGATCGCTCCGGCTCGGTGCCCTGGCACCGGCGCTGGTGCTGGTGGGGGCCGACGACGCCATGCGCGACGAGGCCATGACCTTTGCCGGGCGCCTGCGCGCGGCCGGCATCGACGTCACGAGCAGCGTGCTGCCAGGCGCTGCCAACTGGCCCAAGGCGCTCTACGACCCCGAGCCCTCGGGCTGCAAGGCCTGCGAAGCCAGCGTGCAGCAGCACTTCCGCGAATTTTTCAGTGCCACCACGCCGCCCCCGGTAGCACCCAAGCCCAGCTAGGCGGGCCGGTCGCGGCAGCCCTGCTGACGACGCGACGCCGCCCCTCGGCCCGCCGGTAACCCCGGTCATTTTCGAGTTCCGCCTCCTGGCGCCAAAAGCGCCGGGATGGCCTGTTGCATCCCAAGAAGTCATCGAGAAGGACGAACCATCATGTCGAACAACAAGCAAAACCTTTCTTCCGCCGCCCGCAAGGGCCTGTGGCCCGCAGTGACCGGCCTCACCGCGCTGCTGGCGGTGGCCGCCGCGGTGCTCGGCATGCACAGCTTCAAGGCCGAGGCCACGGCACCCTCCGCGGCGCAGCAGGGCACGCCGGTGTCGGTGGCCACCGTGGCTGCGAGCGAGATCAATGCCTGGGACGAGTTCTCGGGCCGGCTCGAGGCGGTGCAACGGGTGGATGTGCGCTCCCGCGTGGCGGGCGCCGTGCAGTCGGTGCACTTCCGCGAAGGCGCACTGGTGAAGCAGGGCGACCTGCTGATCACCATCGACCCCGCACCGTACGCGGCCGAAGTGGAGCGCGCCGAAGCGCAGGTGGCCTCGGCCCAGGCCCGCCAGGCCTTCAGCCGCAGCGAGCAGGAGCGCGCCAAGCGCCTGTGGGACCAGCAGGCCATCGCCCAGCGCGAATACGACGAGCGCGTGAACGCTGCGCGCGAAGCCGAAGCCAACCTGCGCGCCGCCCAGGCGTCGCTGCAGTCGGCGCGGCTGAACCTGGGCTACACCCAGGTGCGTGCGCCGGTCGCGGGCCGCATCGGCAAGCTCGAAGTGACGATGGGCAACCTGGTGGCCGCCGGCCCCGGCGCGCCGGTGCTGACCACGCTGGTCTCGGTGAGCCCGATCTACGCGAGCTTCGACGCCGATGAGCAGGTGATCACGCGCGCCCTGAAGGACCTGCCGAGCGGCGCCAGCGCCCGCGGCCAGATCGAGAGCATTCCCGTGCAGATGGGCACCGCCGGCCTGGAGGGCACGCCCTTCACCGGCAAGCTGCAGCTGATCGACAACCAGGTCGACGCGCGCAGCGGCACGGTGCGCGTGCGGGCCTCGTTCGACAACAAGGACGGCAGTCTCATTCCGGGCCAGTTCGCCCGCATCCGCATGGGCCAGGCGCGCAGCGACTCGGCCCTGCTGGTGAGCGAGCGCGCCATCGGCACCGACCAGAACAAGAAGTTCGTGATGGTGGTGGGCGAGGACAACAAGGCGGTCTACCGCGAAGTCACGCTCGGCGCATCGGTCAACGGGCTGCGCGTCGTGAGCAAGGGCCTGAAGGCCGGCGACCGCGTGGTGGTCAACGGCCTGCAGCACATCCGCCCCGGTGCGCTGGTGGTGCCGCAGAACGTGACGATGGACGCCAAGGCCGACACCAAGCAACAACAACCGGAACGCGTCGCGGAAGCCGCGAAGTCCTGAACTCGGAGGGGAGCGCTGTTGCGCTCGCCGGAGAAACAACATGAATCTCTCTAAATTCTTCATCGACCGGCCGATCTTTGCCGGCGTGCTGTCGCTATTGATACTGATAGCCGGCCTGATCGCGCTGCGCGGGCTGCCGATTTCGGAGTACCCGGAAGTCGCGCCGCCCTCGGTGGTGGTGCGCGCCCAGTACCCGGGCGCCAACCCGAAGGTGATCGCCGAAACCGTCGCCACGCCGCTCGAGGAGCAGATCAACGGCGTCGAGGGCATGCTCTACATGGGCAGCCAGGCCACCACCGATGGCGTGATGACGCTCACCGTCACCTTCCGCCTCGGCACCGATCCCGACAAGGCCCAGCAACTCGTGCAGAACCGCGTCTCGCAAGCCGAGCCGCGCCTGCCGGAGGAAGTGCGCCGCCTCGGCATCACGACCGTCAAGAGCGCGCCCGACCTGACGATGGTGGTCCACCTCGTTTCGCCGAACAACCGCTACGACATCAACTACCTGCGCAACTACGCGGTGCTGAACGTGAAGGACCCGCTCGCGCGCATCGAAGGCGTGGGCCAGGTCCAGATCTTCGGCGGCGGCGACTATTCCATGCGCGTCTGGCTCGACCCGCAGAAGGTCGCGCAGCGCGGCCTCTCGGCGAGCGACGTGGTGGCTGCGATCCGTGGCCAGAACGTGCAGGCCGCGGCCGGCGTGGTCGGCGCGTCGCCGGGCCTTTCGGGCGTGGACATGCAGCTGTCCATCAATGCGCAAGGGCGCCTGCAGAGCGAGGAAGAGTTCGGCGACATCATCGTCAAGAGCGGCACCGACGGCGCCGTGACCCGCCTGCGCGACATCGGCCGCCTCGAAATGGGCGCCGCCGACTACTCGCTGCGGTCGCTGCTGAACAACGACCCGGCCGTCGGCATGGGCGTGTTCCAGGCACCGGGCTCCAACGCGCTCGACATCTCGTCGAACGTGCGCAAGACGATGGCCGAGCTCAACAAGAACATGCCCGAGGGCCTGGAGTACCGCATCGCCTACGACCCCACGCAGTTCGTGCGTGCGTCGATCGAATCGGTCATCCACACGCTGCTCGAAGCCATCCTGCTGGTGGTGCTGGTCGTGATCCTGTTCCTGCAGACCTGGCGCGCGTCGATCATTCCGCTCTTGGCCGTGCCGGTGTCGGTGATCGGTACCTTCGCGGTGCTGCACGTCCTGGGTTTCTCGATCAATGCGCTGAGCCTGTTCGGGCTGGTGCTGGCAATCGGCATCGTGGTGGACGACGCCATCGTGGTGGTGGAGAACGTCGAGCGCAACATCGAGGCGGGGCTCACGCCGCGTGAGGCCACGTACCGCGCGATGCGCGAAGTGTCCGGGCCCATCATCGCGATCGCGCTGGTGCTGGTGGCGGTGTTCGTGCCGCTGGCCTTCATCAGCGGCCTCACGGGCCAGTTCTACCGCCAGTTCGCGGTGACCATCGCGATCTCGACGGTGATCTCGGCGATCAACTCGCTCACGCTGTCGCCCGCGCTCGCCGCCTTGCTGCTGCGCGGCCACGACCAGCCCAAGGATGCGCTGACGCGCGGCATGGACCGTGTCTTCGGCTGGCTGTTCCGCGGCTTCAACAAGCTCTTCAGCCGCGGCTCGGAAGCCTACAGCGGGGGCGTCAAGAGCGTGATCTCGCGCAAGACGCTGATGCTGGTGATCTACCTCGCGCTGATCGGCGTGACCTTCGGCCTGTTCAAGGCCGTGCCCAGCGGCTTCGTGCCGGCGCAGGACAAGCAGTACCTGATCGGCTTTGCCCAGCTGCCCGACGGCGCCACGCTCGACCGCACCGACGAAGTGATCCAGCGCATGGGCGAGATCATGAAGAAGAACCCGAACGTGGAAGACGCCATCGCCTTCCCGGGCCTGTCGATCAACGGCTTCACCAACAGCTCGAACTCGGGCATCGTGTTTGCCACGCTCAAGCCCTTCGACCAGCGCAAGCGCGCCGACCAGAGCGGCGGTGCGGTGGCCGGGCAGCTCAATGGCGCCTTCGCCAGCATCCAGGACGCCTTCATCGTGATGTTCCCGCCGCCGCCGGTGGCGGGCCTGGGCACCACGGGCGGCTTCAAGCTGCAGATCGAAGACCGCGCCTCGGTCGGCTACGACCAGATGGACGCGGCGGTGAAGGCCTTCATGGCCAAGGCCTATGCCGCGCCCGAGCTCACGGGCATGTTCACGAGCTGGCAGGTCAACGTGCCGCAGCTCTATGCCGACATCGACCGCACCAAGGCGCGCCAGCTCGGCGTGCCGGTGACGGACATCTTCGACACCATGCAGATCTACCTGGGTAGCCTGTATGCCAACGACTTCAACAAGTTCGGCCGTACGTACTCCGTGCGCGTCCAGGCCGATGCGCCGTACCGCGCCCGCGCCGAAGACGTGGGAATGCTGAAGGTGCGCTCGACCACGGGCGAGATGGTGCCGCTGTCGGCGCTGATGAAGGTGAATTCGACCTTCGGGCCGGAACGCGCCATGCGCTACAACGGCTACCTGGCAGCCGACATCAACGGCGGCCCGGCGCCGGGCTACTCGTCGGGCCAGGCGCAGGACGCGATCACCAAGATTGCGGCCGAGACGCTGCCCAAGGGCGTGAGCTTCGAGTGGACCGAGCTGACCTACCAGGAAATCCTGGCCGGCAACTCCGCCTTCCTGGTGTTCCCGCTGGCCATCCTGCTGGTGTTCCTGGTGCTGGCCGCGCAGTACGAAAGCCTGACGCTGCCGATCGCCATCATCCTGATCGTGCCCATGGGCATCCTGGCCGCGATGACCGGGGTATGGATATCGGGGGGTGACAACAACGTCTTCACGCAGATCGGCTTGATCGTGCTGGTGGGGCTGAGTGCGAAGAACGCGATCCTGATCGTGGAGTTTGCGCGCGAGCTCGAGTTTGCCGGACGCACGCCGATCCAGGCCGCGATCGAAGCCAGCCGCCTGCGCCTGCGCCCGATTCTCATGACATCGCTGGCCTTCGTGATGGGCGTGCTGCCCCTGGTGCTGTCGACCGGCGCAGGCTCGGAGATGCGCAAGGCCATGGGCGTGGCGGTGTTCGCCGGGATGATCGGCGTGACGGCCTTCGGCCTGTTCCTGACGCCGGTGTTCTATGTGCTGCTGCGCCGCCTGGCGGGCAACCGCGCGCTCAAGCTGCATGGCGAAGTGCCGCATGGCGAGGAGTTTGTCTCTGCGGGCCATCCGGTCGCCCCGGCACCTTCGTCGCACGGTGGTTCGGGCGGTGGCGGGCTGCACCCGGTGCCGGCCTCGCCGCGCCCTTCGCACGACTGATTGCCTGGCCGACCAAGAAGAAAGTTCATCATCATGAAATTCGCATTTCAACCCTGGGCCCGCAACGCTTTGCTGCCGCTGGTGGCGGCCCTGGCGCTGGCCGGCTGCGCGACCGTGCCCTCCGGCGTGCCGGAGATCCAGACCACCGCCCAGTTCAAGGAGCAGGGCGCTGCTCCGCCGGCCGGATGGACGCGTGCCGTGCCCTCCGAGGCGCAGGCGCGCGGCGCCTGGTGGCTGGCGTTCAACGACCCGGTGCTCAATGCGCTGGTCGAGAAGGCCGACGTCAACAACAACAACATCCAGGCCGCCGCGGCCCGGCTCGCGGAAGCTCGCGCCCTCGCGCGCAGCGCCAACGCCGACCGCATGCCGCAGATCGGCCTGGGCGCGGGCGCCAACCGCGGCGCGGGCCTCGACAAGGCCTCGGCCAGCACGAGGCCGGGCACGATGACCAACATCGGCGCCACGTTCTCGTACGAGGTCGACCTGTTCGGCCGCCTCTCGGGCGCGAGCAACGCGGCCAAGCTCGACGCACAGAGCCGCGAGGCCCTGCTGCAGAGCACGCGCCTTGCGGTGCAGGCCGAGGTGGCCCAGACCTACCTGCAGCTGCGCGCACTCGACGCCGAGCGCGCGCTGGTGCGCGAGCAGGTCGAGGCCTACCGCGACACGCTGCGCCTCTCGCAGCGCCGGCAGCAGGCCGGCGACATCGCCGAGCTCGACGTGGCGCGCGTGCAGACCGAGGTGTCGTCCACCGAGTCGGACGCGCTCGCGCTCGACCGGCAACGCGCCCAGGTCGAGCATGCGCTCGCGGTGCTGGTGGGCGATTCGGCATCGAGCTTCGGGCTGCGCACCGACGACTGGGCCACCGCGCTGCCGTCCGTGCCGCCCGGCGTGCCGGCCACGGTGCTCACGCGCCGCCCCGACGTCTCGGCCGCGCAGAACGCCGTGCTCGCGGCGCAGGCCCGCGTGGGCGTGGCGCAGGCCGCCTGGTTCCCGGACATCTCGCTGACCGGCGCCGCCGGCTACGCATCGCCCGAGATCGGCGACCTGTTCAAGTGGTCGGCCCGCTCGTGGGGCGTGGGTGCGCTGCTTTCGCTGCCGATCTTCGACGGCGGCCGCCGCGAAGCCGGCGTGCAGGGCGCCAACGCCCAGCTCGACGGCGCGCTCGCGAACTACCGCAACCAGGTGCTGGTGGCGTTCCAGGAGGTCGAGGACCAGCTGTCCGCCATCCGCATCCTGCAGGAGCAGTCGGCGGTGCAGGCGCAGGCCGTCACTTCGGCGCAGCGCGCGACCAGCCTGTCGGACACGCGCTACCGCAACGGCTACATCAGCCAGCTCGACCTGCTCGACGCCCGCCGCAGCGAACTGCGCAACCGGCGCCAGGCGCTGCAGGTGAAGTCGGCGCAGTACCAGGCGGCCGTGGGGCTGATCCGCGCCATCGGCGGCGGCTGGGAGGTGCCGGCGGCCACCGCAGGGGCGCAGCCCCAGGGCGGGGCAGGCGCGGTACAGACCGCGGCACGCTGAAAGAAAAAGGGGCGCAAGCCCCTTTTTCTTTGCCTCTTCGCGGCTGCCGCAAGAGGGCTGCGGCGACAACGGACAATAGCCGCATGACAACCCGATGCGTGATGGTTCTCGGCACGACCAGTGGCGCCGGCAAGAGCTGGCTGACCGCCGCGCTGTGCCGCTGGTACGCGCGCCAGGGACTCAGGGTGGCGCCCTTCAAGGCGCAGAACATGAGCAACAACGCCCGCGTGGTCGACGGCGGCGAGATCGGCAGCGCGCAGTACTTCCAGGCACTGGCGGCGCGCGCCGTGCCCGACGTGCGCATGAACCCGCTGCTGCTCAAGCCCGAGCGCGACACCCACAGCCAGGTGGTGCTGATGGGGCAGGTGAGCGCGGAGCTCACGGCCATGCCCTGGCGCGGGCGCAGCGAGCGCGTCTGGCCGCAGATTGCACAGGCGCTCGACGCGCTGCGTGCCGAGAACGACGTGGTGGTGATCGAAGGCGCGGGCTCCCCGGCCGAGATCAACCTGATGGCGAGCGACATCGTCAACCTGCGCGTCGCCCGCCATGCGCAGGCCCGCTGCCTGCTGGTGACCGACATCGACCGCGGCGGCGCCTTCGCGCATCTGTACGGCACCTGGGCACTGATGCCCGAGAGCGATCGCGCATTGCTGCGCGGCTTCGTGCTCAACAAGTTCCGCGGCGATGCCTCGTTGCTGGCGCCGGCGCCGCAGCAGCTGCAGGCGCTGACCGGCATCGCCACCGTCGCGACACTGCCGATGTGGTGGCAGCACGGCTTGCCCGAGGAAGACGGCGTATTCGACGACCGCAGCCGTGCGAGCGGCCCGGTGACCCGTACCGTGGCTGTGGTGGTGTACCCGCGCATCAGCAACCTCGACGAGTTCCAGCCGCTCAAGAATGTGCCCGGCGTTCGCCTGGTCTGGGCGCGCACGCCGGCGGACGTGGCCGGTGCCGACTGGATCGTGCTGCCCGGCTCCAAGCACACCAGCGGCGATCTCGCATGGCTGCGCGCGCAGGGGCTGGACCGCGCCATCGCCGCGCACGCGGCCGGCGGCGGTGCCGTGCTGGGCGTCTGCGGCGGCCTGCAGATGCTCGGCGAGGCGCTGGTCGATCCGCACGGCATCGACGGCAATGCGCCCGGCCTGGGCCTGCTGCCGTTGGTGACCGTGTTCGAGCGCGAAAAGACGGTGCGCCACCGGGCCGCCGCCTTCGGCCAACTGAGCGGTGCATGGGCTTCTCTCTCGAACGTGCCGGTGGCCGGCTACGAGATTCATCACGGCCAGACTGCGATCCACCCGCAGATGGCGCAGGATGGCCGTGCCGTGATGCCCGAGGGCCTGGCCTGGCAGAACGCGCGCGGCAACGTGCTGGGCCTCTACCTGCACGGCCTGTTCGAGGACGCGGCCGCACTGCACGCACTCTTCGGCGCCGCGGCACCCACGCTCGACGCCACCTTCGACGGCCTGGCCGATTTCATAGACACCCACTTCGAGGCCGGCGTATTGCAAGGCCTGATCGCATGACCGACAACAACCAGATTCCTTCCATCTCCGACATCCACGATGACGCCCTCGCGGCGCGTCTGCAAGCGGCGCTCGACAACAAGACCAAGCCGCTCGGCGCGCTCGGCCGCCTCGAGAGCCTGGCCTTGCGCATCGGCCTCGTACTGGGCAGCGAAATGCCGGTGCTCGAAGCACCGCAGATGCTGGTGTGCGCGGCCGACCATGGCCTGGCGGCGCGCGGCGTCTCGGCCTTTCCGAGCGACGTGACCTGGCAGATGGTCGAGAACTTCCTGGCCGGCGGCGCGGCCGTGAGTGTGCTGGCGCGCCAGCACGGGCTGGCGCTTACCGTGGTCGACTGCGGCGTGCGGCGCGACTTCCAGGCCCGACCGGGGCTGGTGTCGCGACGGATTGCTGCCGGAACGGCCGATGCATCGGCCGGCCCCGCGATGACGGCGGCGCAGTGCGCCCAAGCCATCGCCAACGGCCGCGAGGTGGTGCGCGCACTGCCCGGCAACGCCTTGCTGCTCGGCGAAATGGGCATCGGCAACAGCTCGGCCGCGGCGCTGCTGCTTGCGCGGCTCGCCGGGCTGGATATCGACGGCTGCACCGGCTCCGGCACCGGGCTCGATGCCGCGGGGCTTGCGCGCAAGCGGCAGGTGCTGCGCGACGTGCTGGCGCTGCATGCGGCTGCGAGCGAGCCGCTCGATGCACTCGCGGCGTTCGGCGGTTTCGAGATCGCCACGCTGGTCGGCGCGGTGCTGCAGGCGGCGCAGGAGCGGCGCGTGATCGTGGTCGATGGCTTCATCGCGAGCGCCGCGGTGCTCGTCGCGCAGGCGCTGCAGCCGCATGTGGCGCAGCGCTGCGTGGCCGCGCACAGCTCGGCGGAACCCGGGCATGCGCTGTTGCTGAAGCACCTGGGGCTCGAGCCTTTGCTGAACCTGGACCTGCGCCTCGGTGAAGGCTCGGGCGGCGCGCTGGCCTGGCCGCTGCTCGAGTCGGCCTGCCGCATCCTGCGCGAGATGGCCAGCTTCGAAGCTGCCGGCGTGTCGCGCAAGGACAGTTGAACCCATGAACGGTGTCCGCCACTACCTGCTGGCGCTGCAGTTCTTCACGCGCGTGCCGGTGACCGGCCGGCTCGCCGAATGGATCGGCTTCAGCCCGCAGATGCTGCGTGCAAGCGCGGCGCATTTTCCGGGCGTGGGATGGCTCGTGGGTGGCGTGGGCGCGGCCGTTTTCGTGCTCGCGCTGCAGGGCTTGCCGGGTGTGGCCGGTGCACTGGCCGCGGCGCTGCTGAGCATGGCCGCCACGGTGCTGCTGACCGGTGCCTTTCATGAAGACGGGCTCGCCGATGTGGCCGACGGCCTGGGCGGATCGGCCGACCGCAGTCGCGCGCTTGAGATCATGAAGGACTCGCGCATCGGTGCCTTCGGCGCCATTGCGCTGGTGCTGGCGCTCGGGCTCAAGGCCGCGCTGCTCGCGTCGATGGCGGGGCAGGGCGCGCAGGCGGTGGCCGGTGCCATCGTGGGCGCGCATGTGCTGTCGCGCCTGGCGCCGCTGTTCCTGATCCGCTGGCTGCCGTACGTGGGCGACAGCGGCGCAAGCAAGGCCAAGCCACTGGCCGATGCGATCGGCGGCGGCGCGCTGCTGGTGGGGATGCTCTGGTCGGTGCCTGCCGCCGCGCTGGTGCTGCTGACGCAGGGCCCTGCAAGAACGATCGCCATGGCAGTCGCATGCGCTCTGGCGGCGCTGCTCATGGCGCGCGTGTTCCGGCGCCGGCTGCAGGGATTCACCGGCGACGGGCTCGGCGCGACGCAGCAGCTGTGCGAGCTCGCGATCTACCTGGCGCTGGCCTGGCAGGCATGAAGCAGCTGTGGCTGGTGCGCCATGCGCAGACCGAGGCCGCGCCGGGTCTTTGCTACGGCAGCGCGGACGTGGGCGTGCCGGCCGAGGCGACGCTGGCGGTGGCGCATGCGGTGGCTTCGCGCCTGCCCGCGGACCTTGTGCTGGCGCACTCGCCCCTGAGGCGCTGCGCCGAACTCGCGCAAGCCATCGGCAGGTTGCGCCCGGACCTTGCCACACGCGCCGACCCGCGCCTCGCCGAGATGGATTTCGGCAGCTGGGAAGGCCGGCCCTGGTCGTCGATCGCGCGTGTCGAGTTCGAGGCGTGGACCTGCAATTTCGCCGAAGGGATTCCGGGCGGGCATGGCGAAAGCACGGCCCGCTTCATGCAGCGCATCGGCACGGCCTTCGACGACTGGCGCGCGTCGGGGCAGGACGCGGTGTGGGTCACGCATGCGGGCGTGATGCGGGCCGTGGAACTGCTGCACCGCGGCGTGCGGCGCGTCGACGATGCCGCGCAGTGGCCGTCGGCGCCCATTGACTATGGGGCGTGCCGGCTGATCGAATGCAGCTGATGCACGGCGGCACCCGCTGCCGCGCGCCACGGTCCGCCAGCGCGATGCCGACACTGCCCAAGAACGAACGCCTGTACCTGCGCCTCGACGACGACCCCTTGCACGGGCCGGAGGCCGGCATGCCCGCGGGCACGCTGCGCGCCTTTCCGGTCGCCGGGCCGCTGCGGATGCACGTTGCGCACATTCTCCTCTACAGGGAAACGCTGCCCGAGGGCCGCGAGGTCCTGGAGCGCGTGCTGCCCGACGGCGCGGTTCGGCTGGTGTTCAACCTGGGCGATGCACCCTCGGCAGGCGAGAGTGCCGGGCATGCGGTCGAGGCGATCGGCGCGTCGGCGGCGCCGGCCCTCGTGCGCCTGCGCCGGAAGATGGAAGGGCTGTCGGTGACCCTGCACCCCGGCGCGGCCGCGGCGCTGCTCGGAAGGCCGGCCAGCGAGATCGCGGGCACCGCCGTGCACCTGGACGAACTGTGGCGCGGCCGTGGTGCCGAACTGCTGGAGCGCATCGCCCTGCAGCCGGACGACGCATCGCGCGTTTCGGTGCTGTGTGCGGCCCTGCAGCGCCGGCTGGCCGATGGCGACGGCGCCGTCCACGCGGCGGCGATGCGCGCGGCGCAGCTCATCGCCATGTCGGGCGGGCGGCGTCCGCTGCGCGAGGTGGCGGCTGCCGTCGGCCTTGGCGAGCGGCGGCTGCAGCAGGTCTTTCGGCAGCACGTGGGCCTGTCGCCACGAGCCTGGAGCCGGCTTGCGCGGCTGCATGCCTGCCTGCGCGCCTTGCGCCTGCAGCGCGAGCCTGCCTGGGCAAGCCTTGCGCTGGATGGCGGCTTCTATGACCAATCGCACCTCATCAACGAGTTCCAGGCGCTTTTCGGCCTCACGCCGACGGAGTTTTCGGACCGCGCGATTTCGGGTTCTTCCAAGACGGCGGATTGACGCCGCCTTACCGTCGCTTCCCACTCGCAACAAAAGGACAGGACGATGCAAGAAGCCGAAAGCAGGAACCAGCCGCTGAAGGGCCGCGTGGCCGTGGTGACCGGCGCCAGCCGCGGTGCGGGGCGCGGCATTGCGCTGGAACTGGGCGCCGCGGGCGCCACCGTGTACGTCACCGGGCGAAGCACGCGCGAGCGGCCGGCCAACACCTATGGCCAGCTGCTCGCGCTCTCGGAGCTCGAAGCCCTGCCGGGCAGCATCGACGAAACGGCCGGCGAGGCTACGCGCCTGGGCGGCCGCGGCATCGCGGTGCGCTGCGACCACACGCAGGAAGATGAGGTGAAGCAGCTCTTTGCGCGCGTGCAGAGCGAGCAAGGCCGTGTGGACCTGCTCGTCAACAACGCCTGGGGCGGCCACGAGACTTTCACCGGCGTGTTCGAGGCGCCGTTCTGGGAGCATCCGCTTGCCAACTGGGATTCGATGTTCGACCGCGGCGTGCGCAACCACCTGCTCGCCAGCCGATTCGCCGCGCCGGTGATGGTTGCGCAAAAGAGCGGACTGATCGTGACCACCACCTTCTGGGACCGCGGCAACTACCTGCGCGGGAACCTGTTCTACGACCTCGCCAAATCGGCCATGAACCGGCTGGCCTTCGGCATGGCACAGGAGCTTCGCCCGCACGGCGTCGCTTCGCTGGCCGTGTCGCCGGGCTGGATGCGGACCGAGTTCGTGCTGGCCGGCCACAAGACCGACGAGGCGCATTGGCACGAGCGCCCGGCATTGGCGCGAACCGAGTCGCCGCGCTATCTCGGCCGCGCGGTGGCCGCGCTGGCGGGCGACGCGCGGGTGCTGGAGAAGAGCGGCGGCGTGCACCGTGTGGCCGACCTGGCGCGCGAATACGGCTTCACCGACGTGGACGGCCGCCAGCCTGAAGCATTCGAGATATAGCGGGTGAAAAGGCCGAATCAGGCCGACTTGGGCCGCGGCGTCTTCGGCTTGTAGTCGCAATACGCCGCCACTGCGCATTCCCAGCACTTCGGCGTGCGCGCCACGCAGATGTAGCGCCCGTGCAGGATCAGCCAGTGGTGCGCATGCAGCCGGAATTCGAACGGAACGCGTTTTTCGAGCTTGAGCTCCACTTCGAGCGGCGTCTTGCCCGGTGCAAGCCCGGTCCGGTTGCCGACGCGGAAGATGTGCGTGTCGACCGCGATCGTGGCCTCGCCGAATGCCACGTTGAGCACCACGTTGGCGGTCTTGCGGCCGACGCCCGGCAGCGCCTCGAGCTCGGCGCGCGTGCGCGGCACTTCGCCGCCGTGCTTTTCCACGAGGATGCGGCAGGTCTCGATCAGGTGTTTGGCCTTGCTGCGGTACAGCCCGATGGTCTTGATGTAATCCTCCAGGCCCTCCACGCCCAGCCGGAGCATCGCCTGCGGCGTGTTCGCCACCGGAAACAGCTTGCGCGTGGCCTTGTTCACGCCCACGTCGGTCGCCTGCGCGGAGAGCAGCACGGCGGCAAGAAGCTCGAACGGCGTGGCGTACTCGAGCTCGGTTTCGGGCGTGGGATTGGCCGCCTGCAGGGTGGCGAAGAAGAGGGGAATGTTGTCTTTTTTCATGGGGCTGGAAGCGCGGCGCCCGTCTTGCCATGGAAGGCGAGCACCGACGGACGCAATATATCGTTGAAAGGCGATAGCCTTACGCAGCTTTGTTGCCTGCGGCTTTCGCCACAATAGCGCCCAGAAAGTGAGACCTCCCATGCAATTCGCTTCCCGCCTCGACAACGTCGAAACCTCCGCCATCCGCGAGCTTTTCAAGCTGCTGGGCAAGCCCGGCATCATCAGCTTTGCGGGCGGCTTCCCCGACAGCGCCATGTTCGACGTCGAGGGCCTGAAGGAGGCAAGCCAGAAGGCGCTCACCGAGGAACCCGGCGGCGCGCTGCAATACGGCGCCACCGAAGGCTACGAGCCGCTGCGCACGCAGCTCGGCGCCTTCATGAAGACCAAGGGTGTCGACGTCGACCCGAGCGGCCTGATCGTCACCACCGGCAGCCAGCAGGCGCTCGACCTGCTCGGCAAGACCATGATCTCGCCCGGCGACAAGGTGATCGTCGAAGGCCCGACCTTCCTGGCCACCATCCAGTGCTTTCGCCTGTACGGCGCGCAGCTCATCAGCGCGCCCATCGACGCCAACGGCGTGAAGACCGACGAGCTCGAAAAACTCATCGCCGAGCACAAGCCCAAGTTCGTCTACCTGATTCCCACCTTCGGCAACCCGAGCGGCGCCATGCTGAGCCTGGAGCGCCGCAGGAAGGTGCTCGAACTGGCGGTCAAGTACCAGACGCTGATCGTCGAGGACGATCCCTACGGCGACCTCTACTTCGGCGAAGCGCCGCCGCCCTCGATCCTCGCGTTGAGCAAGGACGTGCCCGGCAGCCGTGAGTTGCTCGCGCATTGCGGCAGCCTCAGCAAGGTGCTGAGCCCGGGCCTGCGCATCGGCTGGATGATCGCGCCCGCCGAGCTGCTGGCCAAGGCCACGATGTGCAAGCAGTTCAGCGATGCCCACACCAGCACCTTCTCGCAGGCCACTGCCGCGCAGTACCTCAAGAGCGGCCGCATGCCGGCCACGCTGGCGCATGTGCGCGAGGTGTACGGCCAGCGCGCGCAGACCATGGGCGCGGCGCTCAAGCGCGAGCTGGGCGATGCGGTGAGCTTCACGCAGCCGCAGGGCGGCCTGTTCTTCTGGGCCCGTCTCACGGGCGCCAACGGCAAGCTGGCCGATGCCAACGAGCTGGCCAAGCGCGCCATCGAGAAGCTCGTGGCCTTCGTGCCCGGGGCGCCGTTCTATGCCGAGAAGCCCGACCTGGCGACGCTGCGGCTGAGCTTTGCGACGGCCGACGTGGCCAAGATCGAAGAGGGCGTGAAGCGCCTGGGCCAGGCCCTGTAGGCCCTCGGTTCAGGGCGAGCGGTGCAGGCGCGGCGCCGCCAGCAGCGCCAGGTTGTCCGCAATGGCCGCATCCACGTTCGGATGGCGGCCTTTCATTTTCGATAGCGTCATGATGGTCTGCAGCGCCTTCAGGTCCTTGACCGAGGGTGCGACCTTGATCTGCGCGATGGCCGCCGATGCGTTGCCGCCGTTGACCAATGCCATCACCTTGCTTGCCCAGTCGTTTGCGCGCGCCATGTCTTCACCTGCTTTCGTTTGAACCACCGCCGACTGTACACAGGCCGCGGGTTAGGATCGACCATGAGAAAAACCTTTCAGCTTCAGGTCGAGGGCAAGCACCCCGACCGCCTCCTCGAAGCCATCAAGCACGAGATCCGCAAGTACATCAAGCGCGAGCGGCGCCGCGAGCTGCCCGAAGGCGCGGACTTCTGGGATTTCGATTGCAGGTTCGGCGCCTCGGCGGAGACCGCCGAAGTCGTGCACCTGTCGGCCATCACGGGCCTGATCGACGGCATCGTCAAGGATGCCGGCAAGCAGTTCTACGTCGAGATTCTGGCCAAGCCCGGCAAACGCAAGCCGCGCGCGGCCGGCGAGCCGGCGGCGGAAGAACCGCCCGAAGAAATCTAGCCCGCCCTCAGAGCAGCGCCTGCGAGAGCCGCAGCCCGTGGCGCTGCTCCGCATCCTGCAGCGAACGCGCAATCGACGGGTGCAGGCGCACCCCGTTCTTCGATTGCGCATCGCGGCGCTTCAGGCCGCCTTCGCCCGGCAGCCGCACGGGCTTGGCCGAATCGATGGGCGTGTTGTTGCGGCACTGCGCGGCCACATGGTCCATCTGGCGCAGGAAAGCGGCCTTGCCGCCGAACGCGTGCAGATCGTGCAGCGTGACGTGCACCGTCGCGCCCCAGCCCTCGGGCGGGTCGGCCCGGCCATGGCCCGCGAGGCCGGCCGTCAGCGTCTCGACCAGCAGCGCCATGCCATAGCCCTTGTGGCCATGGCTCAAGCCCCCCACGGGCAGCAGCGTGCCGGGCGGCTGGTCGAACAGCACCTGCGGGTTGTTCGACGGTTTGCCGGCGGCGTCGATCAGCCATTCCTCCTCGAACGTCTCGCCGGCCGCACGCTTGCGGTTGCTCATGCCGTTGGTGGTGATGGAGGCCGAGATATCGACCATCACGCCGCCTTGCGAGAGCGGAAAGCCCATGGCCAGCGGATTCGGCGTGAACACCGCCTGCGTGCCGCCGAAAGGCGCGACGCTGGCGGTGTTGGGGTCGGAGCAGGCGAGCAGCATCAGCATGTCTTCCTGCAGCGCGCGCAGCATGTAGACGGCGAGGCAGGCGATGTGGTGGCTGCGGCGGATCACGAGCGAGGCGGTGCCGAGTTCGCGGGCGCGCGGAATCAGCAGGTCCATGCCCTGGTCCATGAGCCAGGGGCCGGGCAGGCGCTTGCCGTCCCAGAGTACGGCGGCGGGGCGGTCCGACAGCACCTCGGGCGCGCCGTCCGGCGTCATGCCGCCCGACTCAATCTCTTTCACATAGCCGGCCAGCAGCGCGAGCCCGTGCGTGTCGTGGCCCAGCAGGTCGCCTTCGACCAGCGTGCGGGCGACGCTGTCGGCCATCGGCGCGGCGAGGCCGGCCTTCTGCAGCAGGGCGCTGGCGTAATCCTTGAGCGCCTCGGCGCGGTAGAGCGGGATGTTGCCGTCAGTCATTTCAGGATCTCCAGCAGGCGGTCGAGCCCGCCTTCGTTGATCGCCACCATGGCCTGCTCGCGCACCTTTGGCTTGGCGTGATAGGCCACCGAAAGGCCGGCTTCGCCCATCATCGGCAGGTCGTTCGCGCCGTCGCCCACGGCAATGGCTTCCTGCGGCGAAATGCCCAGCAGGGACGCGACCTCGAGCAGCGTGCGGCGCTTCTCGGCGCCGTCGCAGATGTCGCCCCAGCTTTGCTGCACCACCTGGCCGGTGAGCTTGCCGCCGGCTTCGTCGAGCAGGTTGGAACGCGCAAAGTCGATGCCCAGGCGGTCCTTCACGCGGTTTGCGAAGAAGGTGAAGCCGCCCGACACCAGCAGCACCTTGAGGCCGGCCGCCTTGCAGGCCGCGACCAGTTCCGCCGCGCCCGGATTGAGCTTCAGCCGCTCGTCGTAGACCTGCTGCAGCGCCTCGACCGGCACGCCCTTGAGCAGCGCCACGCGCCGCCGCAGGCTCTCCTTGAAGTCCTTGATCTCGCCGCGCATCGTGGCTTCGGTGATCGCGGCCACTTCGGCCTTCTTGCCGACGGCATCGGCGATCTCGTCGATGCATTCGATGTTGATCAGCGTCGAGTCCATGTCGAACGCGATCAGCTTGAAGTCGGCCAGCTTCAGCGGCGGCTTCAGGCGCTGGATGGCGAGGCCGGGAGAAATTTCTGTAGCGCTCATGCGGGGGCGGTTTCCTTGACGAGGGGTTGTCCGAGGCTGCGCAGCACGTCGCGCACCATTTGCGCGCGCTCCTTGGGCTCTTTCAGCTCGCGCTCGATGCGCAGCTTCTCGTTGCCCGCGAGCTTGATGTGCTTGTTCTTCTGGATCAGGTGGATGATGGCCATCGAGTCGACCGGCGGGTCCTTCTTGAACGTGATGTGGATGATGCCGGGCGCGGCATCCACCTTGATCACGCCATAGGGCCGCGCCAGCACGCGCAGCCGGTGCGTGTCGATCAGCGTCTGCGCCTGCGGCGGCAGCTTGCCGAAGCGGTCGACGATTTCTTCCAGCAGCGTGTCGATCTGCTCGGGCGTCTTTGCGGTGGCCAGCTTCTTGTAGAACGACAGGCGCAGGTGCACGTCGCCGCAGTAGTCGTCGGGCAGCAGGGCGGGGGCGTGCAGGTTGATCTCGGTCGTGACCGACAGCGGCGCCAGCAGGTCGGGCTCCTGCCCGGCCTTGAGCGCGCGCACGGCCTCGCCCAGCATCTCGTTGTAGAGCTGGAAGCCGATCTCCATCATGTTGCCGCTCTGGTTCTCGCCCAGCACTTCGCCCGTGCCGCGGATCTCCAGGTCGTGCATCGCAAGATAGAAGCCCGAGCCCAGCTCTTCCATCTGCTGGATGGCGTCGAGCCGCTGCGCCGCCTGCTTGGTCAGGCCCTCGGTGTCCGGCACCATCAGGTAGGCATAGGCCTGGTGGTGCGAGCGCCCGACGCGCCCGCGCAGCTGGTGCAGCTGCGCGAGGCCGAACTTGTCGGCGCGGCTCATCACGATGGTGTTGGCGGTCGGCACGTCGATGCCGGTCTCGATGATGGTCGAGCACAGCAGGAGGTTGTAGCGCTGCGCCACGAAGTCGCGCATCACGCGCTCCAGCTCGCGCTCGGGCATCTGGCCGTGGGCCACGGCGATGCGGGCCTCGGGCAAGATTTCTTCGAGCTTCTGGCGGCGGTTCTCGATGGTCTCGACCTCGTTGTGCAGGAAGTACACCTGCCCGCCGCGCTTCAGTTCGCGCAGCACGGCTTCGCGGATCACGCCCGTGCCTTCGTTGCGCACGAAGGTCTTGATGGCGAGGCGGCGCTGCGGCGCGGTCGCGATCACGCTCAGGTCGCGCAGGCCTTCGAGCGCCATGCCCAGGGTGCGCGGAATCGGCGTGGCCGTGAGCGTGAGCACGTCGACCTCGGCGCGCATCGCTTTCATGGCTTCCTTGTGGCGCACGCCGAAGCGGTGCTCCTCGTCGATGATGAGCAGGCCCAGGTTCTTGAACTTGACCGACTGCGAGAGCAGCTTGTGCGTGCCGACCACGATGTCGACCGTGCCCTCGGCCAGGCCCTTGGCCGCCGTGGTGATCTCCTTGGCCGAGCGGAAGCGGCTCATCTCGGCCACCTTGACCGGCCACTTGGCGAAGCGGTCGACCAGCGTCTGGTAGTGCTGCTCGGCCAGGAGCGTGGTGGGCGCAAGGAAGGCCACCTGCTTGCCGCCGGTGATTGCGATGAACGCTGCGCGCAGCGCCACCTCGGTCTTGCCGAAGCCCACGTCGCCGCAGACCAGGCGGTCCATCGGCTGCGGCGAGATCATGTCCTGCACCACGGCGTGGATCGCGGCCTTCTGGTCCGCCGTTTCCTGGAAGCCGAAGTCGTTGGCGAACACCTCGTAGTCGGCGGCGGAGTAGCGGAAGGCATGGCCCTGGCGCGCGGCGCGGCGGGCATAGATGTTGAGCAGTTCGGCGGCCGAGTCGCGCACCTGCTCGGCGGCCTTGCGCTTGGCCTTTTCCCACTGGCCCGAGCCCAGCTTGTGCAGCGGCGCCTCGTCGGCGCTGACGCCGGTGTAACGGCTGATCTGGTGCAGCTGGGAGACGGGCACATAGAGGGTGGCCTTGTCGGCGTACTCCAGGTGCAGCATTTCCTGTAGCAGCGGCTTGCCCTCGGCATCGGTGCCCTGGCCCAGGTCCATGTGGATCAGGCCGCGGTAGCGGCCGATGCCGTGCGCGGTGTGGACCACCGGGTCGCCGACGTTGAGTTCCGAAAGGTCCTTGATCAGCGCCTCGACGTCGCTGACCTGTTCCTGCTTCTTGTTGCGCCGGCGCGTGGTGGGCGCAGTGGCGAAGAGCTCGGTCTCGGTGACGAAGTCGATGCCCTGTTCGCGCCACGCAAAGCCCGAGGCCAGCGCGGCGGTGGCGATGCCGGTCTTCTCGTCGGCGGAGGCTTCGAACTCGGCCAGCGAATCGAAGGCCGGCGGGCTCACGCCGCTGGCGCGCAGGAAGTCGAGCAGGCTTTCGCGCCGGCCTTCGCTTTCGGCGATCAGCAGCACGCGGTGCGGCGTCTCCGCGATGTGAGCCTTCAGGCCGACCAGCGGGTCCTCGGCGCCGCGCACCACGGCAAAGGGCGGCAGCGTGTCGAACTCGGCGTAGGGCGTCTCGGCGGCCTCGCCGCTGCCGGCGTTTCCGCGGATGGCGAGCTGCGCATGCGGCTTGGCGCGCTGGTAGAACTGCTCGGCGCTCAGGAACAGCGCCTCGGGCGGCAGCGCCGGACGTTCGGGGTCGCCGCGCACCAGGCGGTAGCGTTCGCTGGCGTCCTGCCAGAAATGCTGGAATGCGGGCTCGAGATCGCCGTGCAGCACCACGGTGGCATCGGCGCCCAGGTAGTCGAACACCGTGGCCGTCTCGTCGAAGAACAGCGGCAGGTAGTACTCGATGCCGGCGGTGGCCACGCCGTTGCCCATGTCCTTGTAGATGCGGCTCTTGGTCGGATCGCCCTCGAGCAGTTCGCGCCAGCGGCTGCGAAAGCGCGCGCGGGCGTCGTCGTCCATCGGGAATTCGCGGCCCGGCAGCAGCCGTACCTCGGGCACCGGGTAGAGGCTGCGCTGGGTGTCGGGGTCGAAGGTGCGGATCGAATCGATCTCGTCATCGAACAGGTCGACGCGGAAGGGCACGGGCGAGCCCATCGGAAAGAGGTCGATCAGGCCGCCGCGCACCGCGTACTCGCCCGGGCTCACCACCTGCGTCACATGGCTGTAGCCCGCCAGCGTGAGCTGGGCCTTGAGCTTGGACTCCTCGAGCTTCTGCTTGGCCTTGAAGTGGAAGGTGTAGCCGGCCAGGAAGGCCGGCGGCGCGAGCCGGTAGAGCGCGGTGGTGGCGGGCACCAGCACCACGTCGGCCTCTTTCTGGCTGATGCGCCAGAGCGTGGCGAGCCGCTCGCTGATCAGGTCCTGGTGCGGCGAGAAGCTGTCGTAGGGCAGCGTTTCCCAGTCGGGGAACAGGGCGCAGCGCAATTCGGGCGCGAAGAAGGCGATCTCGTCGATCAGGCGCTGCGCGTCGTTGGCGTCGGCCGTGAACATCGCGGTGGCGCGGCCCGCGGCCTTCTCGCGCATGCCCAGCTGCGCCAGCAGCAGCGCATCGGCCGACAAAGGAGGACGCGGCAGCGTGAATCGCTTGCCCGCCGTGAGGTGGGGGAGGTCCATGGAACGCTTTGAAAATGCAGAACACCCCGCGCCGCTGGCGAGGGGTGTGAGATGGTCGATTCTAGAATGGCGGCCCCTTATCCGCTTGCCGGCCCTTGGCCCGTGCCGTACCCGATGTCTTCCTCCCGACTTTTCGTGCTGATTCCTTGTGCCGGTTTCGGCCACCGTGCGGGTGGCGCCCAGCCCAAGCAATACCAGCGGCTGGCGGGATCGTCCATGGTGGCCCACACGGTGGCCGCGTTCCGCTCGCTGGCGGGCCGCTTCGCCGGGCTGGCGGTGGTGGTGTCGCCGGACGACCGCGAGGTGCAGACCGCACTGCCGCGCTTTCCGGCCGACAACGAATTCTTGCTGCGCGTGGGCGGCGTCACGCGCGCCGCCACGGTGCGCAACGGCCTCGCGGCGCTGCGGCAGAAGGGCGCCGGGGCGCATGACTGGGTGCTGGTGCACGACGCGGCGCGCTGCCTGGTCACCTCGAGCCAGATCGAGGCGCTGATCGCGGCCTGCGAGCACGACGCCGTCGGCGGGCTGCTGGCCCAGCGGCTGGCCGACACGCTGAAGGCGTCCTCGGCCGACAGCCGCGTCTCGCAGACGCTTTCGCGGGCCGACAAGTGGCTGGCCCAGACGCCGCAGATGTTCCGCGTCGGCATGCTGCTCGATGCGCTGGAGCGGGCGGGCGACGCGGTGACCGACGAGGCCGGGGCCATCGAGGCCATCGGCCTTTCGCCCTTGCTGGTGCCGGGCAGCGCGCAGAACTTCAAGGTCACCTTTCCCGAGGACTTCGCACTGGCCGAGGCGGTGCTGCTCGGCCGCAGGAAGGCCATCGCATGAGGGCTGCGTTCAACATCCGCGTGGGCGAGGGCTGGGACGTTCACCAGCTGGTGGCGGGTCGCAAGCTCATCCTCGGCGGCGTGGAGGTTCCGCACACCACCGGCCTGCTGGGGCATTCGGATGCCGACGTGCTGCTGCATGCCATTACCGATGCCCTGCTCGGCGCGGCGGGCCTGGGCGACATCGGCCGGCATTTCCCCGACACTGACGCGCAATTCCGCGGTGCCGACTCGGCCGTGCTGCTCGGGGAAGCGGCACGCCGCGTGCGCGCCGCGGGCTGGGAGATCGGCAATGTCGACAGCACGGTGATCGCGCAGGCGCCCAAGCTGGCGCCGCACATTCCGGCCATGTGCCAGCGCATCGCCCAGACACTGGGCCTCGCGCCCGAGCAGGTCAACGTGAAGGCCAAGACGGCCGAGAAGCTCGGCCCGGTCGGCGAAGGCCGCGCGATGGAAGCCCGCGCGGTGGCGCTGCTGCACCGCCAGGGCTGATTCAGGCCCGCCGGCCGGGGGCTTCCGCCGGCCTCGGCTCGGGCATGGCGCGCGGCATGCGGATGTGCGCCGCCAGGCCGCGCCCCGGCGTGCTGGTGAGCGCAAAGGTGCCGCCCATGCGCTCGATGTTCTTTGCGACGATCGACAGGCCGAGCCCGGCGCCGGCCGCCGAGGTGCGCGCCACGTCGCCGCGGAAGAAGGGCTTGGTCAGCTGCGAGAGCAGGGCCGGCTCGACGCCCGCACCGTGGTCGCGCACCTTGATCAGCACCGCGTCGTTGTTCGACTGGGCCTGGATCACCACGTCGGCAATGCCGGTGGAGGGCGTCTTGCCGTAGCGCCGGGCGTTCTCCACCAGGTTGGAGATCACGCGCGTGAGCTCGACCTCGTCGCCCAGCACGCGCAGGTCAGGCGGCACGTCGACGCGGATGTTCATCTCTTCGTAGTCCTGCACGGCGTAGGTGCAGGCATCGACCACATCGCGCAGCAGCACGGGCTTGGGGTCGACATGGTCGGGGCGCGCGTAGTCGAGGAACTTGTCGATGATGGCGTCGAGCTGGGCGATGTCGGCCGCCATGTGGTCGCGCGCGTCCTCGTCGGACACGCTCATCTCGGTTTCGAGCCGCAGCCGCGCGAGCGGTGTGCGCAGGTCGTGCGAGATGCCGGCCAGCATGATGGCACGGTCCTGCTCGATCTTGGCGAGCTGGTCGGCCATGCGGTTGAAGCCGATGTTGACCGCGCGGATCTCGTTGGTGCGGGCGCTCTCGTCGAGCCGGTGCGCCTCATACTCGCCTTCGCGCACCTGCATGGTGGCGCGCGAGAGCTGCTTGAGCGGCAGGTTGATGAGCCGCGTGATCAGCGCCGCGCCGGCCAGTGACAGCGCCATGGCGGTGCTGAGCCAGACCAGCCAGGTGCGCCCGCCCACGCGGCTGAAGCGGGTCGGGTCGAGCAGCAGCCAGTAGGTGTCGCTCTCGATGGTGAAGCCGATCCACAGGCCCGGCTCGTCGTTGACGCGGCTGGCCACCGTGGTGCCTTCGCCGAGCTGGTCGATCAGCTCCTCGGTCACGCGCTGGTCGAGCGCGCCGCTGGTGTAGGGCTGGAAGCGGTCGTTGGGCTCGCGCGGCAGGATGCGCACGCCCTCCTGGTCGGCCAGCGTCTTGATCAGCGAGACCCGCGTGATCGCATCCGAATACACCAGCGCCGCGCGCGTGAGGTTCACGAGCGAGGCGATCTGGTGTGCGGTCTGGATGGCGCGCGGCTCGTATTCGAGCGAGCGGAAGGTCTGCAGCCAGGCGACCGTACAGCCGATCAGCAGCAGCGCGAGCAGGAAGAATGTGCGCCAGAAAAGGCTGAAGCCGAGCTTCAGGCCCGGTCGCCGGTCACGCTGGCCGCTGCCCTCCAGGGGGCTTGGCATGGTGACCTGCGCGCCGTCCTCCTGGGCTGGGCTGGGTCTGGCGGATTGCAGGCCGATGGCCACCTCAGGGTGTCGTTCAGGCCGTGCCGTCCGGCACGAACACGTAGCCCACGCCCCACACGGTCTGGATGTAGCGGGGCGCTGCGGCATCGGCCTCGACCAGCTTGCGCAGGCGCGAGATCTGCACGTCGAGGCTGCGGTCGAAGGGCTCGAACTCGCGGCCGCGGGCCAGCTGGGCCAGCTTCTCGCGCGACAGCGGCTGGCGCGGATGGCGCACCAGCGCCTTGAGCATCGCGAATTCGCCGGTGGTCAGGGAGAGTTCCTCGCCGTCCTTCTTCAGCGTGCGCGAACCCAGGTCGAAGGCAAAGGGGCCGAAGGTGACGGTCTCGTTCTCGGTGGAAGGGGCGCCGGGCGCCTCGAGCGGCGGACGGCGGCGCAGCACCGCGTGCACGCGCGCCAGCAGTTCGCGGGGGTTGAACGGCTTGCCGAGGTAGTCGTCCGCGCCGACCTCCAGGCCGACGATGCGGTCGACGTCCTCGCCCTTGGCGGTGAGCATGATGATCGGCGTGCGGTCGTTGGCGGCACGCAGGCGGCGGCAGACCGACAGGCCGTCTTCGCCGGGCATCATCAGGTCGAGCACGATCAGGTCGACCGTGTCGCGCAACAGGATGCGATTGAGCGCCTTGCCGTCCTCGGCCACGATCACTTCGAAACCTTCCTGGGTCAGGTAGCGGCGAAGCAGGTCGCGGATGCGGGCGTCGTCGTCGACGATCACGATCTTGTCAGTGCGGGCGGGAACTTGAGTCATTTCTACAACGTTGAATTTGTAACAGCGCCGATTCTGAAGGCGTTGAGCCCCCGTTGAGCCGGTTTTACTTATGGTTTGACACTAAGTTACAAAACTTGCGGTCGCTCGCTGTCTAGTCATCCGACGTTCGCCCGGCGGTGGCAAAGTCCGCCCAGTGCTATGACTTTTGTTCAATGAGAACCCTTCTTCCCGTCCTGCCGATCCTTGTTGCCTGCAGCTGCGGCCCTGCCTTGGCAAACGCTGGCGAGTTTCTCAGGGTCGGCGATTCGCGGCGCAACGAGGTCCGTGAGGCGGTAGCGGCCCACCGTGCCGCGCAGCGCGACGAAATCCGGCGGGAGGAGGCCGTGGCCGGCAGGCGCCTCACGGCGGCCGAACTCTTCGAACTGCGCCAGCAGGTGCGAAGGCAATGGACGCCGCCCGGCACACCCCAGGTGCTGAATTCGGCAGAATCGCAGCCGGCCGAGCGAATGGTGCCGGAGCCGATGTCGGCCGCGCGCGCCCTGACCTTGCCGCGCAGCCAGCGCCGCTGAAGCGGCGAGGGCGGCGTGCTCTCACGTTCTCGAATACCAACCCCAGGGGAGTTAGCTCGTCTTGAAAAAAATCAGTTTGATCGCGGCCTTTGCCGCACTGGCTGCGGCAGGCGCCGCCGGCACCGCCATGGCCCAGAACATGGTCCCGCCGCCGCAGAATGTGCTGCAACTCACGGCCTCGGGCACGGTGGAAGTGCAGCAGGACATGCTCAGCATGACGCTCACTACCACGCGCGACGCAGCCGATGCCGCCACGGTCCAGTCGCAGCTCAAGGCCGCGGTGGACGCGGCCCTGGCCGAGGCAAAGAAGAACGCCCAGCCCGGCCAGCTCGACGTGCGCACCGGCAATTTCAGCCTGTCGCCGCGCTACACCCGAGAAGGCAAGATCAACGGCTGGCAGGGCTCCGCCGAAATGGTGCTCGAGGGCCGCGACTTCGCGCGCATCACGCAGACCGCAGGACGGATCACCACGCTGAACGTCGGCAATGTGGGCTTCGCGCTGAGCCGCGAGCAGCGCGCCAAAAGCGAGACCGAGGCCCAGACCATCGCCATCGAGAACTTCAAGCAGAAGGCCACCGAACTGGCCAAGGGCTTCGGCTTCGGTGGCTACACGCTGCGCGAAGTCTCGGTGAACGCGAATGACAGCGGCCCGATCCGGCCGCGCGTCATGGCGGCGGCCGCCAAGTCCTTTTCGGCCGATGCGCCGGTGCCGGTGGAGGCCGGCAAGGCGAGCGTGGTCGTGAGCGTCTCGGGATCGGTGCAGCTCAAGTAGCTTCAGTAGCTTCTATTGAGCGGTCCAGCCGCCGTCCATTTGCCAGGCCACGCCGCGCACCTGGTCGGCGGCCGGCGAGCACAGGAACACCGCAAGGCCGCCGAGCTGCTCGACCGTGGTGAACTGCAGCGAAGGCTGCTTTTCTCCCAGCAGTTCGTTCTGCGCCTGCGTGGCCGAAACGCCTTCCCGTGCCGCGCGGTCGTCGATCTGCTTTTGCACCAGCGGGGTCAGCACCCAGCCCGGGCAGATCGCATTGCTCGTGATGCCGGTGGTCGCGGTTTCGAGCGCCACCGACTTGGTGAAGCCGACGATGCCGTGCTTGGCCGCCACGTAGGCCGACTTCTGCGCCGAGGCCACCAGCCCGTGGGCCGACGCCACGTTGATGATGCGGCCCCAGTTGGCCTCGCGCATCGCGGGAATGGCGAGCCGGGTCGTGTGGAACGCGCTCGTGAGATTGATGGCGATGATGGCATCCCAGCGTTCAGGCGGGAAGTCCTCGACCTTTGCCACGTGCTGGATTCCGGCGTTGTTCACGAGGATGTCGACGCGGCCGAACCTGGATGCGGCGAACTTCATCATGTCCTCGATCTGAGCGGGCTGGCTCATGTCGGCGCCGTGATATTCGGTGCGCACGCCGAGCGCCTCGATCTGGGCCTTGGCGGTTTCGGCGTCGCCGAAGCCGTTGAGCACGATGTTTGCGCCTTGTTGTGCAAGCGCCTTGGCAATGGCAAGGCCAATGCCGCTGGTGGACCCCGTGACAAGCGCGGTTTTGCCTTTGAGCATGAAGATCAATCTCCGGATGAATTAGGATGCGACGAGACCATTATCCGCACCAGGACGACTTCGTTTTCATGACAGAACCGACGCTTCATTACGTGGCGTGCGATGACGCCCAGGGCGGTCACCGCATGGCTTACTGGCAATGGGGCGACGCGCGCAGCGCGCGCGTGGTGATCTGCGTGCACGGCCTCACGCGGCAGGGGCGCGACTTCGACGTGCTCGCGCAGGCCCTCGTGGCGCGCGCCGCCGGCAACGTTCGCGTGGTCTGCCCCGACGTGGCGGGGCGCGGCCGAAGCGACTGGCTGCGCGACCCGGCCCTCTACCAGGTGCCGGTCTATGCGGCCGACATGCTGGCGCTCGTTGCACAGCTGCACCGCGAACAACCGATCGGCATGCTTGACTACCTGGGCACCAGCATGGGCGGGCTGATCGGCTTCGTGCTGGCGGGGCACAAGCAATTGCCGCTGGCCCGGCCGATCCGCCGCTTCATCGTGAACGACGTGGGTCCGACGATCGAGGCCGCGGCGCTCCAGCGCATCGGCGCCTACGTGGGGCAGGGCGGCCGCTACGACAGCCTGCAGTCGGCGGCCGACGCCATGTGGGCGATCTCGACCAGCTTCGGCCCCCATACACCGGACCAGTGGCTTTCGCTGTCGCAGCACATGGTGGTGCCCGCATCGCAGCGCACGGCCGACGGCGCCGCCAAGGTGGAGCCCGGCGAATCCCAGAACGATGCAGCAGGCCCCTGGCTGCTTCACTACGACCCGGCCATTGCCGTTGCGCTGCGCGCCATCACGCCCGAAGCTGCGGCCCAGGGCGGTGCCGTGATGTGGAGCCTCTATGACGCCATCGATGCGCGCACGCTCGTGACGCGTGGCGCCGAGTCGGACCTGCTCTCGCGCGAAACGGCCCTGGCCATGACGCAGCGCGGACCCCGCGCGGCGCTGATCGAGTTCGAGGGCGTGGGCCATGCGCCCACCTTCGTCGACCCCGGGCAGGTGGGCGCCGTCACCAACTTCCTGTTCGATTGAGGCCAACGTGAAGCGCGAGTCTTCGAGTCTCCAAACGGCGCATGCCCCAGATACGGCGGTGGTGGACTATCCCTTGTCCGCCGCCACGGCCGACCGCACGCCGGTGATGGAGAACATGCTCGCGCGTGCGCGCGCTTTCGCCGAGCCGCTGATCGCCGACGAAAAGCTCGACACCGGCGAGAACACGCTCGCGCATGCCGACGCCGTCGCGGCCATCGTCGCGAAGATGGGCGGCTCCGAGGCCATGCAGGCCGCGAGCTATCTGGTCTATGCCTGCCAGCACCTCAACCGCCCGCAGGAGGTCATTGCCAAGGTGTTCGGCGACAACTTCGCGGCGCTGGCGGTTGAGACCACCAAGCTGGTGCGCGTGCAGGAGCAGGCCCGCTCGGCTTCGCAGGGCCATCACCTGGCCGAAGGCGCGGCGGGCGCGCAGACCGAGAACGTGCGCAAGATGCTGCTCGCGTTCTCGCGCGACCTGCGCGTCGTCATGCTGCGCCTCGCATCGCGGCTGCAGACCCTGCGGCATGCCGCCGCCAGCAAGCAGCCGGCTCCCGAAAGCGTGGCGCGCGAGTCGCTGCAGGTGTTCGCGCCGCTCGCCAACCGCCTCGGCATCTGGCAGGTGAAGTGGGAAATCGAAGACCTCTCGTTCCGCTTCCTGGAGCCCGAGACCTACAAGCTGATCGCGCGCCTGCTCGACGAGAAGCGGATCGAGCGCGAAGGCCACGTCGAGCAGCTGCGCTCGCAGCTCGAAAGCGAGCTGCAGGCCGAGGGCGTGCGCGCCACGGTGCAGGGCCGGCCGAAGAACATCTACAGCATCGTCAAGAAGATGCGCGGCAAGTCGCTCGACTTCGCGCAGGTGTTCGACATCCTCGCGCTGCGCGTGGTGGTGCCCGACGTGAAGGACTGCTACGCGGCGCTGGCCTGGGTGCATTCGCATTTCCAGCCGATCGACGAAGAGTTCGACGACTACATCGCGCGGCCCAAGCCCAACGGCTACCAGTCGCTGCACACCGTGGTGCGCGAGATGGTCGATGGCAAGCCCGGCAAGCCGATCGAGATCCAGATACGCACGGAAGAAATGCACGACCATGCCGAGCACGGCGTGGCGGCGCACTGGGCCTACAAGGAAGCCGGCCACAAGGGCTATGCGGGCGTGTGGGCGAGCGGCGAATACGACGCGAAGATCGCGGTGCTGCGGCAGCTGCTGGCGTGGGAGCGCGACCTTTCGGGCGGCTCGCAGGGCCAGGGCCTCTTCGACGACCGCATCTACGTGCTGACGCCCGACGCGGCCATCGTCGAACTGCCGCAGGGCGCGACGCCGGTCGACTTTGCCTACACCGTGCACACCACGCTGGGCCATCGCTGCCGCGGAGCGCGCGTCGATGGGGCCATGGTGCCGCTCAACACGCCGCTGTCCAACGGCCAGACGGTCGAGATCATCGCGGCCAAGGAGGGCGGCCCTTCGCGCGACTGGCTCAACGCAGAGCTCGGCTATCTTGCGAGCCACCGCGCACGCGCCAAGGTGCGCGCATGGTTCAACGCGCAGATCACGCACGAAACCGTGGCACGCGGACGCGAGGCCGTCGAGAAGCTGCTGCAGCGCGAAGGCAAGACCTCCACGCGCCTCGAGGACCTGGCTTCGCAGCTGGGCTTCAAGTCGGCGGACCATCTGTTCGAAGTGGTCGGCAAGGACGAGTTCTCGCTGCGCAACATCGAGGTGCTGCTGCGTCCGCCCGAGCCCGCGCCGAACCCCGACGACGGCGTGCAGATCAAGAAGCCGCGCGCGAGCGAGAAGTCCGGCAAGGGCGGCGTGCTGGTGGTGGGCGTGTCTTCGTTGATGACGCAGCTCGCCAAGTGCTGCAAGCCCGCGCCGCCCGATGCCATCCGCGGCTTCGTGACGCGCGGCCACGGCGTCAGCGTGCATCGCGTCGACTGCAGCAACTTCCGGATGATGGCCTCGCGCGACAGCGAGCGCGTGATCGATGTCGAATGGGGCGCCGCGAAGAGCGGCGAAGCGCCGGTCTATGCAGTCGACGTGGCCGTCGAGGCAGCCGACCGCCAGGGCCTGCTGCGCGACATCTCCGATGTGTTCGCACGCGAGAAGATGAACGTGATCGGCGTGCAGACCCAATCGGTCAAGGGCACGGCATGGATGACGTTCACCGTGGAAATCTCCGATGCGGCGCGGCTCACGCAGGTGCTTGGCGTGGTGACGGCGGTTGCCGGTGTGCGATCTGCACGTCGGCGCTGAAAAAGCGCGTTTTCTCCTGCTACAATAGCTGCTTCTCGGACACATCCTTAGGCGCGTAGCTCAGCTGGTTAGAGCACCACCTTGACATGGTGGGGGTCGTTGGTTCGAGTCCAATCGCGCCTACCAATTTCTGTTTCGACTTCCGGCCAACCACCGGGTCTGTCGAACAGAGCTTTCACCGGGTTCCCCGGTGTTTCAATCGTCCTTGCGGTGAAGCAGACAAAGACCATGGCCATGTTGTTGTGCTACCTTGGCCGCTCTGCAAACCTTTTCCAAATTTCTTGACAAGCGATCTGATGAATACGCGATCAACGCTGGTTGATCGGGCTCATGCCGACATGCGCCTGGCCGCATTGCTCAGGCAGGCTCCCATCGAATTTGCGCGCGCCGTCTATGGCATCAACGACCACGCAGGCGGCCGTACCGACACCATGGCGGCACGCGAAATAGCCCGCGCGATCCGGCAGGGCACGCCCGTCACTCAGGAGCGTGCCGAGCAGCGCTCGCGCGCCTACTTGCCCACCGCCGGCCAGGAACACTGTCCGCGCTGCTGGGTGGTCTACGGCCACAAGAGTCCGCTGCGTTTCAGGGAGGCCACCGAGGAACGCCCCGAGACCGCCACCTGCAGCGGCTGCGGCGCCGAGTACGCAACAACGCTCGGTTGAAGCGGCGCAGGCACGGTCAGGGTAAACCTTGTCGCGATGCAGCAAAACCGCTACCTAGAATCATCGGATGACATGGGCATCCATGTGAAGGAGTCCGCAGTGCAGAGCAAGAAGTCCGGGGTCAAGCCGGTGCAACGTGTAATCAAGAAGTACCCCAACCGAAGGCTCTACGACACCGAGACATCCACGTACATCACGCTCACCGAGGTGAAGCAGCTGGTCATACAGAATGCCCAGTTCGTGGTGCGCGATGCCAAGACCGGCGACGACCTTACACGCAGCATCCTGCTGCAGATCATCCTTGAGGAAGAAGCGGGCGGTGCGCCCATGTTCACCGAACAGGTGCTGGCCAACATCATCCGCTTCTACGGACAGGCGATGCAGGGCTACATGGGCCCCTATCTCGAAAAGAACATCCAGGCCATGACCGAGGTGCAGGCCCAGCTCGCCGAAAAGGCGGAGGGCCTCACGCCCGAGATGTGGTCGCGCTTCATGACCATGCAGTCGCCCATGCTCCAGGGACTCATGGGCAACTACGTCGAGCAGTCCAAGAACGTGTTCCTGCAGATGCAGGAGCAGATGCAGAAGAATACCGAGCAGGTTCTGGGCGCATTCGGCATCAAACGCCCCTGAAATCCCGGCCCCGGCCGATAGCTGGGACAATAGGGGCATATATGAGCGAAGTTGCCTCCCCCGAACGCATGGCCACGCCGGCCGCCCCCAAGGTCGGCTTTGTGAGCCTGGGCTGCCCCAAGGCCCTGACCGATTCCGAACTGATCCTGACCCAGCTGAGCGCTGAGGGCTACCAGACCGCCAAGACCTTCGAGGGGGCCGACCTGGTGATCGTCAACACCTGCGGCTTCATCGACGATGCCGTGAAGGAAAGCCTCGACACCATCGGCGAGGCGCTGGCGGAAAACGGCCGCGTGATCGTCACAGGTTGCCTGGGCGCCAAGACCGGCGACCAGGGCGGCAACCTGGTTCGGCAGATGCATCCCAGCGTGCTGGCCGTGACCGGTCCGCACGCCACGCAGGAAGTCATGGACGCGGTCCACGCCAACCTGCCCAAGCCGCACGATCCCTTCGTCGACCTGGTTCCCAACACCTTCGGCATCGCAGGCTTGAAGCTCACGCCGCGGCACTATGCCTATCTGAAGATCAGCGAAGGCTGCAATCACCGCTGCACCTTCTGCATCATTCCCTCGATGCGCGGCGACCTGGTGTCGCGCCCGGTCGGCGACGTGCTCAGCGAGGCCAAGGCCCTGTTCGAAGGCGGGGTGAAGGAACTGCTGGTGATCAGCCAGGACACCTCGGCCTATGGCGTGGACGTCAAGTACCGCACCGGCTTCTGGGACGGCAAGCCGGTCAAGACGCGCATGCTCGAGCTGGTGCGCACATTGGGCGAGATCGCCGAGCCTTATGGCGCCTGGGTCCGGCTGCAC
This sequence comes from Variovorax sp. VRV01, assembly GCF_014852545.1. Lineage (NCBI taxonomy): Bacteria > Pseudomonadati > Pseudomonadota > Betaproteobacteria > Burkholderiales > Comamonadaceae > Variovorax > Variovorax sp. VRV01. The sequence goes on from NZ_JACVBS010000007.1 coordinate 60,162, forward strand.
TATGTGTATCCATATCCGAGCGTGGACGAGATCATTCCGCTGATGGCCAGCGGCCAGGTGCTGCCGTACCTCGACGTGCCGCTGCAGCACAGCCATCCCGACGTGCTCAAGCGCATGAAGCGGCCGGCCAGCGGCGAGAAGAACCTGGAGCGCCTGGCGCGGTGGCGCGAGGTCTCTCCCGAACTGGTGATCCGCAGCACCTTCATCGCGGGCTTCCCTGGCGAAACCGAACAGGAGTTCGAGCATCTGCTCGACTTCATCCGCGAAGCGCAGATCGACCGCGCCGGATGCTTTGCCTACAGCCCGGTCGAAGGAGCCACCGCCAACGACATTCCCGGCATGCTGCCGCCGGCTGAACGTGAAGCCCGCCGCGCCCGTTTCATGGAAGTGGCCGAAGCGGTGTCGATCGCCAAGCTGCGACAGCGCGTCGGTGCAACCATGCAGGTGCTGGTGGACTCGGCGCCCGGCATGGGCCGCAAGGGCGGCGTGGGCCGCACCTATGCCGACGCCCCCGAGATCGACGGCACCGTGCGCCTGCTGCCGCCCGAGAAGATCAGCAAGACGCTCAAGGTGGGTGAATTCACGCGGGCCCGCATCGTGGGCGCCGAGGGCCACGACCTGATCGCGTTGCCGATCTGAACCGTCGCCATCCTGGCGAGAGCGAGAAAGCAGCGCGGCGATCGCCGACTTGAGAACCACGGGCTGAGCGACAGGCGAAAAAGTTGTACGCCTACAGACGCGTGTGGCCTGGGGTTTGAACGTGGCGGCTTGTGTTCTCCAGGAGGTCCCATGTTCTTCCAGCTCTTTCAACCCGGATCCAGCCTTCATCTCAAGAGGGCTGCCACGCTGCTTCAGGAAGCCCAGATGGCGCGACTCGAGCACCAGGCTGCGGCGGAGCATCACGCGGCCCTGGCCAAGATGTATGCGGAGCGCGTGAAGCGCCTTTCCGGCGAGGTCTATCCGCTTCCGGCTCCCAGCGCCGAGGCAGCGGGCACGAAGACCGAGCAGGACAAGCCGGCGATCTATTCGATCGAGAGCAACCGCAGGCCCAAGTCCAACCTGCTGACGTAGTTCAAGAAAAGGAAAAGCCCGCTGGATGCGGGCTTTTCTGTGGGCATGGACAGGGCTGCAAGGGCGCGGCAGTTCTTCTTCTCAGTCATCCGAGCGAGAAACGACCAGGAGGCTCATGAACAACGCCCCGAGAAACATGCCGACTAACAAGGTAAATGCTGTGATCACAATGGTCTCCGCTAAATTGGATATTTTCAAATCAAACGTAACCTTGTGTACACATTCAAGTTACTTCTTGAATCGTTTTTGATGTGAAAGTGTGACTTTTGCTACACCTTGGGGCCGAAAGTCGGAAGCGCATCGCCAGTCTTGGGCGGACGGCCCGGATACAGGTACCTGGAATACTCGCCCGACCGGCCGTACAGCCGCGCCGCGAGTTCCACGGGATCCTCGTTGCGGTGCTTCTCGTAGAGCACGGGGCCCCAGATGATGAATCCATCGATGCTCAGCGAGCGGGGCGCGGGCTCGATGGCCTTCCATGCATGCGCGAACTTTGAAATCCATGCCAGTGCTTCGGCCAGCGCATGGTTGCGAGCAGGGGAGGTGGTGGGTTCGGATGTCGACATGGCGGTTATCCTTTGTGAAAAGACTGTATAAATATACAGTAAAATTCACAATGTCGAGAATTGTTGCCGCCGATCCCAGCCTACTTTTGCGTGCCGAACCAGGCCCAGAGCGCGGCCCCCAGGCCGATCCAGACCGCCAGGACGAGCACGGCGCCGGCAATGCTTCGCGGCTTCGCGCCTTGTTCCTTCATCCACAGGTCGGCGCGCTGGCGGCATTCCTTGAGCACATCGGCCGGAATGAGCCGGATGTTCAGCCAGATCAGGCCGGGCAGCAGCAAGGCGTCGTCGAGGTAGCCCAGAACGGGAATGAAATCGGGGATGAGGTCGATCGGGCTCAGCGCATAGGCGACGACGAAGGCCGCGAGCAGCTTGGCGAACCACGGCGTGCCCGGATGGCGATAGGCGAACCACAGGGTGACGCCATCGCGCTTGATGCGCGAGGCCCATTGCTTGATGCGTTGGAAAATGGTCATGCTCGCAGGCTGCCGACCCGGTGCATTGTTTCGCGTGTTAAGGTGCATCCCGGCTTCAAAGCTGTCGCAACCCCTGCAGATCCGCCGGCAATCCCCCGCGGCGAGCCAATGCCGCGCTCAACAGGAGGGGTTGTGCGGTTCACCTCTACTGCCAACACGGTGTTATCGATTCGGTTGCTCTGCTTCTCGAGACTCTGCGCGATCATTCGTCGATGTACTGCGTCAGAATGGCGGAAAGCCGCTTCTCCACGAGCGGGTTGCTGCATCATTTCATGAGACGAAGCCCGTTCCATTTGTTCGAATCCGTGCCGCCGACAAGCGCTTCGCAGAATGTTCCACCTCAGGATCACGACGCTGTGCGCGGACGCGGCACACAACCGTCGGTGCGGCCAATCCTGGCCGCGATCGGCATCCGTGAGGGAGAACATCCCTCGATCATGTTCCCAGGGAAAAGAAAAAACCCCTGTAAATCGATGATTCACAGGGGTTTCAGCTTGGTAGGGGTGGTGCCCAGAAGAGGACTCGAACCTCCACGATGTTACTCGCTAGTACCTGAAACTAGTGCGTCTACCAATTCCGCCATCTGGGCCCACATAGCTGCCGAAGCAGTTATGTTTTGAATTTCAGGAAAGAGAGAATCATATCAAAAATAATGGCCATTCCAGCGGTCTGCTGGATGAATTTGAAGGAACTGTTCAAGGGCATCGCGACGGACACGGTTTCGTGCAGCGCGACGACGGCGAAGCCGACATCTATCTGCCCCCGAACGAGATGCGTGCGGTGCTGCACAAGGACCGCGTCAAGGCGCGCGTGGTGCGGCAGGATCGGCGCGGACGTCCCGAGGGGCGGGTGGTCGAAATCGTCGAGCGCCCCGAGCAGCCGATCATCGGCCGCCTGCTGCATGAAGGCGGCGTGTGGCTCGTCGCGCCCGAAGACAAGCGCTACGGACAGGACGTCCTGATTCCCAAGGGTGCCACCGGCCCCGCCAAGGTGGGGCAGGTCGTCGTGGTGCAGCTCACCGAGCCGCCGGCGCTGTTCGGCCAGCCGGTCGGGCGCGTGAAGGAAGTATTGGGGGAGATCGACGATCCCGGCATGGAGATCGAGATCGCGGTGCGCAAGTACGGCGTGCCGCACGAATTTTCCGAGGCCTGCCTGGCCGAAGCCAAGGCGCTGCCTGAGAAGGTTCGCCCTGCCGACAAGAAAGGTCGGATCGACCTGACCGACGTGCCGCTGGTCACCATCGACGGCGAGGACGCGCGCGACTTCGACGACGCCGTGTACTGCGAGCCGGCCAAGGTCGGCCGCGGCAAGGGCTGGCGCCTGCTGGTGGCCATTGCCGACGTCAGCGCCTATGTGCAGACCGGCTCTGCCATCGACATCGATGCCTACGACCGCGCCACCAGTGTCTACTTTCCGCGCCGCGTGATCCCGATGCTGCCGGAGAAGCTGTCGAACGGCCTGTGCTCGCTGAACCCCGAGGTCGAACGCCTGTGCATGGTGTGCGACATGCTCGTGGCCGCCGACGGCGAGATCTATGCCTACCAGTTCTACCCCGCGGTGATGTTCAGCCATGCCCGCTTCACCTACACCGAAGTCGCGGCCATCCTTGGCAACACGCGCGGCCCTGAAGCCGCCAAGCGCAAGGACCGCGTCAAGGACCTGCTGAACCTGGCCGACGTGTACAAGGCGCTGCTCAAGCAGCGCGGCAAGCGCGGCGCGGTCGACTTCGAAACCACCGAGACGCAGATCATCTGCGACGACGCGGGCCGCATCGAGAAGATCGTGCCCCGCACGCGCAACGAGGCGCACCGCCTCATCGAAGAGGCCATGCTCGCGGCCAACGTGTGCAGCGCCGACTTCATCGCCGAGGGCAAGCACCCGGGCCTGTTCCGCGTGCACGAAGGCCCGACGCCCGAGAAGAAGGAAATCCTGCGCGGCTACCTGAAGGCCATGGGCGTGGGCTTGAGCATCACCGACGATCCGCGGCCCGGCGAGTTCCAGGCGATTGCCGAAGCCACCAAGGAGCGCCCCGACGCGCAGCAGATCCACACCATGCTGCTGCGATCGATGCAGCAGGCGATCTATACGCCCATCAACAGCGGCCATTTCGGCCTGGCGTACGAGGCCTACACGCATTTCACGAGCCCGATCCGGCGCTACCCCGACCTGCTGGTGCACCGCGTGATCAAGGCCATTCTCGGCAAGACGCGCTACCAGCTGCCGATGCTGCCGACGCCGGGCGAGGCGCATGCCAAGCTCGCCAAGCGGCTGGCTTCGCGCGTCAAGGCGCCGACCACCAAGCCGCAGAAAGCCACGGTCGCGCCGACCAAGGAAGTGCTGGCCTGGGAAGCGGCCGGCCTGCATTGCAGCGCCAACGAGCGCCGCGCCGACGAAGCCAGCCGCGACGTCGAAGCCTGGCTCAAGTGCAAGTACATGCGTGAGCATCTGGGCGAGGAGTATGGCGGCGTGGTCACGGCGGCCACGACCTTCGGCATCTTCGTGACGCTCGATGCGATGTACGTCGAGGGGCTGGTGCACATCACCGAACTCGGCGGCGAATACTTCAAGTTCGACGAGATGCGCCAGGAACTGCGCGGCGAGCGCACCGGCATCCGCTACGCCATCGGCACTCGCGTGCGGGTGCAGGTGAGCCGCGTCGACCTGGACGGGCGCAAGATCGATTTCCGCCTGGTGCGCGAGGGCGAAGACCTCACCACGCGCGCCATGAAGGACAAGGGCGCGGCCCCGGCCGGCGTGCCGGTCAAGGCATCGGCCAAGCGCAGTTCGCGCCACAAGGCCGAAGCCGTTCCAGAGCAGCGCGTCGAGCGCAGCGCCGCCGTTGCCGCTGCGGGCCCGCAGTCGGCGATGCAGGCTTTCAAGTCGGCCGTCAAGAAGGCCGCCAACAAGATGAAGGGCCGCAAACCCCGCCGCGCATGACGCACGGCGCCGCATTGCATCCCATCCATATAGACAAACCGAGAAGGAGACACCGAGCATGAGCGTGGAAAACAACAAGGGCCGCATCGCAATCGTCACGGGCGCCGGCACGGGCATAGGCCGCGCCGCGGCGCTGGCATTGCTGGCCGACGGCTGGAGCGTGGCCCTGGCGGGGCGCCGCCTCGAGCCGCTGGAACAGGTCGCCGAAGAGTCCGGCGCCGGTGCGCGCGCCTTCGCGGTGCCCACCGACGTGGCCAATGCGGAATCGGTGCAGGCGCTGTTCGCCGCCGCGGTGGAGCGCTTCGGCCGCGTCGACCTGCTGTTCAATAACGCCGGCGTGGGCAATCCGCCGGGTCCGTTCGAGGACTGGACGCCCGAGCAGTGGCGCGGCGTGGTCGACATCAACCTGAGCGGCATGTTCTTCTGCATCCAGCAGGCGTTCCGCACGATGAAGGCGCAGACGCCGCGCGGCGGCCGCATCATCAACAACGGCTCCATCTCGGCCACCGCGCCGCGGCCCAATTCCGCGGCGTACACCGCGACCAAGCACGCGGTCGAGGGCCTCACCAAGACCGCTTCGCTCGACGGGCGCAAGTACGACATCGCGGTCGGCCAGATCGACGTGGGCAACGCCATGACGGAACTGGCTGCGCGCATGGCCAAGGGCGTGCCGCAGGCCAACGGCGAACTCGCGATCGAGCCGCTGATGGACGTGAAGATCGTGGGCCAGTCGGTGCTCTACATGGCGAACCTGCCGCTGGAGGCCAACGTGCTGTTCCATACGGTCATGGCGACGAAGATGCCCTTCGTCGGTCGCGGCTAGAACTCGTCAGCAGGGCGCCTGGCGCGCCAGCGCGCCGGCCGTCAGCGGGGGCGCGCCGGCCGGCCAGGTGTCGGCGATGCGGCCGTGGTGCCAGACGGCTTCGCAGGCCGCCTCGAATGGTGGCCGCCGCGCCGCCAGTGCGGCGCCGATCATTCCCGCGAGCACGTCGCCGGTGCCGGCGGTTGCCAGCTTCGCGTTGCCAGTCGGATTGAGCACCGGCGGCGTGCCGCCGCCCTCGGCAATCACTGTTCCCGATCCCTTGAGCACGGCGACCACGCCGTAGCGCGACGCGAGCTGGCGGGCGGCTGCGAGCCTGTCGGCCTGGATGTCGGCGGCCGTGCAGTTCAGCAGGCGTGCGGCTTCGAGCGGATGCGGGGTGATCACCGTCGGCCTGCCGCGCCGGGCGCGCGATGCCAGCTGGGCCTGCAGCGCGCCATCGACCGCGATGGCATTCAGTGCATCGGCGTCGAGCACCAGCGCGGCCGCCGTCGCCAGCACGCGCGGCAGCACCGCGCGGATGTCCGCGCCGCCGCCGCATCCGCAGACCGCTGTCATGCCCGAGAGATCGAGCGACTTGGCGTCTCGCAGCATCAGTTCGGGCTGCGCCAGGTCGACCGGGGCCGCGCTCGCGTCGAGCAGTCCGACGAACACGCGGCCCGCACCCGCATGCAGCGCGGCGGAGCCGGCCAGCAGCGCGGCGCCCGCCATGCCGGATGCACCGCCGATCACCGCGACATCGCCATAGCTGCCCTTGTGCGAGGCGTGGCTGCGCGGGGTATCCGCCGGTGCGCCCGCCAGGCGCGCGACCGGCGCCTCGCCGGCGCTGCTGCAGCCCAGGTCGTCGAACCAGACCGTGCCCGCGGCATCGCGGCCCTGCGCTGTGACCAGGCCGGGCTTGAGGGTCAGGAAGCTCAGGCAGAAGCGGCGCGAAGCGTCAGCTGCACGGGGCTCGGCGTTTGAAGCGCCGGTGTCGGCATTCAGCCCGGAGGGCACATCGACGCTGAGCACCGGCGCGGCCATCTCATGCATCCGCCGCAGCCAATCGGCCATGAGCTTTTCGGGAGGCCGGCTCGATCCGATGCCGAGCAGCGCGTCGATCGCCAGATCGCAGCTCACAGGCGGCTCCGGCGCGAAGATCACCCCGGTATCGCGGGCCCGTTGCAGCGACGCCCTGGCATCCGGCGGCAGCCGGTCTTCATCGCCCGCGAAGGTCGCGATGGGCAGGAAGCCGCGGTGCTGCAGCTGCGCAGCAGCTTCGAATCCGTCGCCGCCGTTGTTGCCCGGCCCGCAGGCGACCCAGATCGTCCGCGCATGCGGCGCCAGTGCCATCGCGAGCCGCGCTACGGCCAGGCCCGCGCGCTGCATCAGCGTGTGAGGGGGCAGGGCGGTCGCCGCTTTCTGTTCGATGCGACGCGTTGCCGCAATGTCGAACAGGTCACAGGCGGTGGCGGGCGTGATGCGTTGCATGGGCCGATTCTGCCCGCCTGAAGCCGCGCCTGCGCAGCTGCGGCCCAGCCTACTGGGCGAGCCGCTCGATGCCCAGGCCTTCGAGGTCGACGTCAGCGTCGCGGCCGCCGATCAGGTCGGCCACCACGCGTGCGCTGCCGCACGACAGCGTCCATCCGCTCGAACCGTGGCCCAGATTGAGCCAGACGCCCGGTACGCCGCTGGTACCGAGCACCGGCGGGCCATCGGGCAGCATCGGGCGCGCGCCCTTCCATTGCTGCACGCCCGACTGCAGCGTTGCGGCGCCCGGAAACCAGTCGTGCAGCACCTTGTAGAGCGTTTGCACGGCCGAGGCATTCATCGAACTCAGGGAGCCGCCGATCTCGGCGCCGCCGGCCACGCGCACGCGCTGGCCCAGGCGCGAGATCGCAACCTTGTAGCGCTCGTCCATCACGGCGCTGCGCGGCGCGTTGAGCGATTCGCGGATCGGCGCGCTGATCGAATGGCCGTACACCGGCGCCAGTGGAATCCGCAACCCGAGCGGCCGCAGCAGCGTGGCCGAGGCAAGACCGGCGCACACCACCACCGCATCGAAGCGCAGCGGCGGCGAGCCACTGGCGAGCGAGACGGAGGTGGGGGCCGCGCGGCTCAGCGGCGCAATGTCGCAGTTGAAATGGAACTGGGCGCCGAGCGCCTCGGCTTCCCACTTGAGAAGCAGTGCGAACTGGCGGCAGTTGGCCACTTCGTCCTCGGGCAGGTGGATCGCACCCGCAAGCGCCGTTTCGGTGCTGAGCGCGGGCTCGATGCGGCGGGCCTCGTCGGCGTCCACCTCCCTGAAGACGCTGCCGGCCGCGCGCAGCACCTCGAGGCCTGGCTGGACCAGTTTTTTCTCGCGCTTGGAGCGCAGCAGCACGAGGTAGCCGTCGCTGCGTTCGTAGCTCAGTTCGCGCGCTTCGGTCACTTCGTGCAGCCGGGTGCGGCTGTAGAACGCCAGGCGCTGCATGCGGGCGCGGTTGGCCAGGTAGGTTTCGAGCTTGCAGGCCTTCTGCCAGCGCGACATCCAGCCGAGGTCGCGTGGGCTCAGCGGCCAGCGCAGCTTGATGGCGCCGTGCGGCGACAGCAGTGAGCGCAGCACCTTGGCGCGCATGCCCGGCGCGGCCCAGGGCGTGACGTAGCCCGGCGCGACCACTCCCGCATTCGCAAAACTGGATTCCTCGGCGGCGGCGCCACGGCGCTCGAACACGGAAACTTCATGGCCATCCGAAACCAGTTCCCAGGCGGTTGTGACGCCGATGATGCCGGCGCCCACGATCGCGATTTTCATTGAATTTTTGAGTAAGAAGAGATGGCCGGCGCCCGTCGATCGGTGCGCGAGGCTATTGTTTTTGCAGCGCTTTTTCTGCTTGCAGCGCGACCGCCAGGACGGCGTCGTCGTGCAGCGAGGCATGCCACAGCATCAGGCCCACCGGCAACTCGCCGGCGGCGTGGCAGGGCAGCGAGATGGCGCAGCCGTCGAGCATGTTGACGATCGACGGGTTGCGCAGCAGCAGCGCATTGATGCGGAAGAATTCGTCATCGCGCTCGGCGCCCGGGGCGACGCCCGCAATGGCGGGCGCGGTGATCGGCACGGTGGGCGAGAGCACCGCGTCGAAAGGGGTCAGCGCCGCCTCGACGCGGGTGATCCAGTCGCGCCGGGCGTGCACGAGATCGATGTATTCGTGCGCCTTCATGGAGGCGCCCCGCAGGATGCGCTGGGCCACGCGAGGGTCGTAGCCGGCACCGCTGCGCTCGAGCAGCAGCCGGTGCCAGGCATAGGATTCAGCCGCCGAAAAACCGCCGGTGGCGTTGATCGCCTGCAGTTCCGCGAGTTCCGGCAGCTCGATCTCCTCGATCCGGGCACCACCATCGCGCAGTGTTCGCAACGCATCTTCGAAGGCTCGGGCCACAGCGGGCTCGATGCCGTCGAAGAAAACGTTCTTCACGACGGCAAGCCGGTATGCTCCCAGCGAGGCCGCACCGGCGGTCACACGGCGCGCCGCAAGGATCTCGTGCACGGCGACGGCGTCGCGCACCGAGCGCGTCATCGCGCAGACGGTGTCGAGCGTGGTCGACAGCGGCAGGGCGCCCTGGGTCGGCACCAGCCGGGCGGTGCTCTTGAAGCCCACGATGCCGTTCAGCGCCGCGGGAATGCGGATCGAGCCGCCCGTGTCGGAGCCCAGGCCGATGAAGGCCGCCCCGCTGGCGACCGAGACGGCGGCGCCGGAGGACGAGCCGCCCGGGATGCGCGGCGTGGCCGCATCGCTCGCGTTGGCCGGCGTGCCGTGATGCGGGTTGACTCCCACGCCGGAAAAGGCGAATTCCGTCATGTTGGTGCGGCCCGTCAGCACGCCACCCGCGGCGCACAGCCGTGCCACCGCGACGGCATCGGCCTTGGCGGCCGGCGCATGCGAAAGCACCACGGAGCCCGCCGGAGTCGGCTGCCCCTCGACGTCGAACAGGTCCTTGGCGGTGAAGGCAAGGCCGGCGAGCCGGCTCTGCGGCGCCGAGCCGGCGGCCTGCCGGCGGGCTTCGTCGAACAGCGTGCGGGTGAATACGTGGCTGCAGGCCGGGGACTGGGCAATGCCGATGGCGCGCTCCAATTCGGTGCATGCATCGGTGCCACCTGCCAGAAGGTTCAGACGGGTGGCGTGGAGGTCGTTCATGGGTGGGCTGGGAGGGCGCGGACGGCTCGGTTCCGGGGTGGACAAGGAGAAGGGGCGAAAGAGGGCCGTGCTATACTCTTTGGGTTTCGCTGAACATGTGACGGCTTTCGTCGCACCCAGCCAAACACATTCGCAAACCGGCCCATTCAAGGTGTTGTGACTCCATTCGAAGGAGGCACAAAACGGGCTGGATTTTAGACCCAACCTTTGGAGTAATTTTCAATGTCTACCACCATGCGCGAAATGCTGGAAGCCGGTGTCCACTTCGGTCACCAAACCCGCTTCTGGAACCCCAAGATGGCCCCGTACATCTTCGGCCATCGCAACAAGATTCACATCATCAACCTGGAAAAGTCGCTCCCGATGTTCCAGGACGCGATGAAGTACGCCAAGCAGCTCACCGCCAACCGCGGCACGATCCTGATGGTCGGCACCAAGCGCCAGGCCCGTGAAATCGTGGCTGCCGAAGCCCGCCGCGCCGGCGTGCCTTTCGTCGACACCCGCTGGCTCGGCGGCATGCTGACCAACTTCAAGACGGTCAAGACCTCGATCAAGCGCCTGAAGGACATGAAGGCCCAGCAGGAAGCCGGCCTCGAAAGCCTGAGCAAGAAAGAGCAGCTCACCTTCACCCGTGAAATCGAGAAGCTCGAGAAGGACATCGGCGGCATCCAGGACATGACCGCGCTGCCTGACGCCATCTTCGTGATCGACGTGGGCTTCCACAAGATCGCCGTGGCCGAAGCCAAGAAGCTGGGCATTCCGCTGATCGGCGTGGTCGACTCCAACCACTCGCCCGAAGGCATCGACTACGTGATCCCGGGCAACGACGACTCGTCGAAGGCCGTCACGCTCTACGCTCGCGGCATCGCCGACGCGATCATCGAAGGCCGCAACAGCGCCACCGGCGACGTGGTCAAGGCCATTGCCGAAGGCAGCGATGAATTCGTCGAAGTCGAAGAGGGCGCCTCGGCCTGATCGAGTGCTCTCACGCGCCTGAAGAAGGGGCTTGGTGCCCCTTTTTTTTAATCTGATTTTTTGGACACGGAGATAGAACAATGGCTGCAATCACCGCAAGCATGGTCGGCGAACTGCGCGCAAAGACCGACGCGCCGATGATGGAATGCAAGAAGGCCCTGACCGAGGCCGACGGCAACATGGAAAAGGCCGAAGAGCTGCTGCGCATCAAGCTCGGCAACAAGGCCGGCAAGGCCTCGGGCCGCATCACCGCCGAAGGCGTGGTCACGGCGTTTGTCGACGGCGCTGCCGGCGGCATGATCGAGATCAACTGCGAAACCGACTTCGTCACCAAGAACGACAGCTTCCTGGCCATGGCCAACGCTGCCGCGATGCTGGTCGCCAAGCACAACCCCGCGGACATCGCCGCGCTCGGCGCGCTGCCCTATGAGCAGGACGGTTTCGGCCCCACGCTCGAGGACGTGCGCAAGGGCCTGATCGGCAAGATCGGCGAGAACATGAGTTTCCGCCGCTTCAAGCACTTTGCCGGCAACGGCAAGCTGGCTTCGTACCTGCACGGCACGCGCATCGGCGTGATGGTCGAATTCGAAGGCGACGACACCTCGGCCAAGGACGTGGCAATGCACATCGCCGCCATGAAGCCGGTTGCCATCTCGGCCGCCGACGTGCCTGCCGACCTGATCGAAAAAGAGCGCGCCGTGGCCGCCGGCAAGGCCGAGGAAGACCGCAAGACCGCAGAAGCCGAAGGCAAGAAGCCGCAGCCGGCCGACATCGTTGCCAAGCGCATCGAAGGCGGCGTGCAGAAGTACCTCAAGGAAGTCTCGCTGCACAACCAGCCGTTCGTGAAGAACGACAAGCAGACCGTGGAGCAGATGCTCAAGGCCGCCAACACCAGCATCAAGGGCTTCACCCTGTATGTGGTCGGCGAAGGCATCGAAAAGAAGGTCGACGACTTTGCCGCCGAAGTTGCAGCCCAGGTGGCTGCTGCCAAGGCCGCCGCGTAAAAACTGTTACGCCCCAAGGCAGCGGTGCACGCGTGTGTGCCGCCGCTTTTTCACCGCCTCGTTCTACACTCGCCCCCGCCAACCCAAGTAAGGAAATTGCCCATGTCTGATCCCCGCCCAGCCCACAAGCGAATCTTGTTGAAGCTGTCGGGCGAGGCATTGATGGGAGACGATGCCTTTGGTATTAATCGTGCGACCATCGTTCGCATGGTCGAAGAGGTGGCGGAAGTGGTGAACATGGGCGTGGAAGTCGCCGTCGTGATCGGCGGCGGCAACATCTTCCGCGGCGTCGCGGGAGGCTCGGTCGGCATGGACCGCGCGACGGCCGACTACATGGGCATGCTGGCCACCGTCATGAATTCGCTGGCCCTGGCCGACGCCATGAACAAGCAGGGACTGGTGGCGCGCGTCATGTCCGCCATCGCCATCGAGCAGGTGGTCGAGCCCTACGTGCGGCCCAAGGCGCTGCAGTACCTCGAAGAGGGCAAGGTGGTCGTGTTTGCCGCGGGCACCGGCAATCCGTTCTTCACCACCGACACGGCCGCTGCGCTGCGCGGTGCCGAGATCGGTGCCGAACTGGTGCTCAAGGCCACCAAGGTCGACGGCGTCTATTCCGCCGATCCGAAGACCCATCCCGATGCAACGCGCTATTCGTCGCTCACTTTCGACGAGGCAATCGCGCAGAATCTCGGCATCATGGACGCCACGGCCTTTGCGCTGTGCCGCGACCAGAAGCTGCCGATCAAGGTGTTCTCGATCTTCAAGAACGGTGCGCTCAAGCGCGTCGTCATGGGCGAGGACGAAGGCACGCTGGTGCATGCCTGAGGAGTAATTTGAGATGACGACCCCGACCATTGCAGAAATCCGCAGTGCGACCGATGCCAAGATGAATCAGTCGCTTGCCGCGTTCCAGAACAACCTCACCAAGATCCGTACCGGCCGCGCGAACTCCGCGCTGCTCGACTCGATCCACGTCGAGTACTACGGCTCGCAGGTTCCGCTGAGCCAGGTGGCCAACGTGTCGGTGCTCGACTCGCGCACGATCAGCGTCCAGCCCTGGGAAAAGGGCATGGGCGCCAAGATCGAGAAAGCCATCCGCGAAAGCGACCTGGGGCTGAATCCGGCCTCGATGGGCGACCTGATCCGCGTGCCGCTTCCCGCGATGAGCGAGGAGCGCCGCAAGGAAATGACCAAGCTGGTCCGCAACGAAGGCGAAAGCGCCAAGATCGCCACGCGCAACCTGCGCCGCGATGCGAACGAGTCGGTCAAGAAGCTGGTCAAGGAAAAGCTCGCCTCCGAGGACGACCAGAAGCGCGCCGAAGCCGAGATCCAGAAGGTCACGGACCGCCACATCGCGGAAATCGACCGCCTGGTCGCGGCCAAGGAAGCGGAGATCATGGCCGTTTGAGGCTGCGCATGGCCTCTTCTTCGCCGCAGATCCCCCGCCACATTGCCATCGTCATGGATGGCAACGGACGCTGGGCCACGCGGCGGTTCCTGCCTCGCGTGGCAGGACACAAGCAGGGCGTCGAGTCGCTCAGGCGCTGCGTCAAGGCGTGTGTCGATCGCGGCGTGGGCATTCTCACGGTCTTCGCGTTTTCGTCGGAGAACTGGAACCGTCCGCCCGAGGAAGTTTCGGGGCTCATGGAAATCATGGTGGGGGCACTCGCGCGCGAAGTGCCCAAGCTGAGCCGCGACGGCGTGCAGTTGCATTTCGTCGGCGAACGGACCGGGCTTTCCAAGAAAATGGTGCAGGGCCTGGTCGACGCCGAAACCGCCACCGCGCAGAACACCAAGCTGATCCTGAACGTCTGCTTCAACTACGGCGGCCGGTGGGACATTGCCCGCGCCGCGGCCAAGCTGGCCGAGCAGGGCGAAGCGCTCACGGAAGCGAATCTCGACCGCGCCATGGCCCTGGCGCACGTGCCCGATCCCGACCTTCTCATCCGCACCGGCGGCGAGCAGCGCCTGTCGAACTTCCTGCTGTGGCAAAGCGCCTACGCGGAGCTTTTCTTCAGCGACAAGCTCTGGCCCGAGTTCGACCAGGCCGAACTGGATGCGGGAATCGCCGCATTTCAGGCGCGCGAGCGCCGCTTCGGCAAGACCTCGGCGCAAGTCACGGCCGGCAGCGGCTCCGCACCCGATCGCCAGTTGGCCTGAGGGCCTCACGGCCTGTCCCTCCAGCCGCCCAGCCGCATGCTCAAACAACGCATCCTCACGGCCATCGTCCTGTTGGCGATCCTGCTGCCGGCGCTCTTCTACCCGTCGCACGTCCCCTTCGCCTGCGTGATGCTGGTGCTGATCGGTGCCGGGGCATGGGAATGGGGCCGTCTCAACGGCTATGGCCAGCGGCTGTCGGTCTTCCTCGGCGCAGAAACCGTGGCGCTGTGTGCGCTCTCCTGGTGGCTCGGGCTGCTCGATCGGTCGCTGCTGCCCATGTGGCTGGTGGCCAGCGCAGCCTGGGTGCTCGGCGGGGCTGCGTTGCTGCGGGTGGCGGTGCCGGGCTGGCCGCGCATTCCCCGCGGGCTGCGGCTGGTCGGCGGGCTGCTGGCGCTCTGGGTGGCGTGGCTCGCGGCCGTGCAGGCGCGCATGGTCGGCATCAACTTTTTGCTGTCGATCCTCGTGCTGGTCTGGGTGGCCGACGTCTTCGCGTATTTCGCGGGCCGCGCCTTCGGCCTCAAGTTCACGCGCAACAAGCTCGCGCCCGCCATCAGCCCCGGCAAGAGCTGGGAAGGCGTGTGGGGCGGCATGGCGGGCGTCGTGGTGCTGGCCTTTGCGTGGATGTGGGCCGACAGGGCTGCCGGCGCCGCGGTGGCCAGCCTCTACACCCGGCTGTACGAGCGCGGCTGGTGGCTGCTGCTGGTCGGCGTGCTGTTTCTCGCCGCGATGAGCGTCGTGGGCGACCTGGTCGAGTCGCTGATCAAGCGCAGTGCCGGCGCCAAGGACAGCAGCAGCCTGTTGCCGGGCCACGGTGGTGTGCTCGACCGCGTGGATGCCCTCTTGCCGGCGCTTCCCATTGCAATGATGCTGGCTTTCCTGTGAACACACCCAAACAACGCATCACGGTGCTGGGCTCGACCGGTTCGGTCGGCGTCAGCACGCTCGATGTCATTTCGCGGCACCCGGAGCGTTTCGAGGTCTTCGCGCTTTCCGCATCGACCAAGGTCGACGAGCTGCTCGCGCAGTGCGCGCGTTTTTCGCCGCGCTATGCGGTCATGGCGAGCGCGCCGCATGCGGCGCTGCTGACCGAAAAGATAGAGCAGAACAATCTCAAGACCACCGTCCTGAGCGGCGTCGATGCTATTGAAAAAATAGCATCGCACGAAGAGGTCGACGCCGTGATGGCGGCCATCGTGGGGGCGGCCGGCCTCGGGCCCTGCCTGGCGGCTGCGCGCGCCGGCAAGCGGCTGCTGCTGGCCAACAAGGAGGCGCTGGTGGTCGGCGGCGAGCTCTTCATGCGCACCGTGCGCGAGGGCGGTGCCACGCTGCTGCCGATCGACAGCGAGCACTCGGCCATCTTCCAGTCGCTGCCTGAAGACCCGTCGACCTGGCCGCGGCGCATCGACAAGATCATTCTCACGGCGTCGGGCGGCCCGTTCCGCACGCGCGCGCCCGATACGCTGGGCACGGTCACGCCCGAACAGGCTTGCGCGCATCCGAACTGGGTCATGGGCCGCAAGATCTCGGTCGATTCCGCCACCATGATGAACAAGGCGCTCGAGGTGATCGAGGCGCGCCATCTGTTCGGCGTGCTGCCCGAGCAGATCGAGGTGGTCATCCATCCGCAGAGCGTGGTCCATTCGATGGTCCAGTTCACGGATGCATCGGTCATTGCCCAACTGGGGACGCCCGACATGCGCGTGCCCATTGCCGTCGGACTGGCCTGGCCCGAGCGCATCGAGAGCGGCGCGGCGCGCCTTGATTTCCGCCAGATGGCATCGCTGAGCTTCGATGCCCCCGACGCGGCGCTGTTTCCCGGGCTGGGCCTGGCCTGGCATGCGCTGCGCGCGGCGCCGGGGACCACGGCGGTGCTCAATGCGGCCAACGAAGTCGCGGTCGAGGCCTTTCTTGATCGGCGCCTGCGCTTCGACCGCATTCATGCGGTCAACATGGAAACTTTGGAAGCCGTCAGCCCCTCCAAGCCCGCATCGCTGGCCGACCTGCTGGCGCTCGACGCCAGCGCCAGGGCGGCGGCCAATGCCGCGGCGCTGCGCTTCGCGGCCTGACACTCCCGTCAACAGAGGATCCGGATGCTCACCGTCATCGCTTTCGTGGTTGCACTCGGCCTCCTGATCGCCGTGCATGAATACGGCCACTACCGCGTTGCCGTCGCCTGCGGCGTCAAGGTGCTGCGGTTTTCGGTGGGCTTCGGCAGGACACTCTACCGCTGGCAGCCCAAGCGCCAGCATCCGGGGCAGGAAACGGAGTTCGTCATCGGCGCGTTTCCGTTCGGCGGTTACGTCAAGATGCTCGATGAGCGCGAGGGGCCGGTGGCGCCCGAGGAGCGCCACCGCGCCTTCAACACGCAGCCGCTGCGCTCCCGCGCGGCCATCGTCGCTGCCGGGCCCATTGCGAATCTGCTGCTTGCCGTGGTGCTCTACACGGCCGTCAACTGGATCGGAGTCGAGGAGCCTGTTGCCAAGCTGGCGCGTCCGGTGGCGGCATCGCTGGCGGAAGCGGCGGGATTACGCGGCGGCGAGCACATCACGCGTGCCGGTTTCGAAGGCGACCTGGAACCCGTGCAGTCGTTCGAGGACCTGCGCTGGCGCATGACACGCGGCGCGCTCGACGGCCGCGACCTGACGCTCGAAGTGGCGGGCGAGGGCGGCCGGCCCGGCCGGCAGGTCGTGCTGCCGCTGAGCCTCATGGAGGCCAGGGACGCCGACCCGCAGATGTTCCGCAAGATCGGCGTGCTCGCACCGCTGACGCGTCCCGAGATCGGCCAGGTGATGGCCGGCAGCGCGGCAGAACGCGCGGGCCTTCGCAGCGGCGACGTGGTCCGCAGCGTCGGCAATGTGCCCATCGTCGATGGGCAGCAGTTGCGCGAGGTGATCCGCACCTCGATCGATGGCGACCAGCCGCGTCCGCAGACCTGGCAGGTGCAGCGCGGCAGCCAGTCGATCGAACTCGAAGTCAGGCCCGAACTGCGCGAGGAGGGCGCGGCGAAGGTCGGCCGCATCGGCGCCTATGTCGGTGCGCCGCCCGAAATGGTGACGGTGCGCCAGGGCCCGATCGATGGCGTCTGGCGCGGTATCGTGCGCACCTGGGAGGTGTCGGCGCTGACCGTCCGCATGATGGGCAAGATGGTGATCGGCGAAGCCTCGCTCAAGAATCTGAGCGGGCCGCTCACGATCGCCGACTACGCCGGCAAGTCCGCGAGCCTCGGGTTGACCCAGTACCTGGTATTCCTTGCACTGATCAGCGTGAGCCTTGGCGTGCTCAATCTCATGCCGCTGCCGGTCCTCGATGGAGGACACCTGATGTATTATCTTTGGGAGGGCCTGACCGGCAAGAGCGTCTCTGACGCCTGGATGGAACGGCTTCAGCGCGGCGGTGTCGCCTTGCTGCTGGTCATGATGTCGGTTGCACTCTTCAACGACGTCACGCGGCTCTTTGGTTAACTTTCTGCCGGCCCTTTCCGCGCCGGCCCAATTCACAGATGAACACAAACTTCAGTCGCTTTCGCCTGCGTAGCGTTGCCGCGGTGGTGGCCAGCGCGTTGGCGGCCACGGCAGCCTGGGCCGTCGAGCCCTTCACGGTGCGTGACATTCGCGTCGAGGGCCTGCAACGCGTCGAGCCCGGCACGATCTTCGCATCGCTTCCGCTGCGTGTGGGCGATACCTACAGCGACGAGCGCGGATCGGCTGCCATCCGTGCGCTGTTCGACCTGGGGTTGTTCAAGGACGTGCGCATCGACGTCAACGGCAACGTGCTGGTGGTGATCGTCGAAGAGCGTCCCACCATTGCCGACGTCGATTTCGTCGGCACCAAGGAATTCGACAAGGCCGCGCTCCAGAAGGCGCTGCGCGAAGTGGGCCTGGCCGATGGCCGCCCGTACGACAAGGCCCTGGCCGACCGCGCCGAGCAGGAACTCAAGCGCCAGTACGTGAGCCGCAGCCTCTACAACGCGCAGGTCGTGACCACGGTCACGCCCATCGAGCGCAATCGCGTCAATCTCACGTTCACCGTCACCGAGGGCGATTCCGCGCGCATTCGCGAAGTGCGTGTGGTCGGCAACAAGGCATTCAGCGAATCGACGCTGCTGAGCCTGTTCGACCAGGACAGCGGCGGCTTCATGAGCTGGTACACCAAGTCCAACCAATACTCGCGTTCGAAGCTCAACGCCGACCTGGAAACGCTGCGCTCGTACTACATCACGCGCGGCTACCTCGAGTTCCGCATCGATTCGACCCAGGTCGCCATCTCGCCGGACCGCAAGGACCTGTCGGTGACCGTCAACATCACCGAAGGCGAGAAGTTCGTTGTGGCCGGCGTCAAGCTCGACGGCAACTATCTCGGCCGCGACGAGGAGTTCAAGTCCCTCGTGACCATCAAGCCCGGTGAGCCCTACAACGGCGAGCAGGTCACCGAAACCACCAAGGCCTTCACCGACTATTTCGGCACCTTCGGCTACGCGTTCGCACGCGTGCAGGCCCGCCCGGAAATCGACCGCGTCAACAACCGCGTGACCCTGACCCTGCAGGCCGAACCCTCGCGCCGCGTTTACGTGCGCCGCGTGGCGGTGGGCGGCAATGCCAAGACGCGCGATGAAGTGATCCGGCGCGAGTTCCGGCAGTTCGAGGCCTCTTGGTACGACGGCGACAAGATCAAGCTCTCGCGCGACCGCGTGGACCGTCTGGGCTTCTTCACCGAGGTGAACGTCGAAACCCAGGAAATCCCGGGTTCGCCCGACCAGGTCGACCTGGTCGTCAACGTGGCCGAGAAGCCCACCGGCAGCCTGCAGCTCGGCGCCGGCTATTCGAGCGCGGAAAAGGTGGCTCTCACCTTCGGCATCTCGCAAGAGAACGTCTTCGGTTCGGGCAACTTCCTGGGCGTGCAGGTCAACACCAGCAAGTACAACCGCACGCTGTCGCTGACCACCACCGATCCGTATTTCACCAAGGACGGCATCTCGCGCACGATCAGCGTCTATCACACCACCACGCGCCCGTACTCGACCAACATCGACGGCGACTACAAGCTCGTGAACCAAGGCGCTTCGATCCGCTTCGGCGTGCCGTTCAGCGAAGTCGACACGGTCTTCTTCGGTGTCGGGCTCGAGCGCTACGCCTTCGATCCGAACTCGACGACGTCGTTCTCCGGGCTCTTCACGCCGGCGTCCTACCTGCGCTATTTCCAATGCCAGAGGGATGCGAGCCTTTTGTTCGTGACCGAGTGCGATCGGAAGAGCGTCTGGGGCGTTCCGCTGACCGTCGGCTGGGGCCGCGACAGCCGCGACAGCGCGCTGGTTCCGACCACCGGGCGCCTGCAGCGTGCCAACCTGGAGCTGGGCGTCGCCGGCGAAATGAAGTATTTCAAGACGAACTACCAGTACCAGGAGTTCTTCGCAATCAACAAGCAGTACACGTTTGCGATCAACGCCGACCTGGGCTATGCCAAGTCTCTTGGCGGCAAGGACTACCCGATCTTCAAGAACTTCTATGCCGGCGGCCTGGGGTCCATCCGCGGCTTCGAGCAGAACTCGCTCGGGCCGCGCGACGTGCCGCTGCCCTGGCAGACGGAAGGCGCAGCGCTCGGCGGTACCAAGAAGGCCGTGTTCAATGCCGAACTCAGTACGCCATTCCCGGGCGCCGGCAACGACCGTACGCTGCGCCTCTATGGCTTCTTCGATGTCGGCAACGTGTTCGGCTCGCGCGCCCCTGGCATCACGGACGCGCAGTACGAGGCCCAGAAGAAGCTGCGTGCCTCGGTGGGCCTCGGGGTCAGCTGGATCTCGCCGCTGGGCCCGCTGCGTCTGGCCTACGCCTTCCCCATCAAGTCCCAAAAGGAAGTGCTGGATCCGAATACCGGCGTCATCCTGATCCCGAAGGATAGAATCCAGCGCTTGCAATTCCAGATCGGAACGTCTTTCTAAATGAAGCATTTGATTCGCGCCGCCGCTGGCGCGTTGTTGATTCCCGTTTTCGCGCTCGCTGCGGCGACTGCTGCCCAGGCGCAGGAAACCTTTCGCATCGGCTTCGTGAATCCGGATCGCGTGCTGCGCGAGGCGCAGCCGGCCAAGGCTGCGCAAGCCAAGCTCGAGGCTGAATTCCTCAAGCGCGAAAAGGATCTCACGACGCAGGGCGAAGCACTGAAGACGGCCTCCGAACGGTTCGAGCGCGAAGCCCCCACCCTGTCCGAAAGCCAGCGCACTGCGCGCCAGCGCGCGCTGGTCGACCAGGACCGTGATTTCCAGCGCCGCCGCCGCGAGTTCCAGGAAGATCTCAACGCGCGCAAGAACGAAGAGCTCCAGCAGGTCTACGAACGCGCCAACCGCGTCGTGAAGCAGGTGGCCGAGGCTGAAAAGTACGATGCCATCCTGCAGGAAGCGATCTACATCAATCCCAAGCACGACATCACTGACAAGGTGATCAAGGCCCTGAACGCCTCGACCGCTGCTCCTTCGGCCGGCAAATAACGCCGCGAATCGGCGTGGGACTGCAGCTCGGAGCCATTGTCAGCGCCCTTGGGGGCGAGCTTCACGGGGACCCGGCGCTGTCCATCGAGCGGCTTGCGCCGCTGCAGAATGCACAGCCCGATGCGCTCAGCTTCCTGAGCCATCCCAAGTACCAGCAGGAACTGGCGGCCTCCAGGGCGGCCTGCGTGATCGTCGCGCCGGCCATGCGCGAGGCCGCGGCCGCGCGCGGGGCGTTCATCGTCGCGGCCGACCCCTACCTCTATTTCGCGCGCCTCACGCAGCTGTGGAAGGCGCATCACGCGCGGCCCGAGGCCGACCGCATCCATCCCTCCGCGGTGATCCATCCCGAGGCCCTGGTGGACGCCACGGCGCGCATCGGCGCCTTGTGCGTGGTGGAGCGGGGCGCGCGCGTCGGCGCCGGCACGGTCCTCAAGTCGCGCGTGACGATCAGCGAAGACTGCGTGGTCGGCGAGCGCTGCCTGCTGCATCCGGGTGTGGTGATCGGCGCCGACGGCTTCGGCCTGGCACCGCACGAGGGCGCCTGGGTCAAGATCGAGCAGCTGGGCGCGGTGCGCATCGGCAACGACGTCGAGATCGGCGCTAACACCTGCATCGACCGCGGCGCGCTCGACGACACCGTCATCGAGGACGGCGTCAAGCTCGACAACCTGATCCAGATCGGCCACAACGTGCGTGTCGGCAAGCACACCGCCATGGCCGGCTGCGTCGGCGTGGCGGGCAGCGCCACCATCGGTGCGCACTGCACCTTTGGCGGCGGTGCGATCGTGCTCGGCCATCTCACGGTGGCCGACGGGGTTCACGTGTCCGCGGCCACCGTGGTGACCCGCTCGATCCGCAAGCCCGGCCAGTACACCGGCATGTTCCCCATCGACGACAATGCGAACTGGGAAAAGAACGCGGCAACGCTCAAGCAGTTGCACAGCCTGCGCGAACGACTCAAGGCGCTCGAAAAGGCCCCTCAGAAAAAGTGAAGACGATGCAGGAACAGAAAATCATGACGACGACGCTCGATATCCATCAAATCCTCAAGCTGCTGCCCCACCGCTACCCGTTCCTGCTGGTGGATCGCGTGCTGGACATGGAAAAGGGCAAGCGCATCACGGCGCTCAAGAACGTGACGATGAACGAGCCGTTCTTCAACGGCCACTTCCCCCACCGTCCGGTGATGCCGGGCGTACTCATGCTCGAAGCCATGGCGCAGGCGGCCGCGCTGCTGTCGTTCCATTCGCTCGACATCGTGCCTGACGACAACACGGTCTACTACTTCGCGGCCATCGACGGCGCGCGCTTCAAGCGCCCCGTGGAGCCAGGCGACCAGCTCACGCTCGAAGTCGAGATCGAGCGCATGAAGGCCGGCATCTCCAAGTTCAAGGGCCGCGCGCTGGTGGGCAGCGAACTGGCCTGCGAGGCCACGCTGATGTGCGCGATGCGCCAGATCAACTGATCTCGCGGCGGTTACGACAAGGCATGACGCAGGTTCATCCCACAGCGCTCGTCGACCCGAAGGCACAGCTGGACGCCTCCGTTTCGGTCGGGCCCTACACCGTGATCGGTCCGCACGTGCGGGTCGGCGCCGGCACGACCATCGGTGCGCATTGCGTGATCGAGGGGCGCACCACCATCGGCCGGGACAACCGGATCTTTCAGTTCTCCTCGCTCGGCGCCATTCCGCAGGACAAGAAATACGCGGGCGAGCCCACCGAACTGGTCATCGGCGACCGCAACGTCATCCGCGAGTTCTGCACCTTCAACCTCGGCGTGCCGGGCGCGGGCGGCATCACGCGGGTGGGCTGCGACAACTGGATCATGGCGTACACGCACATCGCGCACGACTGCCGTGTCGACGACCACACCACGCTGGCCAACAACACCACGCTGGCCGGCCACGTGCACCTGGCCGACTGGGTCACGATCGGCGGCCTGACGGGCATCCACCAGTTCGTCTCGGTCGGTGCCCATGCCATGGTCGGCTTCGCCAGCGCCGTGTCGCAGGACGTGCCCCCCTTCATGCTGGTCGACGGCAATCCGCTGGCGGTGCGCGGCTTCAACGTCGTGGGCCTGCGCCGCCGCGATTTTTCGGCCTCCCGCCTGGCGGCGGTCAAGCAGATGCACCGCCTGCTGTACCGGCAGGGCAAGACGCTCGAAGAAGCGCGCGCCGGCATCGCTGCCCTGGCCACCGAAACGCCGGAAGCGGCCGCAGACGTGGCGCTGATGGAGCAGTTCCTGGCCACATCGACACGCGGCATTGCGCGTTGAAGTAAGCGAGACGGCCGCCATGGGCAAGGACGAACAGCGACGCTTCGCGCTGGTCGCGGGAGAAGCTTCCGGCGACCTGCTCGCCGGCCTTCTTCTCGACGGCCTGCAGGCGCGTTGGCCGTCGCTCCAGACCATGGGCATCGGCGGGCCCCGCATGCTTGCGCACGGGCTGCAGAGCTGGTGGCCGCAGGAAAAGCTCGCGGTGCGCGGCTACATCGAGGTGCTGCGCCACTACGCCGAGATCGCCGGCATCCGCCGGCAGCTCAAGGCGCGGCTGCTGCGCGAATGGCCCGAGCTCTTCATCGGCGTCGACGCCCCCGATTTCAACCTCGACCTCGAAGCCGGACTGCGCAGCCGCGGCATGAAGACCGTGCATTTCGTCTGCCCGTCGATCTGGGCCTGGCGTGCCGACCGCATCGACAAGATCCGGGCCGCGGCTGACCACGTGCTGTGCATCTTTCCGTTCGAGCCGGCGCTGCTGGCCGAGCAGGGCGTGCAGGGCAGCTACGTCGGCCATCCGCTGGCCAACGTGATTCCGATGGTGCCAGACCGCGCCGGGGCGCGCGCGGCCCTCGGCCTCGCGCCGGATGCGCAGGTCGTGGCCCTGCTGCCCGGCAGCCGCCGCTCGGAAGTGCGCTACCTTGCCGCCCGTTTTTTTGCCGCCGCGGCGCAGATGCTGCAGGCGCGGCCCGCGCTCCGGTTCGTCGCCCCCATCCTGCCGGGGCTGCGTGTCGAGGTCGAGGCGCTGCTGCAGGCCAGCGGTGCGGCGGGGCGGGTACAACTGCTCGACGGCCAGTCGCATGCCGCGCTGGCCGCCTGCGACGCCACCCTGATCGCCAGCGGCACCGCCACGCTCGAGGCGGCGCTGTTCAAGCGGCCGATGGTCATCGCATACAACATGAATGCGCTTTCATGGCGTCTGATGCAGCGCAAGCAGCTCCAGCCCTGGGTCGGCCTGCCCAACATCCTGTCGCGCGAATTCGTGGTGCCCGAGCTGCTGCAGGAGGCCGCCACGCCGCAGGCGCTGGCCGAGGCCACGCTGGCCTGGCTCGACGCGCCCGAGAAAACGCGGGCGCTGCAACAAAAATTTTCAGAGCTGCACGTGCAACTGCAGCGCGATACGCCCACACTTTGCGCCGATGCGATCCAGAAAGTTCTTGAAGGCTGAGCAGGCGGCCCTCGTGTGGGACGCGCCGGGCCTCGTAGCGGGCGTCGATGAAGCGGGCCGCGGGCCGCTGGCCGGCCCGGTCGTGGCGGCAGCCGTCATCCTGGACGACCAGCGGCCGATCCGCGGCCTGGCCGATTCCAAGACGCTCACGGCCCTGCAGCGCGAACGCCTGAACGACCAGATCCTTGCCAAGGCGCTGTGCTGCTCGGTGGCGCAGGCCACGGTCGAGGAAATCGACACCCACAACATCCTGCAGGCCACCATGCTCGCCATGCGCCGTGCGGTCGAGGGCCTGCGCCTGAAGCCCGCCAAGGTGCTGGTCGACGGCAACCGCCTGCCCACGCTCGACGTGCTGGCCGAGGCCATCGTCAAGGGCGATGCGCGGATCAAGGCGATCTCCGCCGCCTCGATCCTGGCCAAGGTCCACCGCGACCGGCTGTGCGAGCAGCTGCACCTGGAGTTTCCGTACTACGGCTTTGCCGGCCACAAGGGCTACGGCACGCCGGAGCACCTGGAGGCGCTGCAGCGCCATGGCGCGTGCATTCATCACCGCAGGTCGTTCAGCCCGGTGGCCGCGGCACTGGCGCGCACTGCGGAGGGTGCGGCTGCGCTCGTGCTCGAGGCCTCGATGGCGGTTCCGGCCGAAATCCCGACGGCCGAGACCGTGCACCTCGACCTGCGCGCCGCGCCCTGAGCCGAAGCATGACCAGCCCCACCGGCGCGAACCACATCAGTTCGCGCGACAACCCGCTGCTCAAGGACCTGCGCAAACTGGCCCAGGATCCCGGCGCCTATCGCCGGCTCGGCCGGATCTGGCTCGAAGGCGACCATCTCTGCCGAGCGGCGCTCGCACGCGGCATCCGGCCTGCGGTCGCCGTCTTCTCGGAGTCCTTCTGGCCGTCGGTACCTGCCGAATGGGTGAATTCTGCTATCAAAACGGTAGTAGTCAACGACGATCTACTGCGGGCTGCCAGCGGCCTGGAGTCGCCGGCGCCGATGGGCTTCGTGCTCGATCTGCCGGCGCGGCCGCCCTTGCTTCCCGATGCGCCCAGCGTGGTGCTTGACCGCCTGCAGGACGCCGGCAACGCCGGCTCCATCCTGCGCAGCGCGGCCGCTTTCGGGTTCAAGCAGGTGATCGCGCTCAAAGGCACGGCGGCCTTGTGGGCGCCGAAGGTGCTGCGTGCCGGCATGGGCGCGCATTTCGGGTTGCGGCTGATCGAAGGCGTGGAGGCCGATGCCCTCGACGAACTGAAGGTGCCGCTGGTGGCCACCAGTTCCCACCGGGGCGACTGGCTGCACCAGGCGAGGCTGCCGCATCCTTGCGCATGGCTGCTGGGCCATGAAGGGCAGGGCGTTTCACCGGCGCTGGAAGCCCGCGCCAGCCATCACATCCGGATCGCGCAGCCGGGCGGCGAGGAGTCGCTGAACGTGGCGGCCGCCGCTGCGATCTGCCTGCATGCGAGCGGCGCAGCGGCGCTTGCCCAGGCAGCTTCCTGATCTCCGAGTGCCGCATAGGCATGGGTCGCGAATGTTTTCCGGCCCTGCGGCCCGAGAGGGCGACGCCGCCGGGCTACAATCGGGGGCTTACTCGCAATAGCGTCGCCCGGCCGCCTTTAACGCCAAAATCCCCTTAAGCAGCAGTCCGCAGGCAACGCGCCTGGGGCTCCGGGCGACCGTAACCATCCGGAGAACCCAGTGCTTTTGTCTCTCAAGGGAAGTTTCCCGCCCGCCATCCTGGCGCTCGCAGACGGCACGGTCTTTCAAGGCAATTCGATCGGGGCCGCCGGCTCCACGACCGGCGAGGTGGTGTTCAACACCGCCATGACCGGTTACCAGGAAATCCTCACCGACCCGAGCTACTGCCAGCAGATCGTGACCCTCACGTATCCGCACATCGGCAACTACGGCGTCAACGGTGAAGACATCGAAGCCGACAAGATCCATGCCGCGGGCCTGATCATCAAGGACCTGCCCCTCGTCGCCTCCAACTTCCGCAAGACCGCCACGCTGAGCGAATACCTCGTGGCCGGCAAGACGGTGGCCATCGCGAACATCGACACCCGCAAGCTCACGCGCCACCTGCGCACCCATGGCGCGCAGAATGGCTGCATCCTGGGCCTGGCCGCGGGCGAGGCTGTGACGCAGGCGCTGGTCGACAAGGCCATCGCCGCCGCCAAGGCCGCGCCCAGCATGGCCGGCCTTGACCTCGCCAAGGTGGTGTCGGTCCAGCAGACCTACGAATGGACCGAGACCGAGTGGAAGCTGGGCGCGGGCTACGGCGTGCAGATCACGCCGAAGTTCCACGTGGTGGCCTTCGACTACGGCGTCAAGAAGAACATCCTGCGCATGATCGCCCAGCGCGGCGCCCGCATCACCGTGGTGCCGGCGCAGACGCCCGCGGCCGACGTGCTCAAGCTCAAGCCCGACGGCATCTTCCTGGCCAACGGCCCGGGCGACCCGGAGCCCTGCGACTACGCCATCAGCGCGGTCAAGGAGCTCATCGAGACCGGCATTCCCACCTTTGGCATCTGCCTGGGCCACCAGATCATGGCGCTGGCTTCGGGTGCCAAGACCTTCAAGATGAAGTTCGGCCACCACGGCGCGAACCATCCGGTGAAGGACCTGGACGACGGCCGCGTGAGCATCACCAGCCAGAACCACGGCTTCGCGGTCGACGAGAAGTCGCTGCCCGCCAACCTGCGCCCCACCCACATCAGCCTGTTCGACAACACGCTGCAGGGCCTTGCGCGTACCGACAAGCCGGCGTTCTGTTTCCAGGGCCACCCGGAAGCCTCGCCCGGCCCGCACGACATCGGCTACCTGTTCGACCGCTTCACCGCGCTCATGGAGCAGGCACGTGGCTGATGCACCCGCGGTGCTCGACGTCTCGGTGCTCGCCGCGTTGCGCGATGCCGAGGGCAAGATCTATGTGCTGCGCGGCCTGAAGGTCATGCTGGCGCAGGACCTTGCCGCGCTCTACGGCGTCGAGACCCGGGTGCTGCTGCAGGCCATGCGCCGCAACCTCGATCGTTTTCCGGCGGACTTCGCCTTCACCCTCGAGAACCACGACCTCGAGGCTTTGAGATCACAGCTTGTGATCTCAAAACCCGAGAAGCCGGGCTCGGGCGGCGCGCGCTACCGCAGCGTGGCCTTCACCGAGCAGGGTGTGGCCATGTTGTCGAGCGTGCTGCGCAGCGAACGCGCCGTGGCCGTCAACATCGAGATCATGCGAACCTTCGTCAAGCTGCGCAGCATGCTGTCGGAGCATGCCGATCTCAAGCGCAAGCTGAATGCGCTGGAACAGCGATACGACCAGAACTTTCGCGATGTATTCAACGCGATCCATCAATTGATGGATGAGCCGAAGCCGGGCGCCTACAGCGGCCGCGGCATCGGTTTCACCAAGGACAAATAAGATGCCCAAGCGCTCAGACCTCCAATCCATTCTCATCATCGGCGCCGGCCCGATCATCATCGGCCAGGCCTGCGAGTTCGACTACTCCGGCGTGCAGGCCTGCAAGGCATTGCGCGAGGAGGGCTACAAGGTCATCCTGATCAACAGCAACCCAGCGACGATCATGACCGACCCGGCCACGGCCGACGTGACCTACATCGAGCCCATCACCTGGCAGACGGTCGAGAAGATCATCGCCAAGGAGCGCCCCGACGCGATCCTGCCGACCATGGGCGGCCAGACCGCGCTCAACTGCGCGCTCGACCTCTGGCGCCACGGCGTGCTCGACAAGTACACCGGCGCGGCCACCAACAAGCCGGTCGAGCTGATCGGCGCCACGCCCGAAGCCATCGACAAGGCCGAGGACCGCCTGAAGTTCAAGGACGCGATGACCAAGATCGGCCTGGGCTCGGCGCGCTCCGGCATCGCCCACTCGATGGACGAGGCCTGGGCCGTGCAGAAGTCGGTCGGCTTCCCGACGGTGATTCGCCCCAGCTTCACGCTCGGCGGCACCGGCGGCGGCATCGCCTACAACCCGGAAGAGTTCGAGACCATCTGCAAGCGCGGCATCGAAGCCTCGCCCACCAACGAGCTGCTGATCGAAGAGTCGCTGCTCGGCTGGAAGGAGTACGAGATGGAAGTCGTGCGCGACAAGGCCGACAACTGCATCATCGTCTGCTCGATCGAAAACCTCGACCCGATGGGCGTGCACACCGGCGACTCGATCACCGTGGCACCGGCGCAGACGCTCTCCGACAAGGAATACCAGATCCTGCGCAACGCCTCGCTGGCCGTGCTGCGCGAGATCGGCGTCGATACCGGTGGCTCGAACGTGCAGTTCTCGATCAACCCGAAGGACGGCCGCATGGTCGTCATCGAGATGAACCCGCGCGTGTCGCGTTCGTCGGCGCTGGCCTCCAAGGCCACGGGCTTCCCGATCGCCAAGGTCGCGGCCAAGCTGGCCGTGGGCTACACGCTCGACGAGCTGCGCAACGAGATCACCGGCGGCGCCACGCCCGCGTCGTTCGAACCGTCGATCGACTACGTGGTCACCAAGATCCCGCGTTTCGCGTTCGAGAAATTCCCGCAGGCCGATTCGCGCCTCACCACGCAGATGAAGTCGGTGGGCGAGGTGATGGCCATGGGCCGCACCTTCCAGGAATCGTTCCAGAAGGCGCTGCGCGGCCTCGAGGTGGGCGTGGACGGCCTCAACGAGAAGACGCAGGACCGCGAAGTGCTCGAGAAGGAACTCGGCGAGCCCGGCCCCGAGCGCATCTGGTATGTCGGCGATGCCTTCGCCATGGGCCTGAGCGTGGATGAGGTGTTCGCGCTGACCAAGATCGACCCGTGGTTCCTGGTGCAGATCGAGGAAATCGTGAAGATCGAGCTCGAACTCGAAACCAAGTCGCTGGCCGACATCGACCGCGACACGCTGCTCGCGCTCAAGAAGAAGGGCTTCTCCGACCGCCGCCTCGCCAAGCAGCTCAAGACCACCGACACGGCCATCCGCGAGAAGCGCCGTGCGCTCGGCGTGCGCCCGGTCTACAAGCGCGTGGACACCTGCGCGGCCGAGTTCGCGACCAACACGGCCTACATGTATTCGACCTACGAGGAAGAGTGCGAAGCCGATCCCACCGACAAGAAGAAGATCATGGTGCTCGGCGGCGGTCCCAACCGCATCGGCCAGGGCATCGAGTTCGACTACTGCTGCGTGCATGCCGCGCTCGCCATGCGCGAGGACGGCTACGAGACCATCATGGTCAACTGCAACCCCGAGACCGTGTCGACCGACTACGACACCTCCGACCGCCTGTATTTCGAGCCGCTCACGCTCGAGGACGTGCTGGAGATCGTCGACAAGGAAAAGCCGCTCGGCGTGATCGTGCAGTACGGCGGCCAGACGCCGCTGAAGCTCGCGCTCGACCTCGAGGCCAACGGCGTGCCGATCATCGGCACATCGCCCGACATGATCGACGCGGCCGAAGACCGCGAGCGCTTCCAGAAGCTGCTGCACGAGCTCAAGCTGCTGCAGCCGCCGAATGCCACCGCGCGCACTGAACCCGAGGCGCTCGAAAAGGCCGCGGCGCTGGGCTACCCGCTGGTGGTGCGCCCGAGCTATGTGCTTGGCGGCCGTGCGATGGAAATCGTGCACGAGCAGCGCGACCTCGAGCGCTACATGCGTGAAGCCGTGAAGGTCAGCAACGACTCGCCGGTGCTGCTCGACCGCTTCCTCAACGACGCCGTCGAATGCGACGTCGACTGCATCCGCGACGCCGAAGGTGCCACCCTGATCGGCGGCGTGATGGAGCACATCGAGCAGGCCGGCGTGCACTCGGGCGACTCCGCCTGCTCGCTGCCGCCCTACAGCCTGAGCGCCGAGACCATTGCCGAGCTCAAGCGCCAGAGCGCCGCCATGGCTGCCGCGCTCAACGTGGTCGGCCTGATGAACGTGCAGTTCGCGATCCAGCAGAAGGATGGCAAGGACGTCATCTACGTGCTCGAGGTGAACCCGCGGGCCTCGCGCACCGTGCCCTACGTGAGCAAGGCCACCGGCATCCAGCTCGCCAAGGTGGCGGCTCGCTGCATGGCCGGCCAGTCGCTCAAGTCGCAGGGCGTGACCAAGGAAGTCACGCCGCCTTACTTCAGCGTGAAGGAAGCCGTGTTCCCGTTCGTCAAGTTCCCGGGCGTGGACACCATCCTCGGTCCCGAGATGAAGTCGACCGGCGAAGTGATGGGCGTGGGCAGGACCTTCGGCGAAGCCTTCGTGAAGTCGCAGCTCGGCGCCGGCACGCACCTGCCGAAGTCGGGCAAGGTCTTCATCTCGGTGAAGAACAACGACAAGGCGCGCGCCGTGGAAGTGGCGCGCGGCCTGGTCAAGCTGGGCTTCGAGATCATCGCCACCAAGGGCACGGCCGCCGCCATCGGCGCCGCGGGCATCGAATGCGCGACGGTGAACAAGGTGACCGAGGGCCGACCGCACATCGTGGACATGATCAAGAACAACGAGATTGCGCTGGTCATCAACACGGTGGAAGAGCGCCGCAACGCGATCACCGATTCGCGCCAGATCCGCACCTCGGCGCTGCTCGCGCGCGTCACCACCTTCACCACGATCTTCGGCGCCGAAGCCGCGGTCGAGGGCATGGGCTTCATGGACGAGCTCGGCGTGATCTCGGTGCAGGAGATGCACGCGCAGCTGGCTGCCGCCTGAGCGTGGCCATGGAAACCCAGCTCGTCGAACTGGACCTGAGCGACTGGCGCGCGGCCACGCCCAACGAGGCGTGGATCGCGCAGCTGGAAGCGGGCAAGGTGCTCTATTTCCCGCGCCTGGGTTTCGAGCTGCTGCCCGAAGAACGCAGCCTGCTGACGCCCAGCCTGCTGTCGCCCGATGTGCGCAACATCAGCCTCGATGCCAACGGCAAGCTCAAGGGCGTGGCCGGCGACGAGGCGGTGCAGCGTGCGGCCGCCGCGATGGTGGGGCGGTTCCGTGCGCAGGCACAGCAGCTGATCCACGGCCTGCTGCCGCACTACACGCCGGCCCTGCGCCTGGCGCCGACCAGCTACCGGCCGGCAAAGGTCGAGACGCGCGTGCAGTCGTGGCGCGCCGACGACCGCCGGCTGCATGTCGATGCCTTTCCGTCGCGGCCGAACTACGGCGAGCGCATCCTGCGCGTCTTCACCAACGTCAATCCCGAGGGCGCACCGCGCGTGTGGCGCGTGGGCGAGCCCTTCGAGGACATCGCCAGGCGCTTCCTGCCGCGTGCCAAGCCCTATGTGCGCTGGCAGGCCAAGCTGCTGCAGGCGCTGCATGTGACCAAGTCGTTCCGCAGCGAGTACGACCACCTGATGCTGCAGCTGCACGACGGCATGAAGGCCGACATGGCCTACCAGGAAAATTCGCCGCAGGAGAAGGCCGAATTCCCGCCGGGGTCGGTGTGGGTGTGCTTCTCGGACCAGACCTCGCACGCCGTCATGGCGGGCCAGTACATGCTCGAGCAGACCCTTCATCTGCCCGCGTCGAAGCAATACAATCCGGATTCGAGCCCGCTCGCCATCCTGAGCCGGCTGACCGGACGCACACTCGTCTGATCCTGTCCCCCAATCGACCGCCGAACGGCAGCGTTCGGCGGTTTCGCTTTATGGAGAACCAAACATGGCCACCATTCCAATTACCAAGCGCGGTGCCGAGAAGCTGCGCGCCGAGCTGCATCAGCTCAAGACCGTGGACCGCCCCTGGGTCATCAATGCGATCTCCGAAGCCCGCGCGCAGGGCGACCTGAGCGAGAACGCCGAATACGAAGTCGCCAAGGACCGCCAGGGCTTCATCGAGGGCCGCATCCAGGAGGTCGAGGGCAAGCTTTCGGCCGCCCAGATCATCGACCCGGCCGAGCTCGACGCCGGCGGCAAGGTGGTGTTCGGCTCCACGGTGGAACTCGAGGAAGAAGAATCGGGCGAGGCCGTCAAGTACCAGATCGTCGGCGAGGACGAGGCCGACCTGAAGCTCGGCCTGATCAACATCTCCAGCCCGATCGCGCGCGCGCTCATCGGCAAGGAAGAGGGCGACACCGCCGAGGTGCAGGCGCCCGGCGGCCTCAAGCGCTACGAGATCGTGGCGGTGCGCTACATCTGACCGGCAGGATGAAAGACCGCCTCGCGCTGATGCTGGCCGCCTTCTGGTGGGGCAGCCTCACGACGATCGGTTTCCTCGTGGTGCCGATGCTCTTCGCGAAGCTCGGCAGTCCCGCAGTGGCCGGAAATTTCGCGGGCCAGCTGTTCGAGGCGCAGAGCTGGATTGCGATCGGCTGCGGCCTGCTGCTCCTGGTTCACTTCCGCACGAAGATGGACCAGCGCATCGACAGCGCCTCAATGAGCGCCATCTTCCTGATCCTGGGGGCGCTCCTGCTGGCTTTGCTCCAGCAATATGCTGTGGCGCCGCGCATTCTTGCGCGCGACAACCTCAAGCTGTGGCACGCCGTGGGAAGCGGCATGTATGTGGTCCAGTGGCTCTGTGCCGGTGCGCTGCTGTGGCGCATGGGCGGCCGGGCGCCTGCTGCGGCCTGAATGCCGGCGGCGGCAGGACGACTTGCGCCGTCCCCGCCGCCATTCCGTTCATTCCTTCCAGAACCTGGCGACCCAGTTCGCCGGCCGGATGTAGCGGAAAGCCCGGTTGCGCCGGCCCGCCAGCGCGTCGGGCGGATTGCATTCGCCGTGGAACACCATGATGCGCGCACCCTCCGGCACAAAGGGCTCTTCCCAGTAGTTGGTCGGCCACATCGGAATGCCGTGGTACTTGAAGCTCGGGCACCAGGCCGCGGGCCAGTAGCCCAGCTTGCCCTGCTTGTGCAGCACGTCGGACAGATAGGCCTGCTCGTTGCGGTACTCGGCCTGGACCTTGTCCATGTTGGCGCGGAAATACGCCAGCACGTCGGCATGGGCGCCCAGCTCGAAGCGGTAGACCGACGAGTTTCCCGTGATCCGCTGGCGCCGCCAGGGGCGCGCGTAGTCGTGGATGATCAGGAACTCGCCGGGGTATTCGAAGAAGGCATCGAGGCTGCCGACGACGACCACGTCCACGTCCAGGAACAGGGCAGTGCCGCGCAGGCCGTGCAGGTCTTTTTCGAAGGTGGTGAGCTTCTTCCACGCGCCGTCGCGCTGGCCGGGCGCCAGCTGCAGGTTCAGCGGCGGGATCGGCAGGCAGGTCACTTCGGGGCGGATGCCGGTGCCGTCGTCCGTCAGGCACACGAACTTGAAGTCGCCGCTGAGATTGCGGCGCACCATCGCGTAGAGGCGGTTGACGTATTCGGGGCCGTATTTGGTGCCCCACTTCATGCAGAGAATGTGGCGCTGCGCGCCTTGCGCTGGCGCCAAGTTCAGTCTGCCTGGTTGCGTTTTTTGGCCGAGAGCGGCCGCTTGGCCTTGGCGCGCTTGATGGTGCCGCCGGGGGTGAGCCGCTGGTTGCCGAGCACGCGCAGGGTCTTGATTTCGGGGCGCTGGCCGCCGCGCTTGCTGTACTTCAGCACCTTGATGTCGCGCGGGCCGGGCATGCGGTCTTCATCGACCACGCGCTCTTTTTCGGGCTTGGGGCGCCACAGCACCAGCAGCTTGCCGATGTGCTGGATGGGGGCGGCGCCGAGCTCGTCGGCGAGCTCTTGCAGCATGGCATCGCGGGCCAGGCGGTCGTCGGAGAAGACGCGGATCTTGATCAGGCCATGGGCCTTGAGCGCCGCGTCGGCCTCTTTCTTCACGGCAGGGGTGAGCCCGTCTCCACCGACCATGACGATCGGATCCAGGTGGTGAGCTTCGGCGCGGTGCACCTTGCGCTCGGCAGGGGTAAGTTGAATGGCGGGCATCCCCGTATTATCGACGCGTTACAAAGACCTCCATGAGCACCAAAGCCAAAAGCAAAAAAGTCAACAAAGCCTGGCTGCACGACCACATCAACGACCCGTACGTGAAATTGGCCACGCGCGAGGGATACCGCGCACGCGCCGCCTACAAGCTCAAGGAAATCGACGAATCCCTCGGCCTGGTGAGGCCGGGCCAGCTGGTGGTCGACCTGGGTTCCACGCCAGGCGCCTGGAGCCAGTACCTGCGCCGGCGCATGTCGCCCGAAGGCGCCGCGGCCGGCGAGCTGAACGGCACCATCATCGCGCTGGACATCCTGCCGATGGAGCCGATCGAGGGCGTCACCTTCCTGCAGGGCGATTTCCGCGAAGCGGAACTGCTGGAGCAGGTGCTGGGCGTGCTGGCCGGCCGGAAGGCCGACCTGGTGGTTTCCGACATGGCGCCCAACCTGTCGGGCATCCATTCGGCCGATGCGGCTCGCGTGGCGCACCTGATCGAGCTTGCCATCGACTTCGCCCAGCACCACCTGAAGCCCGAGGGGGCGCTGGTGGCCAAGCTCTTCCACGGCAGCGGCTATGACGAGCTGGTGAAGCTGTTCAAGGCGAACTTCCGCATCGTGAAGCCCTTCAAACCTAAGGCTTCGCGCGACAAATCGTCGGAAACCTTCCTTGTCGGCATGGGTCTGAAGGCTCAGGAAACGCTTTGATACCTTGACGCCGGGGCCCGCAAAGCGTGCCCATGGGGCGCAAACCCTTGTCAGGCTATGGCTGCTTTAGGGAAATGCCCGCTTTTCGCAGCTTGAAAAGCCTAAAATGGGGCGCAATTGCGTATCCATAGCGCGTTCTTTTCACAATCTTGTCACGCGCTTTCGACTGGAGCTTCGTTTGAACAATCAGTGGTTTTCCAAAGTTGCCGTATGGCTCGTCATTGCCATGGTGTTGTTCACTGTGTTCAAGCAGTTCGACACCCGCGGCGGCGTCGGCTCAGGGACGGTGAGCTATTCGGAGTTCCTGGATCAGGTCCGAAACAACCAGATCAAGAGCGCCGTCATTCCTGAAGGTGCCGGCGGCGGAGAAATCGTGGCCGTCACCAACGAGGATCGCAAGATCCGCACGACCGCCACCGTGCTCGACCGCGGCCTGGTGGGCGACCTGATCGACCACAACGTCAAGTTCGACGTCAAGCCGCGCGAAGAGGGCTCGCTCCTCATGACGCTGCTGGTGAGCTGGGGGCCGATGCTGCTCCTGATCGGGGTCTGGATCTATTTCATGCGGCAGATGCAGGGCGGTGGCAAAGGCGGGGCATTCAGCTTCGGCAAGAGCAAGGCCCGCATGATGGACGAGAACAACAACACGGTCACTTTTGCCGACGTCGCGGGCTGCGACGAGGCCAAGGAGGAAGTCCGCGAGGTGGTCGATTTCCTGAAGGACCCGCAGCGCTTCCAGAAGCTCGGCGGCCGCATTCCGCGCGGCCTGCTGCTGGTCGGCCCTCCGGGTACCGGCAAGACCTTGCTGGCCAAGTCGATTGCCGGCGAAGCCAAGGTCCCATTCTTCTCGATCTCGGGTTCGGACTTCGTCGAAATGTTCGTCGGCGTGGGCGCGGCCCGCGTGCGCGACATGTTCGAGAACGCCAAGAAGAACGCGCCCTGCATCATCTTCATCGACGAAATCGATGCGGTGGGCCGCCAGCGCGGCGCCGGCCTGGGCGGCGGCAACGACGAGCGCGAACAAACCTTGAACCAGATGCTGGTCGAGATGGACGGCTTCGAAACCAACCTGGGCGTGATCGTGGTGGCTGCCACCAACCGCCCGGACATCCTGGACGCTGCACTGCTGCGCCCGGGCCGCTTCGACCGCCAGGTGTACGTGACGCTGCCCGACATCCGCGGCCGCGAGCAGATCCTGGGCGTTCACATGCGCAAGGTGCCGCTGGGCCAGGACGTGAACCCGAGCGTCATCGCGCGCGGCACGCCCGGCATGTCCGGCGCCGACCTGGCCAACCTCTGCAACGAAGCCGCGCTGATGGCCGCGCGCCGCAATGCCCGCGTGGTCGAGATGCAGGACTTCGAGAAGGCCAAGGACAAGATCTTCATGGGCCCCGAGCGCAAGAGCATGGTCATGCCCGAGGAAGAGCGCCGCAACACGGCCTACCACGAGTCTGGCCACGCGCTCATCGGCAAGCTGCTGCCCAAGTGCGACCCGGTCCACAAGGTCACCATCATCCCGCGCGGCCGCGCGCTGGGCGTGACCATGAGCCTGCCCGCTCAGGACCGCTACAGCTATGACCGCGAATACATGCTGAACCAGATCAGCATGCTGTTCGGCGGCCGCATCGCCGAAGAAGTGTTCATGCACCAGATGACCACCGGCGCCAGCAACGACTTCGAGCGCGCGACCTCCATCGCCCGCGACATGGTCACGCGCTACGGCATGACCGATGCGCTGGGTCCGATGGTCTACGCCGAGAACGAAGGCGAAGTGTTCCTCGGCCGCTCGGTCACCAAGACCACCAACATGAGCGAGCAGACCATGGAAAAGGTCGATGCCGAAGTGCGCCGCATCATCGACGAGCAGTACGCCCTGGCGCGCCGCCTGATCGAGGAAAACAGCGACAAGATGCACGTCATGGCCAAGGCCCTGCTCGAATGGGAAACCATCGATACGGAACAGCTCGACGACATCATGGCCGGCCGCGCGCCGCGTCCGCCCAAGGACTGGACGCCGCGCATTCCGCCCTCGGGCAGTGGCGGCAGCGGCGGCACGCCGGCAGTCAATCCGGATCCGGCACCCACAGTGGCCTGAAGTGAATCCGGTGTTCCACACCAACGGGGCCATGGGCCCCGTTTTCGATGAAGGTGCCGCATGACGATGGCCCGCGCGGCGGCCTGGCAGGCCGGCCGTTTTGCAATCGATCTCGCGCAGCCGCGCGTGATGGGCATCGTCAACGTCACGCCCGATTCCTTCTCCGATGGCGGGGCGCATGCGTCCGCCGAGGCTGCGCTGCGGCATTGCGAGCAGTTGCTGAAGGAGGGTGCCGACATCCTCGACATCGGCGGCGAATCTACCCGCCCCGGCAGTCCGGCCGTGCCGCTCGAGGCCGAACTGGCGCGCGTGCTGCCGGTGGTCCGGGAGGCCGTCAAGCTCAACGTGCCGCTGTCCGTCGACACCTACAAGCCGGAAGTCATGCGTGCGGTGCTCGAGCTTGGCGCCGACATCGTCAACGACGTCTGGGCGCTGCGCCGGCCCGGCGCGCGCAAGGCGGTGGCGGCACATCCCTCGTGCGGCGTCTGCCTGATGCACATGCACCGGGATCCCCAAACCATGCAGACGGCGCCCATGCAGGGCGACGTGCTGCCCCAGGTGTTGTCGTTCTGGGCCGAGCAGGTGGCGCAGCTTCGCGCGCTGAAGGTCGATGCTTCGCGGATCACGCTGGACCCGGGCATCGGCTTCGGCAAGACCGCGGCGCAGAATTTTGCGCTGCTGGCGCGCCAGCGCAAGCTGCTCGAAGCCGGCTATCCGCTGCTGCTGGGCTGGTCGCGCAAGTCGTCGATCGGCACGGTCACCGGTATTCCAGCGGCAGCAGAGCGCCTGGTGCCCAGCGTGACGGCGGCGGTGCTCGCCGTGGACCGGGGCGCGGCCATCGTGCGGGTGCACGACGTGCGCGACACCGTGGCGGCCATCGCCGTATGGCGCGCCATGAAGGCCGAAGAGACACATTCACAACTCACTCGACAACAAGAACAAGTTCCATGACCCGCAAATACTTTGGCACCGACGGCATCCGCGGCACGGTCGGCCAGTCGCCCATCACGCCCGATTTCGTGCTGCGCCTCGCGCATGCCGTGGGCCGCGTGCTCAAGAAGAGCGAGGCGCGCCCCACGGTGCTGATCGGCAAGGACACGCG
Organism: Variovorax sp. VRV01; assembly: GCF_014852545.1. Lineage (NCBI taxonomy): Bacteria > Pseudomonadati > Pseudomonadota > Betaproteobacteria > Burkholderiales > Comamonadaceae > Variovorax > Variovorax sp. VRV01. The sequence goes on from NZ_JACVBS010000007.1 coordinate 97,944, forward strand.
CATCTCGGGCTACATGCTCGAGTCCGCACTGGAGTCGGGTTTCAACTCCGCTGGCGTCGACGTGGTGCTGCTGGGACCGCTGCCGACGCCGGGCGTGGCGTACCTGACGCGGGCCCAGCGTGCGAGCCTGGGCGTGGTGATCAGCGCCAGCCACAACGCCTATCCCGACAACGGCATCAAGTTCTTCAGCGCGCAGGGAACCAAGCTCGACGACGCATGGGAGCTTGCGGTGGAAGCCGCGCTCGAGGAGCCCCCCGTGTGGGTCGACTCTGCCAACCTCGGCAAGGCACGCCGCCTCAACGACGCGCCGGGCCGCTACATCGAGTTCTGCAAGAGCACCTTCGCCAACGACCTGACCCTGCGCGGCATGAAGCTCGTGGTCGATGCGGCGCATGGTGCGGCCTACCAGGTGGCGCCGAACGTGTTCCACGAACTGGGCGCCGAGGTCAGCAGCATCGGCTGTGCACCCGACGGCCTCAACATCAACAAGGGCTTCGGCGCGACCCATCCGGCCGCGCTGGTCGAAGCCGTCACCGCGCAGAAGGCCGACTACGGCATCGCGCTCGACGGCGACGCCGACCGCCTGCAACTGGTCGACGCCAGCGGGCGGCTGTTCAATGGCGACGAGCTGCTCTACCTCATGGTGGCCGAGCGCATGGCGCGCGGCGACAAGCCGGCGGGCGTGGTCGGCACGCTCATGACCAACAAGGCCGTCGAGGTGGCGCTGCGCGGGCAGGGCATCGAGCTGGTGCGCGCCAAGGTGGGCGACCGCTATGTGCTCGAGGAACTCGAAAAGCGCGGCTGGCTCCTGGGCGGCGAGGGCTCGGGCCATCTGCTGGCACTCGACCGCCACACCACCGGAGACGGCATCGTGAGCGCGCTGCAGGTGCTGCAGGCCTGCGTGCGCAGCGGCAAGACGGTGGCGCAGCTGCTCGCGGAGATCACGCTGTTCCCGCAGGTGCTGATCAACGTCCGCCTGGCGCCGGGACAGGACTGGAAGAACAACGATGCGCTGGCTGGCGAAACGCAGCGCATCGAAGCCGAGCTCGGCGACAGCGGCCGCGTGCTGATCCGCGCGAGCGGCACCGAACCGCTGGTGCGCGTGATGGTCGAGGCGCGCGATGCGAAACAGGCTGAATCCTGTGCGAAGCGGCTTGCCGCAACCCTGGAACCGGCGCGGTGACGATGATCGAGGTTGTGCTCGCGGACTACCGCGACGCCGCGCACGCAGCCGCTCTGGTCGACCTGCTCGACGCCTATGCACGCGATCCCGCGGGCGGCGGCACGCCGCTCGAAGCGGGCGTGCTGGCCGGGCTGCCGGCGGCGCTGGCGGCGCGGCCGCAAGCATTCAGCGTGCTCGCGTACGACGGGCCAATGCCCGTGGGCCTGGTCAACTGCATCGAGGGCTTTTCGACCTTCGCCTGCAAGACGCTGGTCAACGTGCACGACGTCGTCGTGCTGCCCAGCCATCGCGGCCGGCGCATTGCGCAGCGCATGCTTGCGCGGGTGGAGCAGGAGGCCCGCGCGCGCGGCGCCTGCAAGCTCACGCTCGAGGTGCTGTCGGGCAATGCGCCAGCGCTGCGCAGCTACGAGCGCGAGGGGTTCGCCGGCTATCAGCTCGATCCGGCGTTCGGGCACGCGGTGTTTCTGCAGAAGAAGCTCTGAAAAGAAAAAGGGCCGGGCGCGTTGGCGCCGTCGGCCCTCACCCCAACCCTCTCCCGGAGGGAGAGGGGGTAAGACGAATCAGAAGCGCGTGACGGGCATGTCGGCATCGCCTTTGTTCGGCGCGTACTTGCCCAGCTCCCATTTGGCGATCGCATTGCGGTGCACTTCGTCCGGGCCGTCCGCAAAGCGCAGCGTGCGGGCACCGGCGTAGGCGTAGGCCAGCGGGAAGTCGTCGCACATGCCGCCGCCGCCATGCGCCTGCATGGCCCAGTCGATCACCTGGCAGGCCATGCTCGGCGCCACCACCTTGATCATCGCGATCTCGTTCTTCGCGACCTTGTTGCCGGCCACGTCCATCAGCCATGCGGCCTTGAGCGTGAGCAGGCGTGCCATGTCGATCTTGCAGCGCGCTTCGGCGATGCGCTCCTGCGTGACGGTCTGCGAGGCGACGGTCTTGCCGAACGCCACGCGCGAGGAGGCGCGCTTGCACATCAGCTCGAGCGCGCGCTCGGCCAGGCCGATCAGGCGCATGCAGTGGTGGATGCGTCCGGGGCCGAGGCGGCCCTGGGCGATTTCGAAGCCGCGGCCTTCGCCGAGCAGCATGTTGTCGGCTGGCACGCGCACATTCTCGAAGTACATCTCGACGTGGCCGTGCGGCGCGTCGTCGTAGCCCATCACGTTGAGCGGGCGCACGATGCGGATGCCTTTGGCATCGGCCGGCACGATGATCATGCTCTGCTGCGAATGCCGCGGCGCGTCGGGGTCGCTCTTGCCCATGGTGATGAAGACGGCGCAGCGCGGATCGGCGGCGCCCGAGATCCACCACTTGCGGCCGTTGATCACGTACTCGTCGCCCTGGCGCTCGATGCGGGTCGAGATGTTGGTGGCGTCGCTGGAGGCCACGTCGGGCTCGGTCATGGCAAAGGCCGAGCGGATCTGGCCTTCGAGCAGCGGCTTGAGCCAGCGCGCCTTGATGGCTTCGGAGCCGTAGCGGGCAATGGTCTCCATGTTGCCTGTATCCGGTGCCGAGCAGTTGAAGGCTTCCGAGGCCCATGGCACGCGGCCCATGATCTCGGCCAGCGGCGCGTATTCCTGGTTGGTGAGGCCCGCGCCTTCGTAGCCCGAGGCGGCTGCGCTGTCGACCGGCAGGAACAGGTTCCACAGGCCCTGGGCCTTGGCCTTTTCCTTGAGCTTCTCGACGGTCTTGAGCGCGGTCCAGCGCTTGCCCGCGGCCGTGTTGGCGGCCAGCTCGGCGGAATACTCGGCTTCGGCCGGATAGATGTGCGCGTCCATGAATGCGCTCACGCGCTTCTGGAGCTCCTTGGTTTTTGCCGAGTATTCGAAGTCCATCGTCTGTCTCCTGGTGGGGTGTGGGGGGGCGGTTACGCCTTTTGGGCAAACTGCCAGGCCATTTCGGCCATGGGGCGCGCGCCGCGGGCCGAGGCCACGGCCTGCTCGCTCGATGCGGTGCCTGCCTCGACCCGCTTGGCAATGCCTTGCAGGATCGCGGCCATGCGAAAGAGGTTGTAGGCCTGGTAGAAATTCCAGTCGGGCGCCAGCGCCTCGGGCGTGGTGATGCGCGTGCGCTCGCAGTAGCGGCGGATGTATTCGCTCTCGGTGGGAATGCCCAGTGCCGCGACATCCACGCCGCCGATGCCGCGCCCCGTCGTGGGGGGCATGTGCCACGACATGCAGTGATAGCTGAAGTCCGCCAGCGGATGGCCCAGCGTGGAGAGCTCCCAGTCGAGCACCGCGATGATCCGCGGCTCGATGGCATGGAACATCACGTTGTCGAGGCGGTAGTCGCCGTGGACGATCGAGATCTTGCTTTCGTCGCGCGCGCTCGCCGGCATGTGCGCGGGCAGCCAGTCGATCAGCCGCTCCATGGCCTCGATGGGCCGCGAGAGTTCGCCGGCGCCATCGGCCGAGGCCTTGTACTGCTTGCTCCATCGGCCGATCTGGCGCTCGAAGTAGTTGCCGGGTTTGCCGTAATCCGCGAGGCCGCGCTCGGCGAACTTCACGGTGTGCAGCGCCGCGATGACGCGGTTCATCTCGTCGTAGATGGCCGTGCGCCCGGCGTTGTCCATGCCGGGTAGCGACTGGTCCCACAGCACGCGGCCCTGCATGAATTCCATCACGTAGAAGGCGCGGCCGATCACGGCTTCGTCCTCGCACAGGCAGTGCATGCGGGGCACCGGCACGTCGGTGCCGGCCAGGCCGCTCATGACCTTGAATTCGCGCTCCACGGCATGGGCCGAGGGCAGCAGCTTGGCAACGGGGCCGGGCTTGGCGCGCATCACGTAGCTTTGCGTGGGCGTAACGAGCTTGTAGGTCGGATTCGATTGGCCACCCTTGAACATCTCGACCGTCAGCGGGCCCTGGAAGCCGTCGAGGTTCTTCGCCAGCCACGCTGCGAGCGCTTCGACGTCGAAGGCATGCTGCTGCGAGACCGCACGGGTGCCGATGAAGTTGGAGAAGTCCTGGCTCATGTCAATGATCTGCTTCCGAGACGCGCATCAGCGCTGCGCGATCCAATACGACCAGGCCGCCCGGCTCGATGCGGATGGTGCCCTCGCGTTCCATGGTCTTGAGTTCCTGGTTGACCCGCTGGCGCGACGCGCCGAGCAACTGGGCGAGTTCTTCCTGCGCGAGCTGCAGGCCGATGCGCATCTGGCTGCCGTCTTCCAGGTTGGGCACGCCGTAGCTGCGCACCAGGTGGATAAGCTGCTTGGCCAGTCGTGCGCGCAGTGGCAGGGTGTTGAGGTCTTCCACCAGCCCGAACAGCGTGCGGATGCGGCGCGCCTGCAGCCGCATCAGCGCCTCGTACAGCTCCACGTGCGCAGCCAGGATCTTCTGGAAGTCGGCCCGCGCCACGCACAGGATGGTGGTGTCCCCATGCGCATAGGCGTCGTGCGTGCGCCGGTCCCCGTCGAACATCGCCACGTCGCCGAACCAGATGCCCGGCTCCACGTAGGTCAGCGTCACCTGCTTGCCCGAGACGGCCGTCGAGCTGACGCGCACCGCGCCCTTGGCGCAGGCGATCCAGTGGTCGGGAGGATCGCCGCGGGCAGCGATCAGGTCGCCGTCCTTGAAGCGTTTGACGAAAGCGCATCGGAGAATGTCGTGCCGTAGCGATGGAGAAAGAGAAGAAAACCAGCGACCGCTGTTGATCGCTTCACGTTCTTCGATGGTAAGAATGGGGTCGTCCATTGGTCTGTCCTGTCGGCGACTGAAAAACTGGAGGGTGTCGCAGGAGCGACGGCGGGCCGCTACTCGTAGTGCGGTGGTTTCTTCTCGATGAACGCGGCAATGCCGATGCCCGCATTCGGGTGGTGCAGGTTGCGCACGAAGTGGTCGCGCTCCTGCGAGAGCTGCGACGCAAAGGTGGCGCCGGGCGCTTCGCTGAGCAGTTCCTTGATGCTGGCCAGCGAATTGGGCGCACGCTCATTGAGCCGGGCCGCCAGCGCCAGGGCGCTCGCAAGCGCCTGGCCGTGCTCGCTCAGTTCATTGACCAGCCCGAGCGCATGCAGCCGCGGCGCGCCGATGCGCTCGCCGCACATCAGCCACTCGCTGGCGAGTTGGCGCGGCAATGCACGGCCCAGCTGCCAGCTCAGGCCGCCATCGGGCGAGAGCGCCACGTTGCTGTAGGACGCTGCAAAGATCGCGTCGCGCGCGGCCACCACGAAATCGCAGGCCAGGGCCAGCGAGAAACCGGCGCCTGCAGCCGCGCCTTCCACCGCTGCGATGATGGGCTTGGGAAAGGCGCGGATCGAGTCGATCCAGTTGTGCAGCCCTTCGATGCTTTCGGCCTGCACGGAAGGATCGCGCTGCCGGTTGTCGGACAGCCGCTGCAGCGAACCGCCGGCGCAGAACCATGCGCCTTCGCCCACGATGACGACGCTGCGGATTTCGTCGCTGCTCTCGGCGCCGTTGAGCGCCTCGATGCCGGCGGCGTAGATCTCGGGGCCCAGTGCGTTGCGCTGGGTCGGGTTGGCGATCGTCAGCACCATGGTGCGTCCCTCGCTGGTGCTCTTCAGTTCGGCGGTCATCGCTGTGATGCTTTCGTTTTTTGGTGTTGATCTGCTTATTCTTCTTCGTGCAGCAGGCTCAGGCCGATCGCGCCGCGGCGGCGCAGCCACGGGCTCGGGCGATAGCGCGGATCGCCGTAGACGGTCTGCAGGTTGAACAGCACTTCGAGCATGTTGGTCGGGCCGTACAGGTTGCCCATGGCCAGCGGGCCGCGCGGATAGCCCAGGCCCAGCTGCACCGCGGTTTCGAGGTCGGCCGGCGAGCAGACGCGCTGCTGGCACATGTCGGCGGCAATGTTCACGATGGTGCCGATCACGCGCTGCGTCACGAAGCCGCCGCTGTCGCGGATCACGCTCACGGCCTTGCCATCGCGCGCGAAGAGCGCATGCGCCGCATCGCGGATGTCGCGCCGCGTGGCGGGGTTGGTGGCGAGCACGCGGCGCCTGGTGGCGGCATCGTCGATCAACATGTCGATGCCCATCGTGCGCGTGGCGTCCAGGCGCTCGACAGCGGCCACCGTGGTCACGTCGAAGCCCAGCGGGGCCACCAGGATCAGCGACGTGGGCGCCGCCGTGGCGCCGCTGTCGATCTGCGCGCCCAGCGCGTTCACCAGCCGCAGCAGCTCGGCCCGCCGCGCGGCGCGGGGCGAGACCCAGACCGAGGGCATCGCCGCCACCACCGGCGGCGCCGGCTCCGCAGGCTGCTGCATCACGCCGTCGTTGTAGCGGTAGAAGCCCTCATTGGTCTTGCGGCCCAGCACGCCGGCGGCAAGCCGTTGGGCGGTGATCACGCTGGGCCGGAAGCGCGGCTCCTCGTAGTACTGGTGATAGATCGATTCCATCACGGGATGCGACACGTCGAGCGCGGTCAGGTCCAGCAACTCGAAAGGCCCCAGGCGAAAGCCCGCCTGCTCCTTCAGGATGCGGTCGATGGTGGCGAAATCGGCCACGCCTTCGCCCACGATGCGCAGCGCTTCCGTGCCATAGCCGCGGCCCGCGTGGTTGACGATGAAGCCCGGCGTGTCCTGCGCCTGCACGGCGCTGTGGCCCATCTGCACCGCATAGCCTGCGAGCTGCTTGCAGACCTCGGCCGAAGTCTTGAAGCCGGCCACCACCTCGACCACTTTCATCAGCGGCACCGGGTTGAAGAAGTGAAAGCCCGCCACGCGCTCCGGATGCGCGAGCCCGGCCGCGATGGCCGTGACCGACAGCGACGAGGTGTTGGTGGCCAGCGCGGCCGTGGGTGCGACCACTGTTTCGAGCTCGCGGAACAGCTTGCGCTTGACCTCGAGATCTTCGACCACCGCTTCGATCACCAGGTCGCACTGGGCCAGCGCCCCGACCGAGTCGACCGCCTTCACGCGCGCGATCTGCGCATCGCGCGCCGCGGCGTCGATCTTGCCCTTCTCGTGCAGCTTGTTCCATTGGGCCGCGAGGGCTTCGCGTCCGCGTTCGGCGGCACCTGCAAAACTGTCGAGCAGCAGCACTTCGCTGCCGGCCTGGGCTGCGATCTGTGCGATGCCTCGGCCCATGGCGCCGGCGCCGACGACGCCGATCCGGGTGTAGTTGACTGTCATTGAAAAAAGATCTTCGCTGGTTGGTGGGCGTCCGGGTCCGCTTGCAGGCACCGGGTCCGGAGTTTTGCGCAGCCTTCGATTTTGCAGCCATCGGCCGCCGGGCCATGCCGGGTTTTACGCGGGGCCGCGCTGTCAGGCCGGCCGGCGGCTGCGGTCGATGGCCACACTCAGGCCGATGGCCGCGAGCAGCAGGGCAAAACCGGCCCAGTTCATCCATGCCACCGCGTCGTTGGCAAGAAGCCATCCACCCAGGCCGGCGCCCATCGCCTGGCCGACATAGATGCCGGAACTGTTCAGCGCCACCGAGCCCGGCGCGAGCGCGGGGGCCAGCCCGACCAGCCTTGCCTGCTGCGCCGAATTGGTCGCGAAGCAGCCCAGGCCCCAAGGCACGAGCACCGCCGCCAGCCACGGCAGCGTGCCGGCCCATGGCCACAGGAAGAGGCTCAGCGCAATCAGCGAACTCGTCAGGAGCACCATGCGGCCCGCGCCCACGCGGTCGATGAACCGGCTCACGAGCATGTTGCCCGCGAGGCCGAATACGCCGAACAGCGCCCACATCAGGCTCAGCATGGTGGGGTCTGCGCCGAAGTCCCGCTTCAGGATCGGCCCGAAATAGCTGAACAGCACGAACTGGCCGGCGCCCTGCAGCGCCGTGACCGAGACGATGCCCATCAGCACCGGGCTGCGCAGCACGCGCGCCCAGGCGGCTGCCGTCAGCGCCGCGGGGCGAATCCCCTGCGGCAGGGTCAGCCAGACCGATGCCGCGCTCGCGACGCTGAGCAGTGCAATCGCACCGAAGGCCATGCGCCAGCCGAGATGGCCGCCCACCAGCGCACCGATGGGCAGGCCGAGCACCGAGGCCAGCGACCAGCCCAGAAAGACGAAGGTCACGGCGCGCCCGCGCTGTTCCGGTGGCACCAGCATGCCGGCGCAGGCCGCGGCCTGGGGCGTGAAGATCGCAGGCGCTACCACCGTGAGCATGCGCACCGGCAGCAGGGCGCCGAAGCTCGGCATCAGCGCCGCAGCGGCGTGCCCGGCCGCGTACCAGAGCAGGGTGAGAGCGAGCAGCCGGCGGCGGTCCCAGCCTGCGACCGCTGCCGCGAGCAGCGGCGCGCCCAGGCACATCACGACCGCGGCGACCATGATCAACTGGCCCGCGGTCGCCACCGAGACAGACAGCGACGCGCTGATTTCGTTGAGCGTGCCCGGCACCACCATCACGCCCGTGCCGATCACGAAATTGCCGGCCAGCAAGGCCCACAGTGCGCCACGCGGCGCGGGGCGGCTCACTGAAGAACCTTCGCCTTCGGCCGCGGTATTTGCCTCGGGGCGGCCCGGCGGCTCATGGGGTCACCGGCGAACCTGCAGCGCGCCGGGGTTCACGATGTTGGTGGGATTGCCCTTGATGAAGCTCACGACATTGTCGAAAGCCTGGCCGAAGTAGCTTTCGTAGCTGTCCTGCTCGACATAGCCGATGTGCGGCGTGCAGATGCAGTTCTCCAGCCGCAGCAGCGCATGGCCCTGCAGCGGCGGCTCGCTCTCGAACACGTCGACCGCCGCCAGTCCGGGCCGGCCGCGGTTGAGCGCAGCAAGCAGGGCATCGGCCTCGACCAGTTCGGCGCGTGAGGTGTTGACGAAGAGCGCCGTCGGCTTCATGCGCGAAAGGTCCTCGAGCTTGACCAGGCCGTTGGTTTCCTCGTTGAGCCGCAGATGCACCGACAGCACGTCGGCCGCGGCGAAGAACTCGTGGCGGTTCTGTGCCACCTGGAAGCCGTCGGACCGCGCCTTGGCGCAGCTTGCCTCGCGCCCCCAGATCACCACCTGCATGCCGAAGGCCTGCCCGTAGCGCGCCACCAGCTGGCCGATGCGGCCGTAGCCCCAGATGCAGAGCGTCTTGCCCTTGAGCACCGAGCCCAGCCCGAAATTGGGCGGCATGGAGGCCGACTTGAGCCCCGACTGCTGCCAGGCTCCGTGCTTGAGGTTGCTGATGTACTGCGGCAGGCGGCGCATGGCCGCCATGATCAGCGCCCAGGTCAGCTCGGCAGGCGCCTGGGGCGAGCCGGTGCCCTCGGCCACCGCCACGCCGCGCTCCGTGCAGGCCGTGACGTCGATATGGCCGCCGACGCGCCCGGTCTGCGAAATGAGCTTGAGCTTGGGGAGCTTTTCGATCAGCTGGCGGGAGATCTGGGTGCGCTCGCGGATCAGCACGATCACGTCGGCATCCTTCAGCCTGACCGAAAGCTGCCCGATGCCCTTGACCGTGTTGGTGTAGACCTTGGCTGCGTACGCGTCCAGCTTGGCGGCGCAGCGCAGCTTGCGCACGGCGTCCTGGTAATCGTCGAGGATCACAATGTTCATGGCGTGCCATTGTGCCTCGCAGCATTGGCGTGACGCGCGTGTGAACGTTTGGATACCCACCCCGGGCAGTGGTCACCGGGGTGCACGGGTTCAGTGCAACTGGGTGGAGCGGGGCGCGGGGCTGATGGTTTCCATCGCCTCGAGTGCCGCCAGCCGGTCGAGCTCGGCGCAGACGTCGGCCATGCGGCCCGAAATCACCATGCGGTTGGTGTTGCGTCTTTCGCCCTGCGGGCCGTCGACCACGCGGATGACGCGCAGCGGCCGCACGGGCGCCGGCGCCGCTTTGGGGGTTGCCGCGTGGTCGCGGGCCGCGCAGGCCGGCCGGACCGCGACGTAGCGCAACCCGGCGGAGCTGCTGCCGGTGTCGCGCCGCGCCGGGCGGCGTGCCGGCAGCAGCCGGCTTGCAAGCGATTGCAGCGGCATCCACAAATCAGCGATGGCGAGGAGGGCGATTCCCATGTGAACTCCAAAAAAGTCTGAGGTTGAACACAGGCAGGATTTCTTTGAATGGACGCAACAGGGTGATGGCGACAAAGCGCCATACGCCCGCCACCTGTTGCGGCCGGATGGGTTGCTGCTTTCGGCAGGCCGCGAAGGCCTACATCAGCATGGTGTTGCGGATCAGGCCCACCGCCAGGCCTTCGATTTCGAAGGGCTCGCCGGGCTGGACCACGATGGTCGGGTAGTCAGGGTTTTCAGCATGCAGCTCGATGACCTGCTTGTTGCGCTTGAGGCGCTTGACCGTGACTTCGTCACCCAGGCGCGCCACCACGATCTGGCCGTTGCGCGCTTCTTTGGTGGCCTGGACCGCGAGCAGGTCGCCGTCCATGATGCCGGCGTCGCGCATGGACATGCCGCGCACCTTGAGCAGGTAGTCGGGCTGGCGCTGGAACAGCGTGTTCTCGACGTAATAGGTCTGGTCGACGTGTTCCTGCGCGAGGATGGGCGAGCCCGCCGCCACGCGGCCGATCAGAGGCAGCGCGAGCTGCGACATGCCGGGCAGCGAGAGCGAGAATTGGCCGCCTTCGCGGTGGCGCGTCTCGTTGAGCGAGCGCAGCGCATCGCCCTTGAGCCGGATGCCGCGCGAAGTGCCGCTGACAAGTTCGATCACGCCCTTGCGGGCCAGCGCCTGCAGGTGCTCCTCGGCGGCATTGGCCGACTTGAAACCCAGCTCATTGGCGATTTCGGCCCGCGTGGGCGGCGCGCCGGTACGGGCAATGGCGCTCTGGATCAAGTCCAGGATCTGCTGCTGGCGGGCGGTAAGCTTCACGGCGAACTGCATATGTGGTTCCTTGCGGCACTGGCTGAATATCCAGTACCTGTATTTTTAACCAGTTTTTAAAAGTTGGCAACCCATGGTTAATTCCCCTTCCTCCGGCCTGCGGCGCATCGTGGTCCTGGGCACCGGCGGCACCATTGCAGGCCGGGCCGCGAGCGGTGCCGACAACATTGGCTACACCGCTGGAGAGGTGGGCGTGGCGGACCTGCTCGGCGGCATCGATGCGCCCGCAGGCGTGGCGCTCGTGGCGGAGCAGGTGGCGCAGCTCGACAGCAAGGACATGGCTTTCGACGTCTGGCTGCAGCTCGCCACGCGCTGCACGTTCTGGCTGGCCGAGGCCGACGTGGCGGGCGTGGTGATCACGCACGGCACCGACACCATCGAGGAAACGGCTTTCTTCCTCCAGGCGGCGCTTGCGTCCGGCAAGCCCGTGGTGCTGACCTGCGCCATGCGCCCGGCCAGCTCGCTCTCGCCCGACGGTCCGCAGAATCTGCGCGATGCCATCGCCGTCGCGGCCACATCGGCGGCGCACGGTGTGACGGTGGTCTGCGCGGGTGCCATCCACGGCGCGCTCGATGTGCAGAAGGTGCACACCTACCGGCCGGACGCGTTTTCATCGGGCGATGCCGGGCCGATCGGCTATGTGGAAGAGGGCGCGGTGCGGCGCCTGCGCGACTGGCCGCAGGCGGCGGGCGGGGCCGCGAAGCTTCCTGAAGCGAAGGCAGGGGCGGAGGTGCGCTGGCCGCGCGTGGAGATCGTCACCAGCCATGCGGGCGCAAGCGGCGCGCTCGTCGACCTGCTGCTGCAGGAGCGCGCATCGGGCGCTGCCGAACCGATCCGCGGACTGGTCGTGGCCGCGACCGGCAATGGCACGGTGCACCATGCGCTCGAGGCGGCGGCGCTGCGGGCGCAGGCCGCGGGCGTGGCAGTGCTGCGTGCCACCCGTTGCGCGAACGGACGCATCCTGCCCAAGCCCGGCGATCCGCTGCGGGACGCCGGTGCGCTCACGCCCGTCAAGGCGCGCATCGCGCTGATGCTGGAACTGATGGAAACGGCGGCCGCCTGAGCGGCGGCCGCGGGCAGCCGAGGAGGCTCAGCTGCTGAGGGCCGCGAGTGCGCGCTGCTTGATCTCTTCGACGCTGCCCACGCCCTGGATCGCGCGGTACTTCGGCGCCGAAGCCGGATCGGCCTTGGCCCAGGCCGAGTAGTAGTCGACCAGCGGACGCGTCTGCTGGCTGTAGACCTCGAGCCGCTTGCGCACGGTTTCTTCCTCGTCGTCCTTGCGCTGGATCAGGTCTTCGCCCGTGACGTCGTCCTTGCCTTCCACTTTGGGCGGATTGAACTTGACGTGGTAGGTGCGGCCCGACGCAGGATGTGAACGGCGGCCGCTCATGCGTTCGATGATGTCGCTGAACGGCACGTCGATTTCGAGCACGTAGTCGAGCTTGACGCCAGCCGCCTTCATGGCGTCGGCCTGGGGAATGGTGCGGGGGAAGCCGTCGAACAGGAAGCCGCTGGCGCAATCGGGCTGCGCGATGCGTTCCTTCACGAGGTTGATGATCAGGTCGTCGCTCACGAGCCCACCGGACTCCATGACGGCCTTGGCCTGCTGTCCGAGCGGGGTGCCGGCCTTGACGGCGGCGCGCAGCATGTCGCCGGTCGAAATTTGAGGGATGCCGTATTTCTGGCAGATGAAGGCTGCTTGCGTGCCTTTGCCCGCCCCGGGCGCGCCCAGCAAAATTAGTCTCATGGTGTCCTCGGAGGGTTCTTCGATCTTGTGTCGCGCCAAGCGTCAGCCCGGGAGCGGGGCAAGGCGGAGTTGCGTCGAGGATAGCATGCGAGCGCGTGAAGAATTTCCGCTGCCACGCTTGCGGCAGCGCACTTTTTAGCGCGCCGGTTCGGCGGCGAAGACCGCGCGCACGCGCTCGAGGTCCGCGGGGGTATCGACGCCGGGCCCGGGTGCGACATGGCTGACGTGCACCGCAATGCGATGCCCGTGCCACAGCGCACGCAGCTGTTCGAGCGCTTCGGTGGCCTCGACGGGCGCAGGTGCCAGCGAAGGAAAGCTGCGCACGAAGCCGGCGCGGTAGCCGTAGATGCCGATGTGCCGCAGCGGAGCCGGTGCGGGCAGCACGGAGGGTGGCGCGCCATTGGCGGAACCGTCGCGCCACCATGGAATGGGCGCGCGGCTGAAGTACAGCGCGTTGCCTTGTGCATCGAGCACCACCTTCACCACGTTCGGGTTCAGGAAGTCGTCGAGCGAGTCGATCTCGTGGGCCGCCGTGCTCATGGCGGCTTCCGGATGTGCGGCCAGCGCGGATGCGACGGCGTCGATCAGCGCGGGGTCGATCAGCGGCTCGTCGCCCTGGACGTTGACGACGATGTCGTTGCCGTCCAGCCCCAGTTGTTCGCAGGCTTCGGCCAGGCGGTCGGAGCCGCTCGGGTGGTCCTGGCGGGTCAGGATGGCTTCCACGCCATGCCTTGCGCACGCCTCGACGATGGCCGCGTCGTCGCCCGCCACCACCACGCGCGCGGCGGCGGATTGGCCGGCACGCCGGGCCACGCGCACCACCATGGGCAAGCCGGCGATGTCGGCCAGCGGCTTGTTGGGCAGCCGCGTCGAAGCCAGCCGGGCCGGCACCAGGACAGTGAAGTTCATTGATGCACCCTTGGCGCTGCGCGCCTTCCCGCCAGGCGGGAGCGAGCTTGCTTGGGGCGGCCCGGCGCGGCGCTCACAGCCCCAGCTCTTCGTCGGACAGCGTGCGCGCTTCGTTCTCGAGCAGCACGGGGATGCCGTCGCGCACCGGATAGGCCAGGCGCGCGCTGCGCGAGCAGAGTTCCTGCTTCTCCGGGTTCCAGGTCAGCGGGCCCTTGGTGACGGGGCAGACGAGCAGTTCAAGCAGCTTGGTATCCATCGAGCGATGATAGCTTTGCGTCGAGCGCCGCGAAGAATTCCGGCGAGGGTGTGAAGTCCAGCGGCACCGCCAGCACGTCGGGCGCCCTGGGCCACAGCTTGACGGCGTCTTTTTCGGTGCAGACGAGGCGCTGCCCGGTCCCGGCGGGGCGCTGCCAGCCTTCGAAATCGTGGTGGTCCGGCAGGGCGATCGTCTCGGAAAGCGTCAGCCCGCGCGCCCGCAGCATGCCGAAGAATGCTTCGGGCCGCGCAATGGCCGCCAGCGCGATCAGCGGTTCGCCGGCCAGTGCCTCGAGCGGCGTGCGTTTGCCGTCGCTCGCCACGGCATCGTGCGCAAGGGCACGGGTGGCGGTGTAGCCGCCCTCGAATGCGGGGTGCGCTCCGCTGTGGAGCACCAGGTCGCAGGGGCGCGGCCAGCGCTCGCGCAGCGGGCCTGCGGGCAGCCGCCAGCCGTTGCCCACGCCGCGGTCGTCGAACACGCAGATCTCGATGTCGCGCGCCAGCGCCAGGTGCTGCAGCCCGTCGTCGCTCACGATGACCTGCGTGGCCGGGTGCCGGGCGAGCAGGGCGCGCGCAGCCTCGATGCGGCGCCGCGCCACGAACACCGGCGCGCCGGTGGCACGGCGAATCAGCAGCGGTTCATCGCCGGCGTCGGCAGCGCTGCTCTCGGCGAGCACTTCGCGGCAGTCGCCGGTGCGGCGGCCGTAGCCGCGCGACACCACGCCAACCTGCAACCCGCGGGCCTGCAGGTGCCGCACGACCGCCATCACGACCGGGGTCTTGCCTGCGCCCCCGGCAAGCACGTTGCCCACCACGATCACCGGCACCGGGACGCGTCCGATCGTGCGCCATCCCTTCCGATAGAGCCAGCGCCGCAGCCCGAAAAGCGCTGCGTAGACCAGCGACAGGGGCCACAGCAGGCAGGCGAGGACGCCGCGATCCAGCCAGGCGCGCTGCAGCCGCGAGGCCGGCACAGCGATCGGGCCGGTGGTGCCGGTGGTGCTGCGGCCCTGCGACGGCACTCAGTGCCCTGTTTGCGCCGACGACTGGGCTGCGAAAGTGATCTGCACCAGGCCCACGCGGCGAGCGGCTTCCATCACCGTGATCACGGCCTGGTGCGGGCTGCTGGCGTCGGCGCTGATGATGACCACGCTGTCCTTGCCGCCTGTGGCGGCCGCGCCCAGCGCGGCGGCCACGGTGTCCACGTTGCGGTCGGCCACGGGCTTCTTGTTGATCGAGTAGCGGCCGTCGGCGGAGACCGCCACGATCACTTCCTTGGGATAGTCGCGCTGCGAATCCACGTCCGCCGTCGGCAGCCGAAGCTGCATTTCGGTGAATTTGCTGTAGGTGGTCGACAGCATCAGGAAGATCAGGATGACCAGCAGCACGTCGATGAACGGGATCAGGTTGATCTCCGGCTCATCGCGCGCGCCATGGCGAAACTGCATGCGGCCGCGGGTCACGGCAAGTCTCCGCCGGGCAGCGCGGCACAGGTAGCGGCAAGCGATGCGAAGCCCATCATTTCCGCAAAGCGTTCAGGTGACGCGCGAAGCGCTCGCCCGACAGTTCCAGGTTGAGCAGGTATTCGTCGACCCGGCTGCGGAAATAGCGCCAGAAGATCAGGGTCGGAATGGCCACGATCAGGCCGAAAGCCGTGTTGTAGAGGGCGATCGAAATGCCATGCGCCAGCTGCGCGGGATTCCCCGAGCCCACCGCGCCGCTGCCGGGCGACTGCGACCCGAAGATCTCGATCATGCCGATGACCGTGCCCAGCAGGCCGAGCAGCGGCGCCGCCGATGCAATGGTGGCCAGCGCCGGCAGGTAGCGCTCCAGCTTGTGCGCCACGGTGCGGCCCGAAGCCTCCATGGCCGCGCGCAGGTCGTCCTCGGTGCAGCGCGGATTGGCATTGAGCGCCCGCAGGCCGGCGGCCAGCACCTGTCCGAGCATCGAGTTGCGCTCAAGCTTGGTCACCACGTCGGGCCCCGGCACCGCGCCGTGCGACACGGTAATGGCTTCGTCGAGCAGCTTGGGCGGCAGGACCCTCACGGTTTTGAGGCTTGTGAAACGTTCGATAACCAAGGCGAGCGCGATGATCGAACAGGCGAGCAATGGCCAGATCGGCCAGCCCGCGGCAACTATGATGGAAAACAAGGAATCCTCCGGCCCCGTAGACTGCAAATGCGCGGCGATTATCCACCGAGGCCACCATCGCTACGCGGCTTGTTTGCATGTCAGCGAAGACGCACAGATTCTGTGGATAACTTTGTGATTAACCCGCTGCGCAACTTGTCCGGACCCGCATGGGACGGGCCTCCCGCTAGATCGATCGAATTTTGAGCAGTTCTTTTTTCAATGAAATCAACAGCTTGCACGACAAACCGTGCACCTGTTCCGTATCGAGGCTGCGGCACCGAGGTCGGGCAACCCACTGTGGAAGAGTGGCCGCCGACCGGGCGGGCGTCCTGTGAACCTGCGTGACGCGAATCCAACGCCGGGCCCGCGGATCTGGGCTGTCGGCGCGCTGTGCCGGGCGGTGGCCGACGCGCTCGATGCGCGCTTCAATCCGGTCGCCGTGCGCGGCGAGATTTCCGGCTTCTCGCGCGCGTCGAGCGGACACTGTTACTTCGCGCTCAAGGATTCGTCCGGCCAGCTGCGCTGCGCAATGTTCCGGCGCGCTGCGGGCCTGCTCGATTTTTCGCCGCGCGACGGCGACCAGGTCGAAGTGCGCGGGCGCCTTGCGGTGTACGAACCGCGCGGCGACCTGCAACTGGTGGTCGAAAGCCTGCAGCGCGCCGGCCAGGGGGCGCTGTTCGAGCAATTCCTGCAACGCAAGGCGCGGCTCGAGGCCGAAGGGCTCTTCGATCCGGAGCGCAAGCGCGCGCTGCCGGTCATGCCGCGTGCAGTCGGGCTCGTCACCTCGCTTGGCGCCGCGGCGCTGCACGACGTGGTCACGGCGCTGCGGCGCCGTGTGCCGCACATCCCCGTGGTCCTGGCGCCGGCCGCGGTGCAGGGCGCCAATGCACCGGCGGAACTCGTGCGCGCGCTGCAATCGCTGTACACACTGGAGCCGGCCGTTGACGTGATCCTGCTGGTGCGCGGCGGCGGCTCCATCGAGGATCTCTGGGCCTTCAACGACGAAACCCTGGCGCGCACCATCGTCCAAAGCCCGGTTCCGCTGATCTGCGGCGTTGGCCACGAAACCGACTTCACCATTGCCGACTTCTGCGCCGACCTGCGCGCGCCCACGCCCACGGCCGCGGCGGAGCTCGTCAGCGCGCCCCAGGCGATGTGGCTTGGTGCGATCGATCTTCTGAATGACCGGCTCGACAGTGCGCTGGGGGCGCGCCTCGACATTCTGGGGCAGCGCCTCGACCAGGCGGCAGCGCGCCTGGGCCGGCCCTCCGGACTGGTGGCGCGCCAGCAGCTGCGGCTCGCTCACCATTCGCAGCGGCTGCGCTATGCGCTGCTGTCCAGGGCCGAGCGCCTTGCCCAGGTGCCGCGCACGATTGCCTCCGATTTCCCGCTCAAGCTCGAGCGCGCGATGGCGCAGCGGCGCGAGCGGCTGGAACGTGCCGCCCTGCGCCTGCGGTTGCTCGATCCTGCGCTGGTGCTCCAGCGCGGCTATGCCTGGCTCACCGATCCTGAGGGCCGCGCGATCGTCAGCGCCAAGAAGCTGAGCCCGGGCGACGCCGTGGTCGCGCGGCTCGCCGATGGTTCGGTCGACCTGACCGTGACGCCCGGCAAAACGGGAACACGTCCGACGCCGGGCGCGTAATTCCTTTCTAGAATCCTTTATTCCCCACAACCAACCCACGAGAAAAACCCATGGAACATGTGCTCCCACCCCTGCCATACGCCCTCGACGCGCTGGCACCCGAGTACTCGAAGGAAACCCTCGAGTACCACTACGGCAAGCACCACAACGCCTACGTGGTGAACCTCAACAACCTGCAAAAGGGCACCGAGTTCGAATCGATGCCCCTTGAGGAAATCGTCAAGAAGTCCAGCGGCGGCATCTACAACAACGCCGCCCAGATCTGGAACCACACCTTCTTCTGGAGCTGCATGAAGCCCCAGGGCGGCGGCGCTCCGAGCGGCGCGCTGGCCAAGGCCATCGATGCCAAGTGGGGCAGCTACGACGCGTTCAAGGAAGCGTTCGTGAAGTCGGCCGTGGGCAACTTCGGTTCGGGCTGGACCTGGCTGGTGAAGAAGGCCGACGGCTCGCTGGACATCGTGAACATGGGCGCCGCGGGCACGCCGCTGACCACCGGCGACACCCCGGTGCTGACGGTGGACGTCTGGGAGCACGCCTACTACATCGACTACCGCAACCTGCGCCCGAAGTTCGTCGAGACCTTCCTGGCCAAGCTGGTGAACTGGGACTTCGCGGCAAAGAACTTCGGCTGAACCGGGTTCTCCCAATGAAAAAGCCGACCCCAGGGTCGGCTTTTTCGTGGGCCGGAGGAAGGCGGGTGCTCAGCGCTTCGAAGCGGCGAACAGTTCGCCGCCGAGCCTGGCGCCCTTCTTGATGTTCTTCTTGGCGAACCAGCCTTGGTTCATCTCGAGCACGAAGCGCACAGGCTCCTCGGAGCAGTGGGAGTTCTCGGTCATGGGCTGCATGTCGACCAGGTTGACGATGCGGCCATCGTCCGCCACGAAGGCGGCGGTCAGCGGCAGCAGCGTGTTGCGCATCCAGAAGCACTGGGTGGCCGGCTGGTCGAAAACGAAGATCATGCCTTCGGCCTGCGGCATCTCCTTGCGGAACATCAGGCCGATTTCCCGCTGCCGGGGCGTCTGTGCGACTTGCGCATCGATCTTGTACAGGCCAACGGACAGCTGCGTGCGTTGCAGATCGGTCTGGGGCTGCTGCTGGGCCAGCGCGGAGCCCATCAGGGAGGTGGCAAGCAGGAGCAGGGCGGCAAAACGCTGGAACATCGGAGCTTCTTTCAGGGCAGGGTCCAAGGACGCCGGGCCAATAAAAATGCCCGCTGATGCGGGCATTGCCGGTGAGCGTGGAAGCTTACACCTTCTTGGCTGCAGCCGCGTGCGCCTTGGCCACGTGGCGAACCTTGTGCTTCTTGACGGCGTGCTTCATCGGCTTTGCCTTGTGAACGGCGGCAGGAGCGGCCGGTGCGGGTGCGGGCGGAGTTTGCGCAAAAGCGCCGGCTGCGAAGAGACCGGCGACGAGGGCTGCGAGCAGCTTGTTCATGAGACATCCTTTGAGATTGTTGATATGGACTACCTCCCTTCGGAAGGTGACCATTCAACGCGGCAGCCGCTCATGCCGGTTGACAGCCGAATCGTTGCCGCAAGCGAAAAAAAAGCGCTCCTCGGAGCGCTTTTTCGTACGGCCTGGGCCGACTTACTGCGGGGTGCCGCCTTGGGTCGACTTGCGCTTGACGCTGCCGTCCTTGTTGCGGCGGCGCTGGTCGCGCGTGCTGGCGCGCTTTTCGCCAGCTGCTGCAGCCTTGTCGGCACCGACTGCGCCGCCTTCGGGCGTCTTGGCGATGTCGCCAGCGGGAGCAGCCACTTGACCGGCGGGCTTGGCTTCCTTCTTGGCTTCAGCGCGCGCTTGCGGCTTGCTGTTGGTGGCGTTCCCTTGCTCGGGCGTGGTGCCGGTGGGGTTCTGGGCGTAGGCGCCAGCGGCGAACAGGCCAGCGATCATGACTGCGAGAATTTTGCTCATTGATGATTCCTCTATCGAGAATTGGTTGGAAACGCCTCCCGGCGAGCAGAAGGTCAGCCACTAACGAGACCATTGTCTCTTAGGTTGACAAACGCCAGCTGATGGGTTGCGTCTAAAATGTACAGCGATTTGTTCGCGGGCTGTACAGCGATTCCCCATCGCTGTCTGAATTCGCAGACAGTCGTCCGAATTACGTCACTCCCGGAGTCATTCCCCCTCATGTCCAGCTACCAGCACATCAAAGTCCCGGCCGAAGGCCAGAAGATCACGGTCAACGCCGACAACTCGCTCAATGTGCCTGATCAGCCGATCATTCCCTTCATCGAAGGCGATGGCACGGGTCTGGACATCACCCCGGTGATGCTCAAGGTGGTGGATGCTGCAGTGGCCAAGGCCTACGGCGGCAAGAAGAAGATCCACTGGATGGAAGTCTATGCCGGCGAAAAGTCGACCAAGGTCTACGGCCCCGACGTCTGGCTGCCCGAGGAAACGCTGCATGCCGTGCGTGACTACGTGGTGTCCATCAAGGGTCCGCTCACCACGCCCGTCGGCGGCGGCATCCGCTCGCTGAACGTTGCGCTGCGCCAGGAACTCGACCTCTACGTCTGCCTGCGCCCCATCCAGTACTTCGAAGGCGTGCCCAGCCCGGTGCGCGAGCCGCACAAGACCAACATGGTCATCTTCCGCGAGAACTCGGAAGACATCTACGCCGGCATCGAGTTCGAAGCCGAAAGCGACAAGGCCAAGAAGCTCATCAAGTTCCTGCAGGACGAACTGGGCGTCAAGAAGATCCGCTTCCCCAACACCTCGGGCATCGGCGTCAAGCCCGTGTCGAAGGAAGGCACCGAGCGCCTCGTGCGCAAGGCACTGCAGTACGCGGTGGACAACGACAAGCCCAGCGTCACCATCGTGCACAAGGGCAACATCATGAAGTTCACCGAAGGTGGCTTCCGCGACTGGGCCTATGCCCTGGCTGCCAAGGAGTTCGGCGCCGAGCTGATCGACGGCGGCCCCTGGATGAAGTTCAAGAACCCCAAGACGGGCAAGGAAATCACCGTCAAGGACAGCATCGCCGACGCGTTCCTGCAGCAGATCCTCCTGCGCCCCGCCGAATACAGCGTGATTGCCACGCTCAACCTGAACGGCGACTACGTGTCCGACGCGCTGGCGGCCCAGGTCGGCGGCATCGGCATCGCTCCGGGCGCGAACCTGAGCGACACCGTCGCCATGTTCGAAGCCACCCACGGCACGGCTCCCAAGTACGCCGGCAAGGACTACGTGAACCCCGGTTCCGAGATCCTCTCGGCCGAAATGATGCTGCGCCACATGGGCTGGACCGAAGCAGCCGACCTGATCATCAGCTCGATGGAAAAGTCGATCGCCAGCAAGAAGGTCACCTACGACTTCGCCCGCCTGATGGACGGCGCCACGCAAGTGAGCTGCTCGGGCTTCGGCCAAGTCATGATCGACCACATGTAATTGTGCGAGCGGCGGCGCTCCGGCGCCGCGCAGCCAAGGCCCTCGAGACCGCCCGGTCTCGAGGGCTTTTCTTCATCCGGCACGGCAAGGCGGGCCAGGTTGAGAAATGGAACACCTTGCTCCAAATACCCATTTTTTTCCGGGCGGGTGCCGCGTAATATTTATGCTGCGGCGCAGGCGGAGGGCAGATTTTTCTGCACGGTCTGTGGTGTCGTGCACGACGCAAGCCCCTTGATTTGTCGAATACGCGCCACCAAGTCTTCTTGCGCCGGCACGGTGCTTGCACGCTCTATAGAATCTTTTTTATGGCAACGAGAATTCCCAAGACTCCCAGCACTCCGCCGGCCCAGAAACCGGCCGGGGACGACGGAGATTCGGTCGTTCTGGAGCGGCGGCCGCAGAAAACCGCACCGCCCCAGATGTACCAGGTCGTCATGCTGAACGACGACTACACGCCCATGGAGTTCGTGATCGTCGTGCTGCAGGAATATTTCAACAAGGATCGCGAAACCGCGACCCAGATCATGCTCAAGATCCACCTCGATGGCCGTGGTGTTTGTGGGGTCTATTCCCGCGACCTGGCGGCCACCAAGGTCAATCAGGTGATGGAGGCCGCGCACCAGGCCGGGCATCCGCTGCAATGCGTCAGCGAGCCCATTGCGTGAACCAGTTGAATTGCGCGCGCTCAAACCCATCTGAGAATTTATTTACAGCAAGGCAAAAGGAAATCACATGATTGCCCAGGAACTGGAAGTCAGCTTGCACATGGCCTTCGTCGAGGCCAGGCAGCAGCGCCACGAGTTCATCACCGTGGAGCATCTGTTGCTCGCTTTGCTGGACAACCCGAGCGCCGCAGAGGTCCTGCGCGCCTGCTCGGCCAACGTCGACGACCTGCGGGCGTCGCTCACCAACTTCATCAAGGACAACACGCCCCAGGTGGCGGGTACCGACGATGTAGACACCCAGCCGACGCTGGGTTTCCAGCGCGTGATCCAGCGCGCCATCATGCATGTGCAGTCCACCGGCAACGGCAAGAAGGAAGTCACCGGTGCCAACGTGCTGGTGGCGATCTTCGGCGAGAAGGACTCGCACGCGGTGTACTACCTCCACCAGCAGGGCGTGACCCGCCTGGATGTGGTGAACTTCATTGCCCACGGCATCAAGAAGAGCGATCCGCCCGAGGCCGTCAAGGGCAGCAGCGAATCGCCTTCGGGCGAGGGTGAAGAAGGCGGCGCGGAAAAGAACGAGAAGGCTTCGCCGCTCGAGCAGTTCACGCAGAACCTCAATCAGCTTGCCAAGGACGGCAAGATCGATCCGCTGATCGGCCGCGAATACGAGGTCGAGCGCGTGATCCAGATCCTGTGCCGCCGGCGCAAGAACAACCCGCTGCTGGTGGGTGAGGCCGGGGTGGGCAAGACCGCCATCGCCGAGGGCCTGGCCTGGCGCATCACGCAGACCGACGTGCCCGAGATCCTCGCCGAGGCGCAGGTCTATTCGCTCGACATGGGCGCGCTGCTGGCCGGCACCAAGTACCGCGGCGATTTCGAGCAGCGCCTGAAGGGCGTGCTCAAGTCGCTCAAGGACAAGCCGAACGCGATCCTGTTCATCGACGAGATCCACACCCTGATCGGTGCGGGCGCAGCCTCGGGCGGCACGCTCGACGCGTCGAACCTGCTGAAGCCGGCGCTCTCGAGCGGCCAGCTCAAGTGCATCGGCGCCACCACCTTCAGCGAATACCGCGGCATCTTCGAGAAGGACGCGGCCCTGTCGCGCCGTTTCCAGAAGGTCGACGTGGTCGAGCCGACGGTGCAGGAAACCGTCGACATCCTGAAGGGCCTGAAGTCGCGTTTCGAAGAGCACCATGGCGTCAAGTACGCAGTGGCGGCCCTGCAGGCCGCGGCCGAGCTGAGCGCCAAGTACATCAACGACCGCCACCTGCCCGACAAGGCCATCGACGTGATCGACGAGGCCGGCGCTGCCCAGCGCATCCTGCCGGCGAACAAGCGCAAGAAGACCATCAGCAAGACCGAGGTCGAGGACATCGTCGCGAAGATCGCGCGCATTCCCCCGGCCAACGTCAGCAACGACGACCGCGGCAAGCTGCAGACGATCGAGCGCGACCTCAAGAGCGTGGTGTTCGGCCAGGACAAGGCGCTCGAGGTGCTGGCTTCGGCCGTCAAGATGGCGCGCTCGGGCCTCGGACGCGAGGACAAGCCGATCGGTTCGTTCCTGTTCAGCGGCCCCACCGGCGTCGGCAAGACCGAAGCGGCCAAGCAGCTGGCCTACATCATGGGCATCGAGCTCATCCGCTTCGACATGTCCGAATACATGGAGCGCCATGCGGTGAGCCGGCTGATCGGCGCGCCTCCGGGCTACGTCGGGTTCGACCAGGGCGGCCTGCTGACCGAAGCCATCACGAAGAAGCCGCACGCGGTGCTGCTGCTCGACGAAATCGAGAAGGCGCATCCGGACATCTTCAACGTGCTGCTGCAGGTCATGGACCACGGCACCCTGACGGACAACAACGGACGCAAGGCCGACTTCCGCAACGTGATCATCGTGATGACCACCAACGCGGGTGCCGAGACCATGAACAAGGCGACCATCGGCTTCACCAACCCACGCCAGGCGGGCGACGAGATGGCCGACATCAAGCGCCTGTTCACGCCGGAGTTCCGCAACCGCCTGGACGCGATCGTGAGCTTCAAGGCGCTCGACGAGCAGATCATCCTGCGCGTGGTCGACAAGTTCCTGCTGCAGCTGGAAACGCAGCTGGCCGAGAAGAAGGTCGACGTCACTTTCAGCGATGGCCTGCGCAAGCACCTGGCGAAGAAGGGCTTCGATCCGCTGATGGGCGCCCGCCCGATGCAGCGGCTGATCCAGGACACGATCCGCCGTGCGCTGGCCGACGAGCTGCTGTTCGGACGCCTGATCGATGGCGGCCGTCTGTCGGTCGACATCGACGACAAGGGCGAAGTGCAGCTGGACATCCAGCCGCTGCCGAAGAAGGAAGGCAAGTCCAAGCCCGAAGCCGAGGAAGCTGCTGCTGGATAAGGCGGACCGGCAAAGCCGGTTCCGCGCTCTTCCTGGCAGTACCCAAAAGGCCGGTAGCATTCGCTGCCGGCTTTTTTTTGGCCGGAATCTATCCGTACGCAGTTTTACTTTGATCCTCCCCGAGCTCAGCCAGGAATGGAAAACCGGCCTCTCCCTGGCCTGGAGCGGCTATATCGCCGTGCTGTCGGTCTGGATCGTGATGCAGAAGCGCGCGCCGGTGTCCACCATGAGCTGGATCCTGTCGCTCGCATTGCTGCCGTTCGCGGGCTTCGTCATCTATTACTTCCTCGGGCCGCAGCGCCTGCGCAAGCAGCGCGTCAGGCGCCTGCGCAGCCGCGCCAGCGCGCATACGCAGGCCGATCTGGCGCGCGTGCGCGACGCGGCGCAGAACGCGCCGCCGGCGCTGCAGCAGATGGCACGGCTGGGGACCGCGGCCTGTGGGCTGCCGGTGTCCAGCGCGACGGGCGTGGCGCTGCTTTCGGGCGGCGCGCGCACCTTCGATGCCATCTTCGACGCGGTGCGCGCGGCGCGCGACCACATCCATCTCGAGTACTACATCTTCGAGCCCGACAAGATCGGCACCGCGCTGCGCGACCTGCTGGTGGAGCGCGCCCGGCAGGGCGTGGCCGTGCGCCTGCTGCTCGACGCACTGGGCTCCAAGCGCATCGGCCGCAAGTTCATGGCGCCGCTGCATGCCGCGGGCGTGCAGGTTGCGCTCTTCCACGACACGCGCATCGGCCGCCGTCTGCGCCCGGTGACCAACTACCGCACCCACCGCAAGATCGTCGTGTGCGACGGCCGCGTGGGCTTTACCGGTGGCGTCAACATCACGGACGAGGAAGACAAGCGCACCCGGCCCGACGCCTACCATGACGTCCACCTGCGCATCGAGGGCAGCGCGGTGCGCTGGCTTCAGACCACCTTCCTCGAGGACTGGACCTATGCCACCGGCGAAGACCTCCGCGACATCGACCACCTGATGGGCGCGATGCTGCCGCAGGTCGAAGCCGGCGACATTCCCGTGCAGATCGTGACCAGCGGCCCGGACAACATGCTGGAGCCCATCCATCGCATGCACGTGGAGGCGATCCATTCGGCGAGCGAGCGGGCCTGGCTCACCACGCCGTACTTCGTGCCCGGCGAGCCCGCCATGATGGCGCTCACCAGCGCGGCGCTGCGCGGCGTGGACGTGCGCCTCCTGGTGCCGCGGCGCAGCGATTCGGCCATCGTGAGCGCGGCCGCGCGCTCCTACTTCGATGAGCTGATTGCGTCGGGAGTCAAGGTCTGGGAGTACAAGGCGCGCATGCTGCATTCCAAGACCTTGGTGGTCGACGACCATTGCGCGATGATCGGTACCGCGAATTTCGATAACCGCAGCTTCAGGCTCAATTTCGAAGTGAGCGCGGTGGTCTACGGTCCCGAACTGGCACGCCCCCTGGCCGCGCAGTTCGAGACCGATCTCCACAGCTCCGGTGCGGTGCGCGCCCACCGGCCGCAGAGTTTCTGGCGCCGCCTCGGCGACGCGCTTGCACGATTGTTTTCCCCCTTGCTCTGAATGAACCACACCTTTCTCTGGCACGACTACGAAACCTTCGGCGCCGTGCCGCGCCGCGACCGGCCATCGCAGTTTGCCGCCATCCGCACCGACGCCGAGCTCAATGAGATCGGCGAGCCGTTGATGATTTATTGCAAGCCGGCGCCCGACTACCTGCCCAGCCCCGAGGCCTGCCTGATCACCGGCATCACGCCCCAGCTCTGCCTGGAGCGCGGCATCCCCGAGCATGCCTTTGCCGCGCAGATCGAGAAGGCCTTCTCGCAGCCCGGCACCATCGGCGTGGGCTACAACACCATCCGCTTCGACGACGAGGTCACGCGCTTCCTGTTCTGGCGCAACCTCATCGACCCGTACGCCCGCGAATGGCAGAACGACTGCGGCCGCTGGGACCTGTTGGACGTGGTGCGCCTCACCTATGCGCTGCGGCCCGACGGCATCGAGTGGCCGAAGAAGGAAGACGGCAAGCCCAGCTTCAAGCTCGAGGACCTGGCGCGCGCCAATGGCCTGCTGCACGAGTCCGCGCACGATGCGCTGTCCGACGTGCGCGCCACCATCGCACTGGCGCGGCTCATTCGCGAGCGCCAGCCCAAGCTGTTCGAATTCGCCTTCGGCCTGCACAAGAAGGACCGCGTTGCCAGCGAGCTCGGCCTGCCGGCCATGCGCGAGACGGCGCGGCCTTTCCTGCACGTGTCGGGCATGTTCCCGGTCGAGCGCGGCTGCCTCGGCGTGATGTGGCCGCTCGCGAGCCATCCAACCAACAAGAACGAACTGATCGCCTGGGACCTGGCCCATGACCCCAGCGAGCTGCGCGATCTGGACGTTGAGACTTTGCGCCTGCGCTTGTTCACGCGCACCGCCGACCTGCCTGAAGGCATGGTCCGCCTGCCGGTCAAGGGCATCCACCTGAACAAGTCGCCCATGGTCGTCGGCAACCTGCGCACGCTCGCGCCGGCCATGGCCGAGCGCTGGAACGTCGACCTCGATGCAGCGCTGCGCCATGCGGCCATTGCGCGCGACCTGCCCGACATGAGTGCCATCTGGTCGCAGGTGTACGCCCGCCCCAAGGAGGCGGTGCCCGATGTCGATGAGGACCTCTACGGCGGCTTCGTCGGCAATGGCGACCGGCGCCGACTGAACCAGCTGCGCGCGCTGTCGCCCGAGGAGCTCGCCAAGGACCGCACCGGCTTCGACGACGGGCGGCTCGAGGAAATCCTCTTTCGCTACCGCGCGCGCAACTGGCCCGAGCTGCTCAGCCCGGAAGAGGCCGAACGCTGGGAGGCACTGCGCATCGCGCGGCTCTTCAAAGGCGAGGGCGGGGCGCGGACCATCGAGATGCTGTTCAGCGAAGTCGATGCGCTGTCCGAGACCGCGGACGAGCGCGGCGAAGAGATCCTGGGCGCGCTCTACGAGTACGCCGAGGCCATCGCGCCCGAAGCCTGAGACGCTAGGACTTGCGGCTCATCCAGCTGGTGGCCTGCGCGCGGCCCGGCAGATGCAGCGTGGCCGTCGCGGCCGGCGTTTCCGCCAGCAGGCGCCCCTTGCGGAACACCTTGAGCCGCGTCGCGCGCAGCCGGATCGCCTCGACCGGGTCGCGCGCCTGCAGCAGCACGAAGCTCGCGTCGCAGCCCGCCTCGAGGCCGTAGCCTTCGAGGTGCATCACGCGCGCGGCGTTCGTGGTCACCGCCTCGAAGCACTGGCGGATGCCGGCCTGGCTGGTCATCTGCGCGACGTGCAGGCCCATGTGCGCCACCTCGAGCATGTCGCCCGAGCCCATGCCGTACCACGGGTCCATCACGCAGTCATGGCCGAAGGCGACGTTCACGCCGGCGGCCATCAGCTCGGGCACGCGCGTCATGCCGCGGCGCTTGGGATAGCTGTCGTGGCGGCCCTGCAGCGTGATGTTGATGAGCGGGTTGGAAACGACGCTGACGCCGCTTTGCGCAATCAGCGGCAGCAGCTTGCTCACATAGTAGTTGTCCATCGAATGCATCGAGGTGCAGTGCGAGCCCGTCACGCGGCCCTGCATGCCGAGGCGCCAGGTCTCGGCAGACAGCGTTTCGATGTGGCGCGAGAGCGGGTCGTCCGACTCATCGCAGTGCATGTCGACCAGCTTGCCGCGCTCGGCTGCAAGCTCCATCAGCAGCTTGACGCTGGCGGCGCCATCGGCCATGGTGCGCTCGAAATGCGGAATCCCGCCGACCACGTCGACGCCCTTGTCGAGCGCGCGCTTCAGGTTGTCCACGCCGCCCGCCGAGCGCAGCACGCCATCCTGCGGAAAGGCCACGAGCTGCAGGTCGAGGTACGGCGCGACCTTGCGCTTGACCTCGAGCAGCGCATCGACCGCGAGCAGGCTCGGGTCGCTCGTGTCCACATGCGAGCGCACGGCCAGCAGGCCCTTGGCCACCGCCCAGTCGCAATAGGCCAGCGCACGCTCGATCAGCGCGTCGGCCGTGAGCAGCGGCTTGAGTTCGCCCCACAGCGCAATGCCTTCGAGCAAGGTGCCGCTCTGGTTGATGCGCGGCAGGCCATAGCTCAGCGTGGCATCCATGTGGAAGTGCGGATCGACGAAATGCGGCGCAACGAGCAGGCCCTGGGCATCGAGCTTGTCGAGCGCCGGCGCGTCGAGCCCGGCGGTGACTTCGGTGATGCGGCCGCCCTGCACCGCGATCGACATGTCCGGGCGGCCGTCGGGGAGGGTGGCGTTAGTGATCAGGAGGTCGAGCATCGTGGGGGCTCCGAGGTGCGGATGCGGGGGATTTTCGGTCGCATGCGCAGCGCAGGTGACCGCGAGGGAGATTCGTTCAGCGCGTGCGCTGCGCCCGATAGCGGTACTGCCCGGGCGCCGGCCCCACCTCGATGGTCACGCGGCGCAGCTTGTCATCATGGCCGGAGGTGGCGCGCGCCGTCACCACGATGCCGCGCGGCGTGGCGCGGCAAGTGAGTTCGGCGAGCGCGATCTCGGCGTGGTCGTTGTCGAGTTCGGCGATGGCGGTGGTGTGCGCGGCATGCAGGCTGCCGTTGGCATCGCGCGCCATCCGCTGCACGTAGAGAAAGGATTGCGCGTACTGCTCGGCATGGACCACGCGGTACGTGCCCTGGTGGTCCTTGCCCCAGGTGCCGCACAGTTGCACCCAGCTGACCGAATCGGGAGTCTTGAAGGTGTCGTAGCCGTAGTCGCTGCCCAGCGCGTGCGCGCCTGCGCCGCATAGCGCCAGCAGTGCAGCGAACAGGATTCCTCCTCCTGCGGCGGTCTTCGTCTTCATCAACGCTCCCCCTTGCGATAGGGCTTCATCAGCGCCTGCGGATAGCTCGCCTTGCGCGCCACCAGCACCAGCGCGAGGATCGAGAGCAGGTACGGCAGCATCAGGTAGATCTGGTAGGGCAGCACGGCATCGCCCGATTGTTGCAGCCGCAGCTGCAGCGCATCGAAGAATGCGAACAGCAGCGCGCCGAGCAGGGCCTTGCCCGGCCGCCACGAGGCGAACACCACCAGCGCCACGCAGATCCAGCCGCGGCCGTTCACCATGTTGAAGAAGAAGGCATTGAAGGCCGACAGCGTGAGGAAGGAGCCAGCCATGCCCATCAGCGCCGAACCCGCCACGATGGCGCCGGTACGCGTGGCCGCGACCGACACGCCCTGGCTCTCGGCCGCCTGCGGGTTTTCGCCGACCATGCGCACGGCGAGCCCGAGCGGCGTGCGGTACAGCACCCAGGCGACGGCCGGCACGAGCAGCAGCGCGAACAGCGTGAGCGTGGTCTGTGCATTCAGGATGGGCACCGGCAGCCACTCCATCGGCGCGAACGGCGTGATGGTCGGCGGCGTGTTCACCTTCGGAAAGCTCACGCGGTAGCCGAAGTAGCTCAGCGCGGTGGCCAGCAGCGTGATACCCAGCCCCGAGACGTGCTGCGACAGGGCCAGGCCCACCGTGAGAAAGGCGTGCAGCAGCCCGAACGCCATGCCGGTGAGCGCGGCCACGCCGACGCCGGCCCAGAGCGGCGCGCCGGCATACACCGCGAGCCAGCCGGTGAAGGCGCCCGCGACCATGATTCCCTCGATGCCGAGGTTGAGCACGCCCGCGCGCTCGCACAGCAGCACGCCCAGCGTGCCGAGGACGAGCGGCGTGGCGATGCGCAGCACCGCGACCCAGAAAGCCGGGTTGGCGAGGATGTCGAACAGGTCGGTCATTTCGTGTTTCTCCCTCCCCTTCCGGGGGAGGGTGGGGGCACGCGGCGCTCGATGTGGGCGCCGATGCCCCCATCCCAGCCTTCCCCCGGCGGGGGAAGGAGCAAAGACGCAGGCGCCAGATCGGTCATTTCATCCGCACCCGGTATTGCGTCAGCAGCGTCGCCACCAGCACCGCGACCAGCGAGGCCGCGACGATCACGTCGGCGATGTAGGTCGGCACGCCCGCGGCGCGGCTCATGGTGTCGGCCCCGACCAGCACGCCGGCCACGAATACGCCCGCGGCGATCACGCCCAGGGGATGCAGGCCCGCAAGCATCGCGATCACGATGCCCGTGTAGCCGTAGCCCGGCGACATGTCGAGCGTGACGTAGCTGGTGCGTCCCGCCACCTCGATGGCACCCGCAAGGCCCGCCAGCGCACCCGAGAGCAGCGCCACCATCACCACGGTGCGCGTGACCGGCACGCCGGCAAAGGCGGCGGCGCGCGCATTGGCGCCGACTGCGCGAATGTCGAAGCCCAGCACCGTGTACTTGAAGATCGCCCACACCATCACGGCGAGCGACACGGCCCAGACGAGGCCGGTGTGCACGCGCGTTTGCGCGACCAGCTTGCCGAGTTCGAGTTCGGACTGCAGAGACACGCTCTGCGGCCAGCCCATGGCGCTCGGGTCCTTCATCGGCCCGTCGAGCAGCGCCGACACGCCGAGCAGCACGATGAAGTTGATCAGCAGCGTGGTCACCACCTCGTCGACGCCGAGCCTGTTCTTCATGAGCGCCGGGCCGAGCAGCAGCAGGGCGCCCGCCGCGGCGGCGGCCAGCATCATCAGCGGAAACAGCAGCCAGGGCGGCAGCTCGAAGCCGCTGCCGCCATGCATGCCGCCCACGGCCACGGCCGCGAGGGCGCCCGCGAACAGCTGCCCCTCGGCGCCGATGTTGAAGAGTCGCGCCTTGAAGGCGACCGTCGCGGCCAGTCCCGTGAGGACCAGCGGAATGGCGCGCGTCAGCGTTTCGCTCCACGCGAACACCGAGCCGAAGCCGCCCTGCAGCAGCAATGCGTAGGTGCGGCCGACCGGCGCGCCGGCCCAGAGCACGAGCAGTGCGCTCACCGCCATCGTGAAGGCTACCGCGCCGATGGGTGCCAGCACCAGCGCGGCGCGCGAGCTTTGGTGGCGTCGTTCGAGCCGCATCATGGCGTGGCTCCCGCGTGTGGCTGATGCGCCGCCGCGCCGGCCATCGCCAGCCCGATGGCCTCGCGCGTCCAGGCCGCGGCCGGGCGTGCTTCGCCGAGGTGGCCGCCATGCATCACGGCCACGCGGTCGCCGAGCGCAAGCACTTCGTCGAGGTCGTCGGAAATCACCAGCACCGCCGCACCCGCATCGCGCGCGGCAATGAGCTGCTGCTGCACGTAGGCGACGGCGCCGATGTCCAGGCCCCAGGTCGGCTGGTGCGCGACGATAAGCCGCGGCGCACGGGTCGGGTATTTTCTGTTGTCCGGGTCTTCTTCATCCTGCTCGGGCGCGAGCAGCGCGCGCCCGAGGATCAGCTTCTGCATGTTGCCGCCCGAAAGCGAACGGGCCGGCGCCATCGGGCCTGCGCCGCGCACGTTGAACGCCTTTTCGATGCGCCGCGCATGCAGCCGCGCGGCCGCGCGCCGCACGAACCACGACCAGCGCGAGAAGACCGGGCTGCGCAGCCGCTCCGACACCGCGTTCTCCCACACCGGCAGGTCGCCGACCACGCCAACCGCGTGCCGGTCCTCGGGAATGCGCGCGACGCCGCGCTGCACCAGCCGGGCGGGCGAGGGCGGCAGCGCGCGGCCCATCAGCAGGGCCGTGCCCGAGGTGGCGCGGCGCGTGCCGCACAGCAGCTCGGCCAGCGCCGCCTGGCCGTTGCCCGAGACGCCCGCGATGGCGGTGATCTCGCCGGCGCGCAGCGTGAGCGACACCTCGCGCAACCGGTTCTGCCCCTGGTCCTTGTCCGATGCGGTGCTCACGTGGTCGAGCACGCAGACTGCATCGCCCACCGATCTGGCGGGCCGGCGCTGCGGGGTTTCGACCTCATGCCCGACCATCCACAGCGCGAGCTGCGCCTGCGTGGTCTCGGCGGTGCGCGCCTCGGCCACCAGCTTGCCGCCGCGCAGCACCGCGATGCGCTGCGACACGCGCAACACCTCGCCCAGCTTGTGGCTGATGAAGATCACCGACAGGCCCTGCGCCACCATCTGTGCGAGCGTGGCGAACAGGGCTTCGCTTTCCTGCGGCGTCAGGACGGCGGTCGGTTCGTCGAGGATCAGGATGCGCGCGCCGCGGTACAGCGCCTTCAGTATCTCGACGCGCTGCCGCTCGCCGACCGAGAGGCTGCCGATCTTGGCGTCGGGCTGTACCGGCAGGCCGAAGCGCTGCGCCACCTCGAGCAGCTTCGCACGTGCGGCTGCCCGGCGCGAGACCGGGCGCCAGAGCGGCTCCGTGCCCATCATCACGTTGTCGAGCACGCTGAGGTTGTCGGCCAGCGTGAAGTGCTGGTGCACCATGCCTACGCCCGCGGCCAGCGCTGCCTTGGGGTTGCCCGCAGGCAGTGGCGCACCGAACACCTCGATGCTGCCTTCGTCGGCGACGTAGTGGCCGAACAGAATGGACATGAGCGTCGACTTGCCCGCGCCGTTCTCGCCCAGCAGCGCGAGCACCTCGCCCGCATGCAGGTCGAGGGAGACGGCGTCGTTGGCCACGAGGGTGCCGAAGCGCTTGGTGATGCCCTGGAGGCGGAGAACCGCTGTGCTGCTCATGAAGGTATTGCTCCTTCCCCTTCCGGGGGAAGGCTGGGATGGGGGCGAGCAGCGCCCGCAACGCCACGGTGATCGATCGAAGGCCGCGTGCTCCCACCCCAACCCTCCCCCGGAAGGGGAGGGAGAAAAGGCAGGGTCATTTCCATGCAGCCAGGAACGCCAGCATGACCTTGGCCGAGTTGTCGGCCGCAATGCCCATGAAGGTGCCCATCTCGTTCTCGCCTTCGCCGCCGCCCGCCAGGTCGCTGAGGGAGCGGAAGGCGATGTAAGGCACGCCGTTGCTGTAGGCCACCATGCCCACGGCCGCCGTTTCCATGTCGAGCACGTTGGCCTGGAAGGTCTTGAAGGTGTATTCGCGGTAGGCCTTGTTGTCCATGAAGGCCTGGCCCGAGACGCCGTTGCCGCCGACGACGAGCTGGGGCTTGCGCGCCAGGCACTTGCCGGCGCTGCAGTTCGCGAGGTCGACATTGCGGATGCTGCGCGCCACCTCGAGCATCTTGGGGTCCGCCTCGAACCAGAACTTGCGCGCGATCTGCGGATGCGCCGCGGAACGCACTTCCACCGGCCGCGGATGCATCATGCCGAAATTGGGCAGCGTGGCATCGGTGATGAAGGGCGGCGCGGTGAACTTGCCGGGCGCGGTTTCGCGCGCCATCAGCACTTCGAGGTATTGGCCCCATTGCGCCGGCACCGTGACGTCGCCCACGTGCAGCTGCGGGTTCACGCCGCCCGCGATGCCGCTGAACACGATGTGGCTGACGCGAAAGCGGTCGAGCACCAGCTGCGTGTTCATCGTCGCGTTGGTCATGCTGATGCCGGAGAGGAACAGCACGACCGGCTTGCCTTCGAACGTGCCGGTAGTGAACTCGACGCCGTTGACGCTGTGCTTCGCCGGCTGCTGGAGCCGGTTCAGCAGCAGCGTGAGCTCGGGCTGGAAGGCCGAGATCACCGCGATGCGCGGCGTGTCGTCCAGCCGCACGCTGCCGTCGGCGGCGCCGGGGCTCTTGTAGACACCGGCACAGCCGGCCAAGCCGAAGGCCAGCACGCCGGCCGCGAGAAGAGAACGCCAGCGCATCGTCATCGGACCCTTCACTTCGCGGTCGACTTCGGCTGCGAGTCGTCGACCTTGATGGTGACCTTGCCTGCGAGGATGTCGGCCTGCTTGGCCTTGACCTTGGCGACGATGTCCGCCGGCACCTTCTTCTCGAAGGTGCCCAGCGGCGCGAGCTCCGAGCCCTTGTGCTTCATCATCGAATAGGGGCCGTAGTCCTCGGCGGTGAACTTGCCTTCCTTCACGAGCTTGATCGCGCGGTCGGCCGAGGGTTCGAAGTTCCAGAGCGCCGAAGCCACCACCGTGTCGGGGTACTGCGCCTGCGTGTCGATCACGTTGCCGATGGCGAGCTTGCCCTTTTCCTTGGCCGCGTCCGAGACACCGAAGCGCTCGGCGTACATCACGTCTGCGCCCTTGTCGATCATCGCGAAGGCCGCTTCCTTGGCCTTGGGCGGATCGAACCAGCTGTTGATGAAGCTCACGCTGAATTCGACCTTGGGATTGGTTTCCTTCGCGCCCGCCATGAACGCGTTCATGAGCCGGTTCACCTCGGGAATCGGAAAGCCGCCGACCATGCCGATGCGATTGGTCTTGGTCATGCCGCCAGCCACCATGCCGCTCAGGTACGCCGGCTCCTGGATGTAGTTGTCGAACACGCTGAAGTTGGGCGCCTGCGGCTTGAGTGAAGAGCCCATGAGGAAGGCGACCTTGGGAAAGTCTTTCGCGACCTTGCGCGCCGCCGCTTCCACGCCGAACACCTCGCCGAGGATCAGCTGGTTGCCGCCGGTGGCGTACTCGCGCATCACGCGCTCGTAGTCGGCGTTGCTGACGTTCTCGGTCGCCTTGTATTCGATCTCGCCGCGCGCCTCGGCCGCCTTGAGCGCCTTGTGGATGCGGCCGACCCATTGCTGCTCGAAAGGCACGGTGTAGACCGCCGCCACCTTGAGCTTGGCCTGCGCGAGCGCAAGGCCCGGCGCGCCGGCCGCAAGCGCTGCTGCGGCAATGGCGGCTGAACGAATGATCAACTGACGGCGTGCTGTCACGGTGCTTCTCCTCGAGGTATGGAAATCTTCTTGTTGCTGCCAGATGAGCAGCAGGCCGCCGTCAGAGGACGTCGGCGTCACTTCGTGCCGAAAATTCTGTCACCGGCGTCGCCGAGCCCGGGAAGGATGTACCCGTGGCTGTTGAGCTCGCGGTCGATCGCGGCGGTGTAGATCGGCACGTCGGGATGGGCCTTCTGCATGGTCGCGATGCCTTCGGGGCAGGTGAGCAGGCAGACGAACTTGATCGACTTGGGGTTGAGTTCCTTGAGCCGTTCGACCGCGGCCACCGCCGAGTTGCCGGTGGCCAGCATCGGGTCGACCACGATTACGTCGCGGTTCTCCATTTCGCCGGGCATCTTGAAGTAGTACTCGACGGCCGTGAGCGTCTTGGGATCGCGGTACAGGCCGATGTGGCCGACGCGCGCCCCCGGCACCACGGTGAGCATGCCGTCGAGGATGCCGGTGCCCGCGCGCAGGATGGACACCAGCACCAGCTTCTTGCCGTCGATGACCTTGGCCTGCATGGTCTCGAGCGGGGTCTCGACCTCGATGTCCTGCATCGGCATGTCGCGCGTGACCTCGTAGGCCATGAGCATGCTGATTTCGTTCAGGAGCCGGCGGAAGCTGTTGGTGGAGGCGTCCTTGCGGCGCATCAGCGTGAGCTTGTGCTGGACGAGGGGGTGGTCGACGAGGTGGACGTTGCTCATTGGATTTTTTCTGCCGTTGCTGGACCGGAGAGTCTAAAAGACGGTGCCGTCGCTTTCGATCAGGAGCGGTGGCGATCCGTCTCGCAAGCGCTGTGCCAGCACGCGGCCCGCGGCCCAGGTGCCGCCCTCGAGCACGCAGGCCAGCGGCAGTTCTTCCTCGGTGCGGTCGAGGATCTTGCGCACGCGCGGCGCCAGCTCGTCGAGCAGCGCCACGGTAAGGGCGCGCCACTCGACGATGAACTCGTCGCCGGCTTTCCAGGTGCGCGCAAGAAAGGCGGGGTCCTTCGGCACGATCACGCCGCTGTCGATCAAGAGGCCGCCGTTGCGGTATTCGGGCAGCGCCGTGAGCGCATCGAGCTGGCGCACCTTGACGCCCGCGCGCTCGAAGGGTTCGAGCAGCGAGTAGGTCAGCCATTGCGACAGCTTGTGGAACGGCATCCAGCCGTTGGTGAGGCCCGGGCCGCGCACCGCGCTGTGGCGCCAGCAGTCGCCGAGCGCGAGCGCCGGGTCGCTCGAGCCGATGCCGCCCGAGCTGTCGCTGCCGTCGAGTGCGATGCTGTCGATGGTGTTGGCGGAGGGCCAGATGCTCGAGAGCGTCTCGAGCAGCAGCGAGAGGATCTGGTGCGCTGTGATCTCGGCCGTGGGCGGTGCGGCTGCGCCGAATGGGGCGACCAGCGCATCGAACATGCCGGCAGGCCGGCCCTCGTCGCCGAAGGTTTCGGGCTGCTCGCTCATCGCCTCGCCGAGCCGGCGCAGCAGCACCGCGCGGCCGGGCAGGCCCACCAGCGGATTGACGTCGCTGACCTGGAAGGCGTCGCCGAGCCGGTCGGTCACCAGGCCGCGCAGGCCGGCGGCATCGACCTGCAGCGGATGGTCGGGGTTGGACGAGAACAGGCCGCTCGTGAAGGCATGGAAGCTCGCGATGGCCAGGCCCTCGGAGCGCGTGAAGCGCTCGCCCGTGGCGGGCTCGATGTAGTGCCAGCCTGGGCCTGCGCCGGCATCGAGCAGCACGCTTACCAGCACGAGGTCGATGTGCGCGCTGGCGCGCTGCCGGGCATCGATGCCCTTGCCGAGCAGTTGGTCGAGCTGCTTCAGCCGGTCGATGCCGCCGGCCTCGAAGTGGCGCCAGCGGCTGTGGTAGGGGATGGTGTCCCAGGGATAGCGCTCGCGCGTGACCTCGGCCACGGTGCGCGCGGCGTCTTCGAGCACGTCGCTGCCGGCGATGCGGAACCACTGCGACTCGCCCCGGCGCGCGCGCGCCAGCAGCGCGGCCGCGCGCTCGCGGATGGCGGCGGTGGTGCGCAGCACCGTGGCGGCGCCCGCGGGGTGGCTGGTATCCGGTGCGAACTCGATGGCCGGATCGATGTCGCCCGCGCTGCCCGGCGGCAGGCTGCCCGAGCCGTCGGCGGGCAGGTAGTCGTTGCTGCTGTTTGCCTTGTTGTCGCTCATTCGCCCAATCCCCGGCCCTTGGCCTTCTTGAGTTCCTCGGCGTCCGGCACCGGGCCGGGCGTGAAATAGCCGGCGGCCATCTTGGCGTCCATCTCGACGCGGGCGTCGGCCGGAATCAGTTCGTCGGGAATGTTCACGCGCTCGCCGATCTCGATGCCCGAGCCGGTGATGGCGTCGAATTTCATGTTGCTCATCGACACGAGCCGGTGGATCTTCCGGATGCCGAGCCAGTGGAAGACGTCGGGCATCAGTTCCTGGAAGCGCATGTCCTGCACGCCGGCCACGCACTCGGTGCGCGCGAAATACTGGTCGGCCGTGTCGCCGCCGACCTGGCGCTTGCGCGCGTTGTAGACCAGGAATTTGGTCACCTCGCCGAGCGCGCGGCCCTCCTTGCGCGAATAGGCGATGAGGCCCACGCCGCCGCGCTGCGCGCCCTGGATGCATTCCTCGATGGCGTGCGTGAGGTAGGGGCGGCAGGTGCAGATGTCGGAGCCGAACACGTCGGAGCCGTTGCATTCGTCGTGGATGCGCGCGGTGAGCTCGACCTCCGGGTTGGCCAGGTCGCGTGGGTTGCCGAAGATGTAGAGCGTCTGCCCGCCGATGGGCGGCAGGAACACCTCGAGGTCGGAGCGCGTGACGAGTTCGGGGTACATGCCGCCGGTTTCCTCGAACAGCGTGCGGCGCAGGTCGGTTTCGGAGCAGCCGAAGCGCCGCGCCACTTCGGGCAGGTACCACACGGGCTCGATGGCGGCCTTGGTCACCATGGCCGCGCCGCCGGCGGTGAGGAAGTGGCCGTCGGCCTTGAGGCGGCCGCTTTGCAGCGCCTCGATCACCTCGGGCAGGATCACGTGGGCCTTGGTGATTGCGATGGTCGGGCGGATGTCGTAGCCCGCCGCCAGTTCGGCGGAGAACACATCGGCCACCAGCGCGCCCCAGGGATCGAGCGAGACGATGCGCCCGGGCTCGCTCCACTGCGGGTACGGGCCGATCACGTCGGTGGGCGCGGTGTTGGTCAGGTCGGCCTTGTGTTCGCGCTTGAGGGCGCCGGCTGCCACGGCCAGTGCGCGATAGACGCTGTACGAGCCGCTGTGCGTACCGATGACGTTGCGATGTGCCCGCTTCGTAGTGGTGCCCACCACGGGCCCGCGCTCGGTGGCGGTGGCCGCACCCCAGCGGATGGGCAGCGCGCCGAAGCCGCCGGCATGGGAGGTCAGCCGGATGTGGCCGGTCGACGAGGAAGGGTGGAGCGGGGGAAGGGGCGAGACGGGGATCGCTGAAGTCGCAGGGACGGCGGGGATCGCGGAAATCTCGGCAGCTTCAGAAGGGGTCGCTGTGCTATCTGCGGACATTGGAGGCCCTCAAAAAATGCAATGTACCGATCACTCGCGCGGCTGGCAAGCAGGGCGCGAGGGTCGTCATTGCCGCCGGGGACCGCGGCCGGTGCGCCGATCAGGCCGGCGAGGAGCGCAGGCCGTAGGCCTTGCCGCCGACGAACAGGTATTCGGCGCGCAGCACCGGATCGCCTTTTTCACCGGTGTAGGTGAAGCCCAGCGCGGCCACCGGGGTGCCGGGCTTGATCTCCTCGAGCCCCCAGGCCTGCAGCCGCGTGAGCGGTGCGAGTTCGATCAGCCACTTGCGGTCGCGCCGCGTGGGCAGCTGCGCCTTGGCCAGCAGCGCGGGACCGTCGACATTCGCGCTTTGCCTGGGCAGCGGGCGCTGCTTCAGGTCGGCCGGCAGGGTCGGGTTCTCGGGCAGCTCGAGCTCCACCTCGCCATGCGGATTGCGCCACATGACCTTGGTCGCGCGCCCCTCCAGGTAGAGCGGGCGGTCCTGGTCGAAGCTGCTCCAGCCGTGGTGCGCCCAGGAGGGCAGGGCCAGGCCGAGTGAACCGGCAATGAACAAGCGTCTCTCAATCATCTGGGTCTCCTTGCTCAGACGTAGGCAATCCAGCGCCCGCAGATGATGACAGCGAGCCAAAACCCCAGCGAGAG
Source organism: Variovorax sp. VRV01 (assembly GCF_014852545.1). Lineage (NCBI taxonomy): Bacteria > Pseudomonadati > Pseudomonadota > Betaproteobacteria > Burkholderiales > Comamonadaceae > Variovorax > Variovorax sp. VRV01. The sequence goes on from NZ_JACVBS010000007.1 coordinate 136,747, forward strand.
CAGGCATTGCAGCCTGGATATGGCGCCGGTGGATGCGAGTCCGCCTCGAAGGTGGAACCAGATGGCGTTGGCGCCTGCCAGGCCGATCAGGAACAGCTTGATGCGAAAGGCGGAATTGGCCAGCAGCTCGCCGGGCTGCGTGGAAAACATCGTGAGGCCGGTGGCGGCGCACAGTCCGAAGCCGACAAGCGCCGGCAACAGCGTCAGATGCGCCAACTGCCTTTGCGGCAGTTCCCGGCCAAGGCCGAGTACGCGCAACTCGAACACCAGCAGCCCGCCGAACAGCAGCGCGATGCCGACGATATGCACCGTCTCCAGCGCCGGATAGGCCCAGGGGTGCGAAACCAGCCCGGCCAGCATCGGCGTCAGCTCCGGGCGGCGGACTGTTCAGGGCATGAACTGGCAGGGTGCATGGGGCGCTCCTTCCACGGGTTCGGGCGAGCTTAGCCGAGGACGCAGCCGGCGTCTGCGCCGGGCACGGCACAATCCGGCGGGATCTTTTTTCCGAAAGGGCTGTAACCAGCCGGTCCGATGGCACGAAACACAATGGACAGCAGTAGGCGAACGAGCGACGCCGAAGCCGCGCTGCGCAGCCTGTTCCTGCGCGGCCTCGACGGCGACGCAGCCGCTTATCGCGAATTTCTGCAAAAACTCAGCGCGCATCTGCGCGCCTTTCTGGGCAAGCGCCTGTTCGGCTGGCCCGATGAAGTGGAAGATCTTGTCCAGGAATGCCTGCTCGCCATGCACAACCAGCGCCACACCTACCAGAGCGACCAGCCGCTGACGGCCTGGGTGCATGCGATTGCGCGCTACAAGATGATCGACCTGCTGCGCGCCAAGTCCGCGCGCGAAGCGCTGCATGACCCGCTGGACGACGACCTGGCGGTGTTCGCCGAATCGGCCATCGAGGCCAGCGATGCGCGGCGCGACCTGGGCGGCCTGCTGCAGACCCTGCCGGAGCGCCAGCGCCTGCCGATCGTGCACGTGAAGCTCGAAGGCCTCTCGGTGGCCGAGACGGCAAGCCTGACCGGCATGTCCGAATCGGCCGTGAAGGTGGGCATCCACCGCGGGCTCAAGGCGCTCGCCGCCAGGCTCAGGAGCAAGGCGCCATGAAGACCGACGATCTTGTGGCCATGCTGGCGACCGGCGCCACGGCCGCGCCGCGCCGCGCCGCGGGGCGCCGCCTGGCCCTTGCGCTGCTCGCCGGGCTGCCGCTGTCGTTCGCGATCCTGTTCACCGAATACGGATTGCGCCGCGACCTGGTGCAGGCCATGTTCTGGCCGATGTTCTGGGTCAAGGTGCTGTTTCCGCTGTGCATTGCGGCGGCCGCCTTCGTGATGGCGCAGCGCCTCGCGCGGCCAGGCGTGCCGGTGCGGCGCGCCTGGATCGGCATCGCGGTGCCGGTGCTTGCCGTGTGGGCGATGGCGGCCCTGGCCTGGTTCAACGCGCCGGCCGAAGAGCGCATGCCCTTGCTCATGGGCGAATCGTGGCGTGTTTGCGCGGTCAGCATCGGGCTCATGGCGCTGCCGGTCTTTGCGGCGGCACTGCTGGCCCTGAAGGGGCTGGCGCCCACGCGGCCCGCGCTGGCCGGTGCGGCCGCCGGCGCGCTGGCCGGCGGGGTGGGTGCGGCGGTCTATGCGCTGCACTGCATGGAATTGACGGCGCCTTTCCTCGCGGTCTGGTACGTGAGCGGCATCGCGCTGCCCGTGCTGGTGGGCGCCGTGCTCGGGCCGCGCCTGCTGCGCTGGTGAGCGGCCCTGCGGCCTTTCTCAGCGCTTCTTGGCGCCGAAGATGCCGCCCAGCACGCCGCGCAGGATCTCCTTGCCGACCGAGGTGCCCATGGTCCGCACCGCCGACTTGGCCATGGTCTGCACCAGCCCGTCCCGCTTGCCGCCGCGCGGGCCCGTGCTGCCGAAAAGCAGGTCGTTCAGCATGCTGCTGCCTTCAGACGTTGCGGCCGCACCCTTGCCGCCGCCCGCCGTTTTGGCCGGCGGTGCATCGGGCGCGGTTTCGGCCCGGCCCTTGAGCTTTTCGTAGGCCGATTCGCGGTCCACGGTCTTCTCGTACACGCCGGCGACGAGCGAATTGGCAATGACCGCCTGGCGCTGCGCGGCCGTGACGGGGCCGATCTGGCTGCCGGGCGGCACCACGAACACGCGCTCGGTCACGCTGGGGCGCCCCTTGGCATCGAGAAAACTCACCAGCGCCTCGCCCACCGCAAGCTCGGTGATCGCGGTTTCGATGTCCAGCCCCGGCTTCTGGCGCATGGTGGTGGCCGTGGCCTTGACGGCCTTCTGGTCGCGCGGCGTGAAGGCGCGCAGCGCATGCTGGACGCGGTTGCCCAGCTGGGCCAGCACCGAATCCGGAATGTCCAGCGGGTTCTGCGTCACGAAATACACGCCCACGCCCTTGGAGCGCACCAGCCGCACCACGAGCTCGATGCGCTCCACCAGCGCCTTGGGCGCCTCGTTGAAGAGCAGGTGGGCTTCGTCGAAGAAGAAGGCCAGCTTGGGCTGTTCGGGGTCGCCGATCTCGGGCAGCTGTTCGAACAGTTCCGACAGCATCCAGAGCAGGAAGGTGGCGTAGAGCCGCGGCGAGTTCATGAGCTTGTCGGCCGCCAGGATGTTGACCACGCCCTTGCCACCCACCGTTTGCATGAAGTCGGCGATGTTGAGCATCGGCTCGCCGAAGAACTTCTCGCCGCCCTGGGTCTCGATCTGCAGCAGGCCGCGCTGGATGGCGCCCACGCTGGCGGCGCTGATGTTGCCGTACTCGGTGGTGAACTGGCTCGCGTTCTCGCCCACGTACTGCAGCATGGCGCGCAGATCCTTCAGGTCGAGCAGCAGCAGGCCGTTGTCGTCGGCGATCTTGAACACCAGGTTCAGCACGCCGGCCTGCGTTTCATTCACGTCGAGCATGCGGCCCAGCAGCAGGGGGCCCATGTCGGAGACGGTGGCGCGCACCGGATGCCCCTGCTCGCCGAACACGTCCCACAGGGTGACGGGGCAGGCGTCCGATTCGGGCAGATCGATGCCCCGCTCCTTGAGCGTGGCCGCCATTTTTTCGCCGATGCTGCCTTTCTGGCTCATGCCGGTCAGGTCGCCCTTGACGTCGGCCATGAACACCGGAACGCCGATGCCCGAGAGCTTTTCGGCCATGGTCTGCAGGGTGACTGTCTTGCCGGTGCCGGTGGCGCCGGTGATCAGGCCGTGGCGGTTGGCCAGGCTGGGCAGCAGGGTGCACTCGATGGTGTCGTGGCGCGCGATCAAGAGAGGGTCGGCCATGAGGGGCTCCGGGTCGTATCGAAGCGGGCAGTCTAATCAAGCCTCCCTCCTATAATCCACGGCCCCCGAGGTAGTTACGGAAAAAGTTTCAGGAGGTTTTCTTGTCATCGACTGCTCAGCCCCCCATTCCCGCCGCCGGCGATTCACCTGAACAGTCGCCGATTGAAAAAGAGTTGGCCGTCCTGCTGGTGAACGCGCTCAATCTCGAAGTCGCGCCCGAGGACATCGTGCCCACCGATCCGCTGTATGGCGAAGGCCTGGGCCTCGACTCCATCGACATCCTCGAAGTCGCGCTCGAAGTGTCCCGGCGCTACGGCTTCCAGCTGCGCTCGGACGATGAGCGCAATCAGCAGATCTTCCAGTCGCTGCGCACGCTCGCGACCCACGTCGCCCAGCATCGCAGCGCTTCCTGATCCATGTCTCGATGGCGACTGGCGCTCCTGCTGCTGGTGGGAGTGGCCTATGCCGGCCTCTCCCACTGGATGATGCTGTTCCACCCCACCGAGCCGTGGGCCGTGGTGGTGCTGCTCGGCCCGCTGTGGCTGGCCGCCATGGGCTTCGCCGCGAGCAAGTTCGGCCGCTGGGGTTTTGCCGCGGCCCTGCTGCTGGGCATCGGGGGCTTTGCGCTCGTGTTCCTGGGTGAGGCGGGCGACACCAACCGGCTCTACGTGTTCCAGCATGTCGCCATCAACGGCCTCCTGTGCGGCTGGTTCGGCGCCTCGCTGCGCGGCCCCGGCCTGCCGCTGATCACGCAGTTCGCGCAGCGCGTGCATCCGCTCAAGGGCCACATGCTGGCCTACACGACGACGCTCACGCGCATCTGGACCGTGTATTTCGCGCTGGTGGTGGTGTCGTCGATCGTGGTGTACCTGACGCTGCCTTTTTCGGCCTGGTCGCTGCTCGCGAACGTGCTGACGCCGCTGTCGGTCACGCTTCTTTTCGTGGGCGAGCACCTGGTGCGCTACCGGCTGCACCCCGAGTTCGAGCGCACGCGGCTCATCGATGCGGTGCGCGCCTTCCAGGGCGCTTCGCCCGTCGACCACGGCAGCGGCAGCCATTGAAGCAGAGGCCGACCGCGTGAGCACCGATACCCGCCTGCTGCCGCTGATCGCCCATCGGGACCTCGATGCACCGCTGGCCTGGCGCGCCGGCGTGCCCGTGAGCACGCGCCAGTTCCTGGCCGACGTGGCCCGCTTCGCGCCGACGCTGCCTGCCGAGGGCAGGGCGGTCAATCTCTGTGTCGACCGCTATGCGTTTGCGGTCGGCCTGGCGGCTGCGCTGGTGCGTGGCCATGCGAGCCTGCTGCCGCCCGACGCGCGGCCCGACACGCTCGCGCGCCTGCTCGAATCCGGCGGCTCGAATCTTTTTGCCCTGATCGATGATGCCGCGCTCGCCACGCCCGGCATGCCGCGCCTGCTGGTCGAATACCGGTGTGGTTCCGAAGGGGCCGGCGTTGAGGTTCCAGCCATCGACGGCGCCATGCATGCCGTGAGCCTGCTGACCTCCGGCTCCACCGGCGCGCCGCAGCCGCATGCCAAGCGCTGGGACACGCTGGTCGGCGATGTCGCGGTGGCCGTGGAACGGCTCTCCAGCCTGCTCGGCCTGCCATCGCTCGCCGGCCTGACGCTGGTTGCGACCGTGCCTGTGCAGCACAGCTACGGGCTGGAGTCGTCGGCGCTGCTGGCCATGCTCGGCGGTGCTGCATTCGACAGCGGACGGCCGTTCTTTCCGGCCGACGTGGCCAGGACGCTGGCCTCGGTGCCGCGGCCGCGCGCGCTGGTCACCACACCTTTCCACCTGAAGACGCTGCTGCTCTCGGGCATCGAGCTGCCGCCGGTCGACCTGGTGCTTTCCGCCACCGCGCCGCTTTCGCCGCAGCTCGCGGCCCAGGCCGAGCAGGCGCTCGGCGGCGTATTGATCGAGATCTACGGCAGCACCGAATCCGGCCAGGTCGCCACCCGCCGCACCACGCAGAGCGAAGTCTGGGACACCTTCGGCGAGATCCGCGTGCATGCCGAAGCAGGCGAGGGCGACGGGGCCGAGCGCTTCATCTTCAGCGGCGACTTCCTGCCCGAGCCCACACCGATGGCCGATGTGCTCGAACTGCTCGACGCGCGCCGCTTCCGCCTGCTGGGCCGCGCCAACGACCTGATCCATGTCGCGGGCCGGCGCAGCTCGCTCGCGCATCTGAACTACCACCTCAACAGCATCGCGGGCGTCGAGGACGGCGCGTTCTGGCTGCCCGACGAAGTGGCCGACGGCGTGGTGCGCCCCGTGGCCTTCGTGGTGGCGCCCACGCTCTCGGCCGGCCAGATCATTGCCGCGCTGCGCCAGCGGCTGGAGCCGGTGTTCGTGCCGCGCCGCGTGGTGCAGGTGAAGGCCTTTCCGCGCGAAGGCACCGGCAAGCTCACGGCGCGTGCGCTGCGCGAATTCGCGCTCGCGCAGCTGGCGGAAGACGACACGCCGGTGCAACTGGCCCATGCGGTGCCCGTTGATCACCCGGCGTTCGCGGGGCACTTCCCCGGCCAGCCGCTGCTGCCGGGAGCGCTGATACTGGCCGAGGTCATGGAAGCCGTGCAGCGCGTGCCGGCGCTGGTCGCCCGGCTGGGCACCCATCCCACGCTCGCGGCCGCCAAGTTCCTGGCGCCCGTGCGGCCGGGCAGCATGCTCTCCATCGAACTGCAGCCCGAGTCCGGCGCCGCGCGCGGCGTGCGCTTCGACGTGCGCTGCGACGGCGTGCTGGCTGTCACCGGCCGCTGGGCCGCCGTGCCAGAGTCTGCGTGATGAACCACACCGACGCCGAGACGCGCGCCGTGAAAGACGCGGCGCAGGCAGGCCAGCGCGGCGACTGGGCGCACGCTCCCGAACGCAGCAACATGCTGGCGCTGCGCTTCATCTGCCTGATGGCACTGGTGTGCGGGCGCCGCATCACGCGCCTGCTGCTGCCGCCGATCAGCCTGTACTTCCTGCTGTTCGCTCCCGCGCCGCGGCGCCACATCAAGCGCTACCTGTTCAGGGCCATCGGCCCGCATGCCGGCTGGCTCGACGGCTACCGCCTGCTGCATGCCTTCGCATCGACGGTGCTCGACCGCGTGTACTTCCTGCGCGGACGCATGGACCTGTTCGATGTCAGGGTCGAGGGCAACCAGGCGCTCGAGGCCGAGGCACTGAAAGGGCGCGGCGCCTTCCTGCTCGGCGCGCACGTCGGCAGCTTCGAGGCCCTGGGCGCCTGCAAGCACAACAGCCGGCACAAGCACGAACTGCGGCTTGCGATGCTGATGTATCCGGACAATGCGCAGCGCATCACGGCCATCCTCAACGCGATCAGCCTGCCCGAGCTGCGGCCCCACGTGATCGCGCTCGGCCGCCCTCATTCGATGCTCGCGCTGCGAGACTGGCTCGACGGCGGCGGGCTCGGCGGCATGCTGGTCGACCGCACCCTGCCGGGCAGCGAGGACCAGCCCGCGCAGCAGCGCGGCAACAACATCGTGCTGCCGTTCCTGGGGCAGCCGGCGAGTTTCAACGACGGCCCGTTCCGCCTGGCGGCGCTGCTGCGGCGCAAGGTGTTCTTCATGGCCGGGCTCTATGGCGGCGGTGCGCGCTACGATGTCCGGTTCGACCTTCTGGCCGACTTCAGCGAGCGGGCATCCGATCCCGCCGAGCGGGAACGCCGCATCCGCGCGGCGGTCGAAGCCTACGTGGCGCGCCTCGATGCCCTGTGCCGCGCGTATCCCTACAACTGGTTCAACTTTCATGATTTCTGGCTCGAAGATTCGGTTTGACTGGCTTTGCAGGAGCCTGCTGCTGGCACTGGCCTGCTGCGCCGCGCCGGCGTGGGCCTTCGACCTGCCCGACCTGATGGGGCTGCTTGCCAAGCAGAAGGGCGGCGAGGCCCGCTTCACCGAGCAGCGCTTCGTGCACGGCCTCGAAGGCCCGCTCGACGCGCGCGGCACACTGAGCTTCGATGCGCCCGACAAGCTGGTGCGGCGCACCTTGTCGCCGCGCGTGGAGACCATGGCGGTCGAAGGCAACACGCTGACGCTCTCACGCGGCGGCCGCAACCGCACCCTCACGCTCGACAGCATGCCCGAGCTGCTCGGCCTGGTCGAAGCCATGCGCGGCACGCTGAGCGGCGACGGCGCCACCCTGCAGCGCTATTTCCGCAGCACGGTGAGCGGTTCGGCCGCCAACTGGACGCTCGACCTGCTGCCGGCCGACAGCCGGCTCGCGGCCCAGGTGCGCAGCATCCGCATCAGCGGCCGCGCCAGCGAAGTGCTGGGCCTTGAAATGGAGTTCGTCGGCGGCGACCGCTCGGTGATGAGTATCACGCCCGAGCGCCAAAGCGCCGCACCCACCGCGCCTTCGGGCGCTGCCGGGCGCACCACGCCGTGAGGGCGCGCGGGACCGCGGGGGAGGGGCCGCCGGACTGGCAGCGCCGGGCACTGGTGCTGCTGGCCTGGGCACTGGTGCTGCTCGGCGGCGCACTGCAGATCGCGCGCACGCAGTTCAGCGCAGACCTTTCCGCTTTCCTGCCCAAGAGCCCCGACGCGCGGCAGCAGGTGCTCATCGAGCAGCTGCAAAGCGGCGTGGCATCGCGCACGCTGATGCTCGGCATCGAGGGCGGCGCGAGCGCGCAGCAGCGCGCGGCCGTGTCGCGCGCGTTGGCCAGGTCCATGCGCGAGAGCCGGCTGTTCGACCTGATCCAGAACGGCGACACCGGCGACTGGAGCGAGGCCGGCACCTGGGTCTTCGCGCACCGCTACCAGCTTTCGCCGGGCGTGAGGCCCGAACATTTCACTGCCGAAGGCCTGCGCGACGCGATCTACGAAACGCTGTCGATGCTGGGCACGCCGGCCGGCAACGCGATCAAACCCTTGCTCGACCGCGATCCCACCGGCGAGACCCAGCGCATTGCCGTGGAGCTGACGCCGGCCAGCGCACCGCGCAGCGAAGACGGCGTCTGGATGTCGCGCAGCGCGCCGCGCGCGCTCATGATCGCCACCACGCGTGCGGCGGGCAGCGATCTCGATGCCCAGTCGAAGGCCATTGCAAGCGTGCATGCGGCTTTCGACACCGCCACGCGCGGCATGGACGAAGCCACCCGGCCGAAGCTGCTGCTGAGCGGCCCGCCCGTGTTCTCGGTGCTGAGCCGCGACAAGATCAAGACCGAGGCGATCCACCTCGCGATCGTGGGCGGCATCGTGATGGGCGGCCTGCTGCTGCTGGCCTTTGCGTCGCCGCGCGCGCTGGTCATCGCCTTCCTGCCCGTGGCCACCGGCGTGGTGGTGGGGACCGCGGCGGTCAGCGTGGTGTTCGGCTCGGTGCACGGCATGACGCTGGGCTTCGGCAGCACGCTGATCGGCGAGACCGTCGACTACGCCATCTACTACCTGATCCAGGCGCGTGGCGCGGCCGTGGCCGGCACCGGCTGGGCGCGCTGGCGCGAGGTGCACTGGCCCACCGTGCGGCTCGGGCTGCTGACCTCGGTGTGCGGCTTCGCGGCGCTGGTGTTCTCGGGCTTCCCGGGTCTGGCGCAGCTGGGCGTGTTCTCCATCGCAGGGCTCGTGGCCGCGGCGCTGGCCACGCGCTACGCATTGCCCGTGCTCGCACCCGATGGCGCCACCGGCATGGGCATGCGCCGGTACATGGCGCACGCGGCCGGCGTGCTGGTGCGCGGCCTGCCGCACCTGCGCTGGGTGCTCGCCGGGCTCGGCGTGGCAGCGCTGGTGCTGGTCATCTGGCAGGGCGGCCATCTGTGGCGCGCCGACCTCGGCGCCATGAGCCCGGTGCCCAAGTCGGCCCAGCAGCTCGACGAGATGCTGCGCGCCGACATCGGCACCGGTGACGGCGGCACGCTGGTCGTGGTCTACGGCGCCGATGAAGAAAGCGCACTGCGCAACACCGAAGCCGCCACCGCGCGGCTCGAGGCACTCGTTGACAAAGGCGAGCTTGGCGGCTTCGAGGCCGTGACGCGCGTATTGCCGAGCATCGCGACCCAGTCGGCCCGGCTCGCCAGCCTGCCCGACGGCGACACGCTGCGCACCCGGCTGGCCGAGGCCACGCAGGGCTCGCCGCTGCCGGCCGCACGCCTCGGGCCCTTCCTGGCCGATGTCGAAGCCGCGCGCAAGCTCGCGCCCGTGCGGCGCGCCGACCTGGCGGACGGCCCGCTCGGTTCGGTCGTCAACACGCTCATGTACCAGCGCCCCGGCGGCGGCTGGTCGACGCTGGTGGTGCTGCACCCCGGGGCGAAGTTCGACGCGCGCCGGCTCGAAGCGGCGCTGGCGGGTGTGCCCGAGGTGCAGGTGGTCGATGTGGGCCGCGAACTCGCGGGGCTCTACCAGCGCTACCTGCACGAGGCCTTCGTGCAGGTGCTGCTCGGCGCGCTGGCGGTGGTGGTGCTGCTCGGCATCTACCTGCGCTCGGGCCGGCGCCTTCTCGCGGTGTGCCAGCCGCTGGTCTTCGCGGTGGTGCTCACCCTGGGCGGCATGGCCGTGCTGCAGGTGCCGCTGGGCATCCTGCACCTGGTGGGGCTGCTGCTGATCGTGGCGGTGGGCTCCAACTACGCGCTGTTCTTCGACCAGCTGCGCGTGGCCGGGCGGGCCGACGAGGACACGCTGGCGTCGCTGATGCTGGCCAACCTGACCACGGTGGTGTCCTTCGGGCTGATCGCGATCTCGGACATTCCGGCGCTGTCGTCGATCGGCCGCGTGGTGGCGCCGGGCGCCTTGCTGGCATTGCTGCTGTCGGCCGCGTTCGCACGCCGCGTGGCGCCCACGCCGCCCGGGCGCGGCTGATGGGAAAATCCCGCGCCATGCCGTCCGCCTCTGCCGCTCCGACCGAATCCTGGCCCTGGCCGCTTGCCATTCGTGCCAGCGCGGCCTGGCACGTGGCGGCCATCGGTGCCGGCGCCATGGTGCCGGGCGCCATGCCCTGGGCGATCGGCGCGATTGCGCTGAACCACGCGCTGATCACCGGCGCGGGGCTCACGCCGCGCAGCAGCCTGCTGGGCCCCAATGTCACGCGCCTGCCCGAAGCCGCCGGTGCCCGGCGCCAGGTGGCCATCACCATCGACGACGGGCCCGATCCCGAGGTCACGCCCCGGGTGCTCGACCTGCTGGACGCACATGGCCAGCGCGCCACCTTCTTCTGCATTGCCGAGCGCGCGCTGGCCCACCCGGCGCTGGCGCGCGAGATCGTGGCGCGGGGCCACAGCATCCAGAACCACACGGCGCGGCACCGGCACAATTTTTCATTCCTCGGGCCGCGCGGCTTCGCGAGCGAGATCGCGCGCGCGCAGGACATCCTGGCCGACACCACCGGCCAGCGCCCGACCTGCTTCCGCGCGCCGGCGGGCCTGCGCAATCCATTCCTCGAGCCGGTGCTGCACCGGCTGGGCCTGTCGCTCGTGAGCTGGACGCGCCGCGGCTTCGACACACGCGAAGGCGATCCCGCCAAGGTCATGGCGCGCCTGGGCCGCAAGCTGCAGGCGCGCGACATCCTGCTTCTGCACGACGGCAACGCCGCGCGCACCCCTTTGGGAAACCCTGTATTGCTGGAGGTATTGCCCTTGCTTTTCGAACGCCTGCGCGCCGAGCGCCTGCACGCCGTCACCCTGCCGGAAGGCCTTGGATCATGAGTGCGGTGCTGCCTTCTTCTTCATCATCGGCACCTTCTTCCACCGATGCCGCCTGGCGCGAGCTTCACGAGGCCGCCACCGTTCCCTACAAGAAGGGCGGCAGCTTCGCCTGGCATTTCGCGCGCGGCAAGCTGGGACGCGATCCGGTGTTCCGCGGGCTGCTCGAACGCGGGCTGATCGATGCGGCGCACCGCCGCGTGGTCGACATCGGCTGCGGGCAGGGGCTCTTCGCGAGCCTGCTCGCATCGATGAGCCGCATGCAGGCGCACGGCCGATGGCCCTCGTCGTGGAAGCCCACGCCGCCAGCCGCTGACTACACGGGCATCGAGCTGATGCCCAAGGACGTGGCGCGCGCCGAGGCTTCCATCGGGCATCTGCAGCCGGCGCCGCGGCTGGTCTGCGCCGACATGTGCTCGGTGCCGCTGCCCGAATGCGACCTGGTCGTGATTCTCGACGTGCTGCACTACGTGGGCATCGAAGCACAGGACGGCGTCTTGCGGCGCGTACACGACGCGCTTCGGCGCGGCGGCAATGCGAACGCCCGGCTGCTGCTGCGCGTGGGCGATGCATCGAGCAAGCGTGGCTTCGCCATCAGCCAGTGGGTCGACCGCACCGTGACGCGCATCCGCGGCCACAAGGTGTCGCCCACCTGGGGTCGGCCGCTGTCCGACTGGGTGGCGGCGCTGCAGCGGCTGGACTTTCGCGTCCAGAGCATTCCGATGAGCAAAGGAACGCCCTTTGCCAACGTGCTGCTGGTGGCCGACCTGGAGCGCCGCGCGTGACCAGGGCTGCGCAGACGCTCGACCGCGCCGGCATTGCCGAGCGCATTCCGCACAGCGGCAGCATGTGCCTGCTCGACCGGCTCGAAGGCTGGGATGCCGAGTCCATTCAGTGCAGCACCCGCACGCATGCGCTACCGGACAACCCGCTGCGAACGGCGGGCGGCCTGCTCGCGCCCAACGCCATCGAATACGCGGCGCAAGCCATGGCGCTGCACGGCGGTCTGCTGGCTGCCGAGGGAAGCGCGCCGTCGGCCGGCTTCCTCGCAAGCGCGCGCAACGTGCGCCTGTCGGTGGTGCGGCTCGACGACATCGACGGTGCGCTGCAGGTGCAGGCGCGCCGCCTGTCGGGCGACACCAACCAGATCCTCTACGAATTCGCGGTGAGCGACAGCGGCGCCCGCGTGCTGGCCGAAGGCCGCGCGGTGGTGGTGCTGAATACGCCGCTGGCAACCGGAGCCCACGCACCATGACGCTCGAAGGAAAACGCGCACTGATCACCGGCGCCAGCGGTGCCTTGGGCGCCGCCATGGCCGAGCGCCTGGCGCGCGATGGCGCCACGGTGCTGCTGCACGCCAACTCGCGCCCCGAAGCGGTGGAGCAACTGGCGGCCGCCATTGCAGCTGCGGGCGGCAAGGCCGAATGCCATGTGTTCGACCTGCGCAGCGACGATGCCTGCCGCGTGGCCTGCGAGCGCATGCTCGAAGGCGGGCCGGTCCAGATCGTCGTCAACAACGCCGGCGTGCACGACGACGCCGTGCTGCCCGGCATGCGCGCCGACCAGTGGCACAAGGTCATCGACGTCTCGCTCAACGGATTCTTCCGCGTGACGCAGCCCTTGCTGCTGCCGATGATGCGCACCCGCTGGGGGCGCGTTCTCAATATTTCGTCCGTTTCGGCGCTGACGGGCAACCGCGGGCAGGTCAACTATGCCGCCGCCAAGGGGGCGCTCAACAGCGCGACCAAGGCGCTGTCGCTCGAAGTGGCATCGCGCGGCGTGACCGTCAACGCCATTGCGCCCGGCATCATCGCCTCGCCGATGGCCGATGCGGCCTTCGACCCCGCCATGGTCAACCAGATGGTGCCGATGAAGCGCGCCGGCACGCCGCAGGAAGTGGCGGCGCTGGCATCGTTCCTGGCCAGCGACGAGGCGGCCTACATCACGGGGCAGGTGATCTCGATCAATGGCGGGATGATCTAGCCGCCGCACTCATCAAGCTTCGCGTTCGTCAGGCCTGGAAGGGGGGCAGGCGCCGGGCCTTGCGCCAAAGTAGTCCGGGCAGGCGCAACACGAATTCGACCATCAGGCGCGCGTGCATCCACGTCAGCAGCACGTTGTCGCGCCCATAGCGAAAGTGCGACACCCCGCCTTCCTCGGCGGTCAGGTACTTCACCGGCGCGTCGATGTTCACGGGCTTGACGCCGCGCCAGGCGAGCCGCACGACGGCTTCGGTGTCGAAGTCGAAGCGCCGCATCCACGGCTGCCGCGCCATCACGGCGATCAGGTCGGCCACCGGGTACACGCGGAATCCGTAAAGCGAATCGCCAACGCCCGCAAACAGGGTCTCGAGCTGGGTCCAGCCGTTCGACACGCGCCGTCCGCGCACGCGCAGCAGCGGGGCGGAGGCATCGAACACCGGCCGGCCCAGCACCATGGTCTCGGGCCGCGCCTTCGATGCGTTCATGAAGGCAGGAATCAGGTCGGCCGGATGCTGGCCGTCCGAATCCATGGTCAGCGCGTGCGTGAAGCCGGCCTCGCGCGCCGCACGCAGGCCATGCAGCACGGCCGCACCCTTGCCCTGGTTCTGCGGCAGCAGCCAGACCCGCAGGCCCGGGTCGCCGGCGGCCATCTGCTGCAGGCGCTCGCCCGTGCCGTCGGTGCTGCCGTCCACCACCACCCAGACCGGGTTCCACTGCGCGCGCGCTGCTTCGACCGTGGAGAACAGGCGTTCGCCCGTGTTGTAGCTGGGGATCAGGACAAGGTGTGTGCGCGAGGCGTCTGGCATGCGGGGGACGCGTCGGTGGCGCGCTGTTCCATGTGTTGGCGAAAGTATTGTTCCAGCTCCGATTGCAGCACGTGGCTGTCCTGCATGGGCGCGAAGCGCTGGCCCAGCCGGAGCCTGAAGACGATGGGCAGCGGCGGCACGCGCCACAGCGGCCAGCCTTTGCTCAGGTAGGGCGAGTCGGTCTCGATGAACACGGTCTGGATCGGCGCTTGCGCGAGCTTGGCGATCAGCGTCACGCCGGGGCCGAAGGGGTTGAGCGGCGGCGTCACGGTGCGCGTGCCTTCCGGAAAGATCACCAGCTGGCCGCCGTTGCGCAGGTCGGCCACCGCCAGGCGCACCATGGTGCGGGCCGATTCGTTGCTGATGTAGCGCGCCAGCCGCGCCCCCGCGCCCAGGAAGATGTTGCGCAGCAGGTCGGCCTTCATGATGCAGGCGCTGCGCGGCAGCCGCGCCACCAGCAGCAGCGCGTCGAGCATGGTCGGGTGGTTGGCCACGAAGATCACGCCCGGCTCGTTGCGCATCGGGTCGAGGCAGCTGGCGTCGATGCGCATCATCCCGGTCACCGAGGCCAGGCCCCAGAACATGCGGTAGGCGAAGGCGATGGTCAGGCGGCCCAGCGTGCGCGCAGGCGCCTCGGGCATCACCGGGTAGAGCAGCATTGCCACCAGGTTCCAGGCCAGCGAGATCAGCCCCAGGAACAGCAGCAGCGCGTAGAGCATCAACGCAAGCGGAATGGCCGTGAGAATGCGCAGCACGCGGTTCATCGACATGGGGTTGCCGGTCCGATCGATCGCGCCGGGTCAGGCCCGCAGGCGACCCGGGGCGACGGCGTGGGCTTCGATCTCGACCAGCAGGTCGCTGCGGCAGATGTCCGCTTCCAGGTAGACCGCGTGGCGGATCATCGGCGCGTCGGCACCGAGCGCGCTCTGGAGCACGCCGCGCACCTTGTCGGTATCGGCCGGATGCCGCACGTAGACCACGCAGTCGAGCATGGCGAGCGCGAAGGCGGCCGTGGCCTGGTTGTTGGCGGCCGCGATCACGGCTTCGAGGTTGCGCAGCGTTTCGCGCGTCTGCTCCAGCACGTCGCCATGGTGCACGGTTTCATGGCCCACGATGCTCGCGGTGCCCGATATGAAAAGCGCCACGTCGCCATTGCCGATCTCGGCCAGAGCGGCGCGCGAGAAGGTGGGCGAGCGCGGGCCGTAGGTCTCGGGGTAGCGGTAGGCCGAGACCTGGCGCGGGTTTTCGACCGGCCGGGGCGCGGCCTGGCCGGCCAGGAAGCGGATCGACAGCGCGCCCTGGTGGATGCCCAGCGCACACGCCGCGGGCGCACCCTCGAAGGCGGCACGGCCGGCCTCGAAGAAGGCTTCCTGGCGCCCGAGGTTGAACTGGCGGTAGCGCTCCAGCCCGCCGCCGTCGGCATTGATCTGCGGCAGGTAGTTCCAGATGCGCAGCAGGTGCGGCGCGCCGGCCTGGTCGAGGGTTTTGAACAGGTCGCGGTAGGCGCGATGCGAGAGCTCGGCAAGATCCTGCTTCTCGACCGATTCGTCGAGGTCGATGGCGCCGAGCAGCCACTGGCCGTCGCTGCGCCAGCGGGCGATGCCGGTGGTGCCCGATTCGACTCGCCCGCCGGTCACGTGCCACACGTCCGCCATCGCGCCTTGTCCGGAAAGAACGCGCGCATTGACGGTCGGCATCCATGCCAGTTCATGCGGCGTGCCGTAGCCGAGTGCCGCAAAAGGCGCGCTGCCGTTGGCGGCCAGCGCAAGGCTGGCCGGCAGCGAAAGGCGCTCGACGCGCAGAGAGGAGGGGGTTTCGCCCTGGACTCGCACGGTCAGCCGGCCTCGATGGTGTTTTCTGGCTTGCGCGCCATGTACTCGGAGAACACGCCAAGGCTCGCCTGGCGGCGCACGTCGGTGAAGCCCGCGGCGCGCAATGCCTCCAGCACGCGATCCGGCGGAATGCAGGCTTCGATGGTGTCCCAGTAATAGCGCCACAACTCCGAGGTGTTGCTGCGGCGGCCGACCACCCGCGCGATCAGCGGCACCACGGCGCGCATGTAGCCCTTGAGCAGGGCCGTGGCGATGCGGCCCTCCGGCTTGGTGATTTCGAGCACCACCAGGCGGCCGCCGGGGCGCAGCACGCGGTGGAATTCGCCGAACGCGGCCGCCACGTCGCTGATGTGGCGCATGGCGTAGCCCATGCTCACGAAATCGCAGCTGGCGTCCGGCCGGGGCAGTGCTTCCGCCACGCCCTGGACCAGCTCGACGCCCGGCAGGTCGACCTGCTCCATCATGCCCACGCTGGGGTCGACGCCGACCAGCTTGCCCTTGGGGCCGATGATCCTGAGCGCCTCGCGGGCGACCAGCCCGGTGCCGATGCCGACGTCGAGCACCTGCGCGCCCGGCGCAAGCCCGGCCTGCGAGAGGGCGGCGCGGCGGTACGACGGCCCGGTGCCGAAGGCCAGCACGCTCTCGATGCGGTCGTAGTCGGCGGCGGTGCTGTCGAAGATCCGCCGCAGGAACGCCTGGTGCTCCGCCTCGTTCTTGTAGTACAGCGGTAATGGGGTGTGCGGCGGCAGGATGGTCGGATTCCCGGGCCCGACGGAAGGCGATGGCGTCATCGAAGGATTATCACCAAAAGACCTTGCCGCTTTGGCGCTGGCGCGCCGGCCGTTGTGCGCGCCGGACAGTAAACTCGGAGCTTGCTTTGAAAACACAAGACAGCGAGATAGAAAGCCATGGCCGGACACAGCAAATGGGCAAACATTCAGCACCGGAAGGGCCGCCAGGACGAGAAGCGCGGCAAGCTCTGGACCCGCGCCATCCGTGAAATCACCGTGGCTGCCCGCGCCGGCGGGGGCGACCTCAGCGCCAACCCGCGGCTGCGGCTGGCGGTCGAGAAGGCCAAGGCGGTCAACCTGCCGATCGACACCGTCAAGCGCAACATCGACAAGGCCACCGGCAACCTCGAAGGCGTCAATTACGAAGAAATTCGTTACGAAGGGTACGGCATCGGCGGCGCGGCGATCATCGTCGACACCATGACCGACAACCGCGTGCGCACCGTGGCCGAAGTGCGCCACGCCTTCTCCAAGCACGGCGGCAACATGGGCACCGAAGGCTCGGTGGCCTTCCAGTTCAAGCACTGCGGCCAGATCATCTTCGCCCCGGGCACCAATGAAGACAAGGTGATGGAAGCCGCGCTCGAAGCCGGCGCCGAGGACGTGGTCACCGACGACGACGGCGCCATCGAGGTGATCACCGCCGTCGCCGATTTCGAGGCCGTCAAGAATGCGCTCGAAGCCGCCGGCCTCAAGCCCGAGGTGGCCGAGGTCACCATGCGTGCCGAAAACACGATCGAACTGACCGGCGAGGACGCGGCCAGGATGCAGAAGCTGCTCGATGTGCTCGAAGACCTGGACGACGTCCAGGAGGTCTATCACAACGCCGCGCTCTCCGAATGAATGAACATTGATCCACAGCGAATGAAGAAGGCCCACGAATGAAGGTACTGGTAATTGGAGGAGGGGGCCGGGAACACGCATTGGCGTGGCGGTTGGCGCAGGCCAGCCGGGTCAGCCGCGTGTACGTGGCGCCGGGCAACGGCGGCACCGTGAGCGACGAGCGCTACGACTGCATCGACATCACCGAGCCCGCCGCGCTGCGCGAGTGGGCGGCCAAGGAAAAGATCGCGCTCACCGTCGTCGGCCCCGAGGCGCCGCTGGCGGCCGGCGTGGTGGACGAATTCCGCGCGCACGGCCTGCGCATCTTCGGCCCCACGCAGGCCGCCGCGCAGCTCGAGAGCTCCAAGGCCTTTTCCAAGGCCTTCATGAAGCGCCACAAGATTCCCACCGCCGAGTACGAAGCCTTCACCGACGCCGCGGCGGCACACGCCTACATCGACGCCAAGGGCGCGCCGATCGTCGTCAAGGCCGATGGCCTGGCCGCCGGCAAGGGCGTGGTGGTGGCCATGACTGCGCAGGAGGCGCACGAGGCCGTCGACTTCATGCTGGTCGACAACAAGTTCGGCGTGTCCCACAACGACGGCGGCGCGCGCGTGGTCATCGAAGAATTCCTTCAGGGCGAGGAAGCCAGCTTCATCGTGCTGTGCGACGGCAAGAACGTGACCGCGCTGGCCACCAGCCAGGATCACAAGCGCCTGCTCGACAACGACGAAGGCCCCAACACCGGCGGCATGGGCGCCTACTCGCCCGCGCCCGTGGTCACGGCCGAGGTGCATGCGCGCGCGATGCGCGAGATCATCCTGCCGACCATCCGCGGCATGGAAAAGGACGGCATCCCGTACACCGGCTTCCTCTACGCCGGCCTCATGATCGACGCGTCGGGGCACCCCAAGACGCTCGAGTTCAATTGCCGCATGGGCGACCCCGAGACGCAGCCGATCATGATGCGGCTCAAGTCCGACCTGTTCGAAGTGTTCTGGCACGCCACCGACGGCACGCTCGACCAGGTCGAACTGCAGTGGGACCGGCGCGTGGCGCTGGGCGTGGTGATGGCGGCGCATGGCTATCCGCTCTCGCCGCGCAAGGGCGACCGCATCACCGGCATTCCGGCCGAGGCGCCCGATGCCGTGGTGTTCCACGCCGGCACCACCCAGCAGGACGGCGAGCTCAAGACGAGCGGCGGCCGCGTGCTGTGCGTGACCGTGCTGGCCGACAGCGTGAAGCTCGCGCAGCAGCGGGCCTACGAAGTCGCCGCGCGCATCAGCTTCGACGGCGCGCAATACCGCAAGGACATCGGATACCGCGCGGTCCACGCGCGCAACAGCCCGCACGCCTGATGCAACAGACCAACCCGGCAGCGGTCGGCGACTACCTGCGCAAGCTGCAGCAGGAGATCGTTGCGGCCGTCGAGGCGGCCGATGGCGGTGCCTGCGTGCGCGACGCCTGGCAAAAGGAGCCCGGCGAGGCACTGCAGGGCAGCGGCCTCACCTGCATCCTGGAGGGCGGGGCGCTGTTCGAGCGCGCGGGTTGCGGTTTCTCGCAGGTGCGCGGGCCCAGGCTGCCGCCCTCGGCCACGCAGAACCGGCCCGAGCTTGCGGGCGCGCCCTTCGAAGCCATGGGCGTTTCGCTGGTATTCCATCCGCGCAATCCCTACGTGCCCATCGTCCACATGAACGTGCGCATGCTGGCTGCGCTGCCCGAGGGCAGGGATCCGGTGTGCTGGTTCGGCGGCGGCATGGACCTCACGCCCTGCTATGGCTTCGAGGAAGACGCCGTTCACTTCCATACGGTATGCCGCGACGCGCTGGCGGCCTTCGGCGACGACAAGTACCCGCGCTTCAAGACCTGGTGCGACGAATATTTCTTCCTCAAGCACCGCAACGAACAGCGCGGCATCGGCGGCATCTTCTTCGACGACTTCGCCGAGGGCGGATTCGACAACGGCTTTGCCATGCTGCGCTCCGTGGGCGATGCCTTCCTGCCGGCCTACCTGCCCATCGTGGAGCGCCGCCGCGCCATGCCATGGGGCGAGCGCGAGCGGGCGTTCCAGCTCTACCGGCGCGGACGCTACGTGGAGTTCAACCTCGTGTGGGACCGCGGCACGCACTTCGGCCTGCAGTCGGGCGGGCGCACCGAATCGATCCTGCTGTCGATGCCGCCGCTGGCCAGCTGGGCCTACCGGCAGCAGCCGGAGCCGGGCACCCCCGAAGCCGCGCTGTACAGCGACTTCATCGTGCGGCGCGACTGGTTGTGAATCCCTCCGGCAAGGCCCCGCGCATCGGTGTCTTCGGCGGTGCCTTCGACCCGCCGCACAACGCCCATGTGGCACTGGCCGAGGCAGCGCTTGCGCAACTCGATCTGGCTGAACTGCATGTCATTCCCACGGGGCAGGCCTGGCACAAGAGCAGGACGCTCACACCGGCACAAGACCGCCTCTCGATGACGCGGCTGGCGTTTTCTGGGTTGAAGGGCACCGTGGTAGTCGACAGCCGCGAAGTGTTGCGCGACGGCCCCACCTACACGCTCGACACCCTGCATGAATTGCAGCAGGAACAGCCCGGAGCCGAGCTCGTCCTGATCATGGGCGCCGACCAGGCCAGCGCGTTGCCGACGTGGCACGGCTGGCAGGCTATACTCGGCATTGCTATTGTTTCTGTAGCGTATCGCGCATTATCGGCGGGCGGCACTGCTCGTTTTGATCCGAAGATGCTGCCCGGCCTGCCGGCTGGCGCGCATTTCGAGGCGCTCGAATTGCCGGCCATGGACATCAGCGCCACCGACATACGGCGGCGTGCGGCGCTTGGCGAGGACATTTCCTCGCTGGTTCCGTCCGCCGTTGCACGCTATATTGACCAACACCACCTTTACCGCCCTGCCTGATGACCACTGAAGCCGCCGCCAAGAAAGACACCCAGAAACTCCAGCGAGCCATCATCGATGGTCTCGAAGACGTCAAGGCGCAGGACATCCAGGTTTTCGACACCGAGCATCTCTCACCGCTGTTCGAACGCGTGATCGTGGCCTCGGGCACCTCCAACCGGCAGACCAAGGCGCTGGCCGCCAGCGTGCGCGATGCCGTGCGCGAAGCCGGTTTTGGCAAGCCGCGCATCGAGGGCGAGGACAACGGCGAGTGGATCATCGTGGACTGCGGCGCGGCCGTCGCGCACATCATGCAGCCCGCCATCCGCCAGTACTACCACCTCGAGGAGATCTGGGGCGACAAGCCGGTGCGCGCCAAGCTCGGCGGCACCAAGCCGGCACTTGCAACCGCCGCCAAGGTGATCGAAGAGAAGAAGCCGGTGGCGGCCAAGATGCCCAACCTGCGCCGTGCCAGCGCGGCCAAGACCGCCATCCGCGCGGCCGAGCAGGAGGCCAAGGCCGAGAAGGCCAGCCGGAGCCCGGCAAAGAAAACCGCCGCCAAGAAGGCGCCGGCCAAAAAGACCACGACCGCGCGCGTGCCCGTCAAGGTGGTCGGCAAGCCAGCGGCGAAGAAGCCTGCGGCCAAGAAGGCGCCTGCCAAGAAGGCGCCTGCCCGCCGCGCATGAAGCTGCTGGTGGTCGCCGTCGGGCAGCGCATGCCCGACTGGGCGCAGACTGCCTGGGACGACTACGCCAAGCGCTTCCCGCCCGAGCTCAAGCTCGAACTGCGCGCCGTCAAGACCGAACCCCGCGGCTCCAAGTCGCTCGAGACGCTCTACGCGGCCGAACGCGAACGCATCGAGGGCGCCATCGCCAAGGGCATGCGCATCGTCGTGCTCGATGAGCGCGGCACCGCGCTCACCACCAAGGCGCTGGCCGCGCGGCTGCAGGCCTGGCAAGGCGAGGGCGACGACGTGGCCCTTGTGATCGGCGGCCCCGATGGCCTCGACCCCGCCTTCAAGGCCGCGGCCCATGAACGCATCCGCCTGTCCGACCTGACCCTGCCGCACGCGATGGCGCGTGTGCTCCTCGTGGAGCAGCTGTACCGGGCCTGGTCGGTCAACGCGGGCCATCCGTACCACCGGGAATGAGCGCCGGCTTCATCTACCTTGCATCGCAGAGCCCGCGCCGCGCCCAACTGCTGGGCCAGCTTGGCGTTCGCCACGAACTGTTGCTGGCTGGCGCCGACGAAGACGCCGAATCGCTCGAAGCGGTGCTGCCCGGTGAATCGCCGACCGCCTACGTGCAGCGCGTGACGGGCCTGAAGCTCGATGCGGCAGTCGTGCGGCGCCAGCGCCTGGGACTCTCCGATGCGCCGGTGCTCTGCGCCGACACCACGGTGGCCCTCGGCCGCACCATCCTCGGCAAGCCCGAGGATGCGCGCGATGCCGAGCGCATGCTCGCGCTTCTGTCGGGTGCCACGCATCGCGTGCTGACGGCCGTGGCGCTGCAGCATGGCCGCCGCCGCCATGCGGCGCTCAGCGTGTCGCGCGTGCGCTTCGCGGCCATGACCCGCAAGCAGATCGCGCGCTATGCCGCCAGCGGCGAGCCGCTCGGCAAGGCCGGCGCCTATGCGATCCAGGGCGCGGCGGCTGCGCACATCGAGCACATCAGCGGGTCCTATTCGGGCATCATGGGACTCCCGATGTTCGAGACCGCGCAGCTTCTTCGCAGCGCCGGTTTCAATACCTAAGAATTCCATGCAAGACATCCTGATCAACTGGTCCCCGCAGGAGACCCGTGTGGCGCTGGTCGAGCACGGCGCGGTGCAAGAGCTGCACGTCGAACGCACGCTGGAGCGCGGGCTGGTCGGCAACATCTACCTTGGCAAGGTCTCGCGCGTGCTGCCGGGCATGCAGTCGGCCTTCATCGACGTCGGCCTCGAGCGCACGGCCTTCCTGCACGTGGCGGACATCGTGGCGCCGTTCACGCCGGGCTCCCGGCCCAGCGCGCCGGCCCCCGAGCGCGACCACCGCAATGGCGGGCCGATGGTGCCCATCGAGAAGCAGGTGTTCGAAGGCCAGTCGCTGCTGGTGCAGGTGATCAAGGACCCGATCGGCACCAAGGGTGCGCGGCTGTCGACGCAGATCAGCATTGCCGGCCGGCTGCTGGTGTTCCTGCCGCAGGACAACCACATCGGCGTTTCGCAGAAGATCCCTTCCGACCAGCGCGAGTCGCTGCGCACGCGCATGCTCGCGCTGATCGAGGCCGCGGCCGCGGCCGACAGCGGCGGCGTGGTGCCTGCCAACACCGGCGGCTTCATCCTGCGCACCAACGGCGAGGATTCGTCGGATGCCGAACTGGCCGAGGACATCGCCTACCTGCGCAAGACCTGGTCGCGCATCCGCGAGGCGTCGAGCAAAGTGCCGCCGATGTCGCTGCTGCACCAGGACCTGAGCCTGCTGCAGCGCGTGCTGCGCGACATGACCAGCGAAGACACGCAGACCATCCGCATCGACTCGCGCGAGCAGTTCGAGGCGCTGCTCAAGTTCGGGCTCGAATACATGCCGCAGGCGGCCGGCAAGCTGCAGCACTACAAGGGCGAGCGGCCGATCTTCGACCTGTATTCGGTCGACGAGGAAATTGCCAAGGCACTGGGCCGGCGCGTCGAACTCAAGTCGGGCGGCTACCTCGTGGTCGACCAGACCGAGGCGCTCACCACGGTGGACGTGAATACCGGCGGCTTCGTCGGTGCGCGCAATTTCGACGACACCATCTTCAAGACCAACCTGGAAGCGGCGCAGGCCATTGCGCGCCAGCTGCGGCTGCGCAACCTGGGCGGGATCATCATCGTCGACTTCATCGACATGGGGCGCGACGACCATCGCGAGCAGGTGCTGGCCGAGTTCCGCAAGCAGCTTGCGCGCGACCGCGTCAAGACCACGGCGGGCGGCTTCTCGCAGCTCGGCCTGGTCGAGATGACGCGCAAGCGCACGCGCGAATCGCTGGCCCACATGCTGTGCGAGCCTTGTGCGGCCTGCGGCGGGCAGGGCATCGTGAAGACGGCGCGCAGCGTGGCCTACGACGCCATGCGCGAGATATTGCGCGAGGCGCGGCAGTTCACGCCGCGCGAGTTCCGCATCGTGTCGTCGCCCCAGGTGATCGAGCTGTTCCTCGACGAGGAAAGCCAGCACCTCGCGGGACTCAGCGACTTCATCGGCAAGCCGATTTCATTGCAGTCCGAGCCTGCGATCGGGCAGGGCCAGTACGACATCGTGCTGCTCTGAAGGCTGGTCAGAGCGTCGGGTCCTGCCCCGGCGTCGCGCTGCGCACCGCCAGCGTCTGCAGCCGGGCATAGAGCCCGTCCAGTGCCATCAACTGCTCGTGGCTGCCCTGCTCGGCGATGCGGCCTTGCTCCATCACGATGATGCGGTCGGCATGCTGGATGGTCGACAGCCGGTGCGCGACGATCAGCGTGGTGCGGTTCTGCATCAGGCGCTGCAGGGCGTCCTGCACCAGCCGCTCCGATTCGGTGTCGAGCGCCGAGGTGGCCTCGTCGAGCAGCAGGATGGGCGCGTTCTTGTAGAGCGCGCGCGCTATGGCCAGGCGCTGGCGCTGGCCGCCGGAGAGCTGCGTGGCGTTGTGGCCGAGCACGGTGTCGATGCCCTGCGGCAGGCTTTCGACGTGCGAAGACAGGTTCGCGGCTTCAATGCATTGCTGCACCCGCTCGCGATCGATTCCGGCGCCCAGCGCCACGTTGGCGGCCAGCGTGTCGTTGAGCATCACCACGTCCTGGCTCACCATCGCGAACTGCGCGCGCAGGCTCCTGAGCTCCCATTCGCTGGTGTCGTGGCCGTCGAGCAGTACCTGGCCGCCGCTCGGCAGCACGAAGCGCGGCAGCAGGTTGACCAGCGTGGTCTTGCCGGAGCCCGAAGGGCCGACGAAGGCCACCACCTGGCCCGGCTCGATCGTCAGGTTCACGCCGTCGAGCGCGCGGGCGTCGTCCTCGCCGCGGTAGCTGACCTTGACCTCGCGCAGTTCGATGCGGCCTTGCGCATGGTCGATGGCGAAGCTGCCCTGCGGCTCCGGGGCCACCTCGTCGATCAGCACCAGGCCGCGCTCGAGCGCCGCGAGGCCGCGCGTGATGGGGGCGGCCATGTCGGCCAGGCGGCGGATCGGGGCGATCAGCATCAGCATGGCCGTGATGTAGGCAACGAAGCCGCCCACGGTCAGGCCCTGTTCGCCGCTCTGCCAGAGCGCGATCATCACCACCACCGACAGCGCGAGCGCGGCCATCATCTGCGTGAGCGGCGTGGTGGCCGCCTGCGCAATGGTCGATTTCACGGCCAGCCGGTTCAAGCGCTGGCTCAGCTGTTCGAAGCGCTCGCCCTGCGCCGCCTCGGCGCCGTGCAGCCGCACCATGCGGTGCGCGAGCACGTTCTCTTCCACCACGTAGGCCAGTTCGTCGGTGGCCTGCTGGCCCTGCTGCGTCAGGCGGTAGAGGCGCTTGGAGAACACCTTCATGATCCACGAGATGCTCGGTACCAGGAAGGCGACGATGAGCGTGAGCTTCCAGTTCAGGTAGACCAGGTAGGCGAGCAGCGCCACCAGCGTGAAGCCGTCGCGCGAGAGCCCGAGCAGGGCCTGCACCAGCAGCATGGAGCCGGTCTGCACCTCGTACACCACGGTGTTCGAGAGCGCGCTGGCCGACTGGCGCGAGAACAGGGCGAGCTCGGCCGCGAGCAGGCGCTGGAACAGCACGCGGCGCAGCCGCTGCATGCCTTCGTTGGCGATGCGCGAGAGCGCATACTGGGAAATGAACTGCGCGATGCCGCGTACCGCGAACAACAGCAGCACGGCCGCCGGCACGATCCACAGCGCCAGTTGGCCGCGGTTGAAGCCGCGGTCGAGCAGCGGCTTCAGCAGGGCCGCCATCAAGGGTTCGGTGACGGCCGCCAGCAGCGCGCCGATGAGCCCGACGGCCCACCAGTGGCGCGAGCCGCCGAACCAGGTCATGAGTCGCGCCAGCCGGCGTGTCAGGGGAGGGCGTGCGGTCTCACTGCCGGGGGATGCTTGCATGGCGGCGGATTCTACGGGGCCCACCGAAGGGCCCTCGGTGGGCTACTGTGTAGGACCGCATCGCCCAATACACGTTTTGTGACGGCACGATCGAACCAGTGTGTAACATGTGGCCCGTCGCACCGGGTAGAACTTTTTAACCCGAAACATCTCCGAACCGCATGAACAAGCCGTTGCCAGTTTCCATTCCAACTCCTTCTTCATCGCTTTTTGCACGCCGCACCTTGATTGCGGCTCTTGCTGCAACTCCCATGCTGCCCGCGCTCGCTCAGTTCCGGGTCGAGGTTTCGGGCGTCGGGCTGACGCAGCTGCCCATTGCACTGGTTCCGTTCAAGGGGCAGGACGCCTCGCCGCAGAAGATCTCCGAGATCGTGCAGGCCGACCTCGAGCGCAGCGGCCAGTTCCGCGGCGTCGATGCTTCGGGGCAGGCGCTGGACGAAGCCTCGCGCCCCGACCTCGCGCTGTGGCGCCAGCGAACGGCGGATTCGCTCGTGGTGGGCAGCGTCACCCGCCTGGCCGACGGCCGCTTCGACGTGCGCTTCCGCCTCTGGGACGTGGTGCGCGGACAGGACCTCGGTGGCCAGAGCTACACCGTTCCGCAAGGCGACCTGAGGCTCGCGTCGCACCGCATTGCCGACTACGTCTATGAAAAGCTGACCGGCGACAAGGGCATCTTCTCGACCCGCATCGCCTACGTGACCAAGGGCGGCAGCCGCTATTCGCTCTGGGTGGCGGATGCCGACGGCGAGAATGCGCAGGCCGCGCTCGCGAGCCCGGAACCCATCATCTCGCCAGTCTGGTCGTCCAACGGGCAGCAGCTGGCGTACGTGTCGTTCGAGTCGCGCAAGCCCGTGGTCTACGTGCACAACGTGGCAAGCGGGCAGCGCCGTCTGCTGGCCAACTTCCGCGGCTCCAACAGCGCGCCGGCATGGGCGCCCGATGGCGGCTCGCTGGCCGTCACGCTCAGCCGAGACGGCGGCTCCCAGCTCTACACGATCCCCGCGAGCGGCGGCGAGCCGCGCCGGCTGACCCAGAGCGCCAGCATCGACACCGAGCCGGTCTATTCCGCCGACGGCAGCACGATCTACTTCGTGAGCGACCGCGGCGGTGCTCCGCAGATCTACAAGATGAGCGCCAGCGGCGGTGCGCCGACGCGCGTCACCTTCAGCGGCACCTACAACATTTCTCCTTCTGTCAGCGGCGATGGCCGGTGGTTGGCCTACATCTCCCGCGTTGGCGGTGCCTTCAAACTCCATGTGATGGAGTTGGCCACCGGCAATGTCTCGGCCATCACCGACACCTCGGCAGACGAAAGCCCGAGTTTTGCCCCCAACAGCAAGCTGATCGTCTATGCAACGCACCTGCAAGGCCGCGAAGCGCTCATGACGACCACGCTGGATGGAAAAATAAAGGCACGGCTGGCGGGACAGGGCGGAGACATAAGAGAACCGGACTGGGGTCCGTTTCAAAAGCAATGACCAAGGTTTATTTGAGGAGTACCCAATGTTGAAACGTACGATTTATTCGCTGGCCATCGTGGCTCTGATTGCCGGCTGCTCGTCGGGCACCAAGCTCAACGACACCCCGGTGACCGACCGCTCCGGCACCGCCGGCGGCCAGCAGGGCAGCGCGAGCGCGGTGGCGCCCGTCACCATCGATCCCAATGCCGGTACCGCTCAAGGGCCGGTCGGTATCGAACGGATCGTCTATTTCGACTACGACAGCTACACGGTCAAGCCCGAGTTCCAGTCCCTGATCGACGGGCACGCCCGTTTCCTCAAGGCCAACCCGCAGCGCCGCGTTTCCATCGAAGGCCACACCGACGAGCGCGGCGGCCGCGAGTACAACCTGGCACTCGGCCAGAAGCGCTCCGAAGCCGTCCGCCGCGCGCTGACGCTCTTGGGCGTGAACGACTCCCAGATCGAAGCCGTGAGCTTCGGCAAGGAAAAGCCAGCGGTGCAGGGCTCGGGCGAAGAAGTCTGGGCGCAGAACCGCCGCGCTGAAATCCGCTACACCCGGTGATGCAACACGCCCTGTTGCGAGGCGCGGCGCTGGCTGCCGCCTTGCTCTGCGTTTCGGCCGGCTCGCAGGCCGCGTTGTTCGAGGATGACGAGGCGCGCCGCGCCATCCTCGACCTGCGGCAGCGGGTGGAGGCCATGCGCCAGCAGACCGACCAGCGGCTGACCGACGAAAACGGCCAGCTGCGCCGCAGCCTGCTCGACCTGCAGAACCAGATCGAGCAGATGCGGGGCGACCTTGCGCGCATGACCGGCCAGAACGAGCAGCTGCAGCGCACCGTGGCCGAGATGCAGTCGCGCCAGGCCACCATCGACGACCGGCTCAAGCAGAACGAGCCGACGAAGGTGTCCGTGGATGGCCGCGAGTTCACCGCCGACCCCAAGGAAAAGGCCGACTTCGACGCCGCCCTCGGCATCTTCCGCGCAGGCCAGTTCGCGCAGGCGCAGACCGCGTTTGCCGAGTTCGTCAAGCGCTACCCGCAAAGCGGCTACAACGCTTCGGCGCTGTTCTGGCTCGGCAATGCGCAGTACGCCACGCGCAACTACAACGAGGCCATCGCGAACTTCCGCTCCATGCTGTCGCTTGCGCCCGACCACGCCAAGGCTCCCGAGGCCGTGCTGTCGATCGCCAACTGCCAGATCGAGCTGAAAGACACGCGCGCCGCGCGCCGCACGCTGGAAGACCTGACCAAGGCCTATCCACAGTCTGAAGCCGCCCAGGCCGGCCGCGAGCGTCTCTCGCGCCTGCGCTAGCAACGGCGGGATCCTCCGCTTGAGTTCAGCAACCGCCCTTCCTGAAGCAGCGACCGCCGCCGCGAATGTCGTCACCGACACCGCGGCGCCCCACTTCGCGCGCCGCTTCGGCGGCCTCGAACGCCTGTACGGCGTGGCTGGTGCCGCGCGCATCCGCAACGCCCACGTGCTCGTCGCCGGCATCGGCGGCGTGGGCTCGTGGGCAGTCGAGGCGCTGGCACGCAGTGGCGTGGGGCGGCTCACGCTGGTCGATCTCGATCACGTCTCGGAGTCGAACATCAACCGGCAGATCCACGCGCTCGATGCAACCGTGGGGCAGGCCAAGGTCGAGGCCATGCGCGATCGCATCGCGCAGATCAACCCCGGCTGCCAGGTGCTCGCGCTCGATGAATTCGTCGAGCCCGGCAACTGGACGGCATTGCTCGATGCGGCGCAGGCTGCCAACGGTCCCGCGACGGCCGTCATCGACGCGTGCGACCAGGTCAAGGCCAAGCTCGCGATGGCCGCATGGGCGCGCGCGTCGCGCACCGCCTTCGTGACCGTGGGCGCGGCCGGCGGCAAGCGGCAGGCGCACAAGGTCGACATCGACGATCTCGCGCTCGTCACGCACGACCCGCTGCTGGCCCAACTTCGCCAGCGCCTTCGCAAGGAGCATGGCGCTCCGCGCGAGGGCCGCAAGATCGGCGTGGCCTGCGTCTTCAGCCGCGAGAGCGTCGCACCGCCCGATGCCTCCTGCGCCATCGAGGAAGGCGACGGTTCGCTCAACTGCCATGGCTATGGTTCGGTGGTGAGCGTGACCGCGACTTTCGGCCAATGTGCAGCAGGTTGGGTTCTCGACAGGATTGCGAGCAACGCCACGCTATAATCTTTGGCTTTGCCGGATTCAACCGGCAAAGAGAAAACGAAAAAGAAGAAATTGGTTCCGGGACGTTAGCTCAGTTGGTAGAGCAGCGGACTTTTAATCCGTTGGTCACTGGTTCGAATCCAGTACGTCCTACCAGACCCATACAAGAAGCCGCTCCACCGAGCGGCTTTTTTTATTGCCCGCAGATCGGCGTCGGCAAAAAAACAGCCCGCACAAGGGCGGGCTGGAAGATGGCCTGCTGGAGGAGGGAGGATCGGAGAATGCAGGCCACAGGAGAGCCTTCACTATGTTCTTCGAACCTGCACGCAACCTGACCTCTGGCGCGCGCTTCGCACTCGCGCACGGTGCGAGGCTCAATCCTCGTCTTCCCACTTGCCCACGACGGTGCCGAGCACTGTGAACGCGGTGCGGATCGGCTCGTGCTTCGGGTTCAGCGGCAGCAGCCAGCGGCGGCCGTCTTCCTGCTTGAAGACCTTGAAGGTGACTTCGTTGCTCGCATCGAGCCTGGCAATGATGCGCTCGCCGTCCTCGGGCGTCGTTCGCTGCGCGTCGACGAAGATGATCGACTCCGCGGGATAGCTCTTCAGGTGGCCGCTCGGCGCGGTCATGCTGTCGCCGCGCACGCGCAGCGCGTAGGTGTTGCCGGGGCTGTGATGCGCAACGCAGGGAAGCCACCGCTCGGCCTGGATCGCTCCTTGCGCGGCCCCCTTCCATGAAGCGACCTGCGTCCATGCGATGAGAGGAACGGTGCCGGGCGTGCCGGGATTGAAGGACGGACCCGACGGCGGCGTGCGCGTGACCCGGTAGGCACCCGGAGGTTCGCCGGCGTTGTCGCGCGCCGTGCCTGGCTGGGGTACGTCCCATGGCGCGGGGCCGTCGCCGGTGTCGAGCCAGTTGGGGTCGACGCGGTAGGCGCGTGCCAGCGCGAGCAGGGCCATGGAGCGGCCGGTGTCGCCGCGTTCAATTTTCGAGATGTTGGATTGCTTGACGCCTGAAGCCGCTTCGGCTTGCTTCTGAGTCATCCTGGCGTATTTGCGCGCTGCCAATGCGCGCGCGGCAATAGTCTCCATGGGCGCCGATTTAAGCGCAGGCGAATATTCACTTTGGACTCTAGAATAGTTGAAAGGGAGTATTTGCCATGAAACCACGCAAGTTGGTGCTGGCGCCGAAAGCCGTGAGGCCGACGCACAAGCCAAGCGAAGAGCGAAGCCATCGCGCCTGCGATGTAACGCCGCGCTCAGCCCGCATTCACCTGTTGGGCTGAGCTGTGCGCAGGCCGCTGCCGCCGGGCCTGTGGCTCGACCGCGCGCTGTGCGCGCTGTTGGCGCTGCTGTCTGCCGCGGCTCTTTTCCATGGATTCCGTTCGCAGAACGACGGCCTGGCCGGCTTGGGGATCGCTGGCCTCATTGCCGCGGGGTGGATCGGGACCGCGCTGTTCGATCAAAGCGCCTTCAGGCGGGCGCAAGCGCTCCGGGAGGCGGTAGAGAAAGCGTCGCGCTCACGCGAACGCAATCCTTGATGTGCTGTTCGCCCAAGGCCCGCAAGGCTGCGTAGCCGAGCGCGGCGGAGACGATCTGCCCGGCAATCGGCACGTACTTGGCGGCCTGCTTGGCCGTGAGCTTCACGCCGGCATGCCGCGCGAGCTTGATCAGCAGGTCGCGCGTGACGAGCCTGCCGACCAGCAGCGCGCCAACCGTCGTGGCGGCCTTCTGGATGCGCTCGCGCTGGTGCGGCGCCAGCTTTTCGACCTGGGTGACCGACAGGCCGAATTCGGCGCTGATCTGCGGCACCAGGCGCGAGAGCAGGGCCGCATCGGCTGCCCAGTCGATGCCGGGCAGGGGCACGGCGCTGGCGGCCGCGGCCATCAGCGCCTTGCGGCCGATCAGGCGGCGGCTGCGGTGGATGGCCGCGATCAGCTTTTCGTCACCACGGGCCAGTTCGATGGCAGATGGCATGCAGGGCGTCTCCTTCGCAGAAAGGTCAGGCCGCGAGCGCCTCGAGCTGGTCCGACAGGGCCAGCCAGCGCTCCTCGAGGCGGCCGATTTCGTCGTTGAGGGCTTTCAGCCGCTTGCCTGCCTCGGCAATCTCGGCTGGCGGCAACGGCTGCGCCAGGCGCGCCTCGAGCGCAGTGCGTTCGGTGCCGGCCACGGCCAGCCGTTCGTCGATCTGCGCGATCTCGCGCTTGATCGGCTTGGCCTGGTCGCTGCGCTGCTGGCGGTCCTGGGCGTCCTGCCTGGGCGCCGGGGCAGCCGTATTGGCGGCTTCGCGCACGGCCACCTTGGCTTCCTCGCGCAGCCGCTTGGCTTCGTCGAGCAGGTAGCGCTGGTAGTCGTCGAGGTCGCCGTCGAAATCGGCGACCACGCCGCGGCCCACGAGCCAGAACTCGTCGCACACCGAGCGCAGCAGCGCGCGGTCGTGGCTCACCAGCATCAGCGTGCCTTCGAACTCGTTGAGCGCCACCGCCAGCGCCTCGCGCGTGGCCAGGTCCAGGTGGTTGGTGGGCTCGTCCAGCAGCAGCAGGTTGGGCCGCTGCCAGACCATCATCGCGAGCACCAGGCGCGCCTTCTCGCCGCCGCTCATGGTGCCCACGGGCTGCTTCACCATGTCGCCGCTGAAGTTGAAGCTGCCGAGAAAGCCGCGCAAGGCCTGCTCGCCGGTGCTTTCCTTGACGGCGCTTCCCAGTTCGCGCGCCATGCGAACCATGTGCTCGAGCGGGTTGTCCTGCGGGCGCAGCACGTCGAGTTCCTGCTGCGCGAAGTAGCCGATGTTGAGGCCCTTGCCTTCGGTGACCTGGCCGGCCAGCGCACCCATTTCGCGCGCAATGGTTTTCACCAGCGTCGACTTGCCCTGGCCGTTGGCGCCCAGGATGCCGATGCGCTGGCCCGCGAGCACCGAGCGGCTGACGCCGCGCAGGATGGTCTTGGGCTCTTCGCCTTCGATCTCGTAGCCGAAGCTCGCGTTGCTGATCGAGAGCATCGGGTTGGGGATGTTGCCCGGCTCCTTGAACTCGAAGGTGAAGTCGGCCTCGGCCAGGAGCGGCGCGACCTTTTCCATGCGCTCCAGCGCCTTGACGCGGCTTTGCGCCTGCTTGGCCTTGCTGGCCTTGGCCTTGAAGCGGTCGATGAACTTCTGCAGGTGGGCAATCTTGTCCTGCTGCTTGGAGAAGGCCACCTGCTGCTGTTCCATCTGCAGCGCGCGCATGTCCTCGAACTTGCTGTAGTTGCCGCCGTAGCGCGTGAGCTGGGCGTTGGCGATGTGCAGCGTGACGTCGGTCACGGCGTCGAGGAACTCGCGGTCGTGGCTGATGACGATCATGGTGCCGGCGTACTTCTGCAGCCAGGCTTCGAGCCAGACCAGCGCATCCAGGTCCAGGTGGTTGGTGGGTTCGTCGAGCAGCAGCAGGTCGCTCGGGCACATCAGCGCGCGCGCCAGCTGCAGGCGCATGCGCCAGCCGCCCGAGAAGCTGTTGACGGGCTCGTCGAGCTCGTGCGACTTGAAGCCCAGCCCGAGCACCAGCGCCTGCGCGCGCGGCACGGCGTCGTGTTCGCCGGCGTCGGCGAGGTCGGTGTAGGCGTGGGCCAGTTCCATGCCGATGTCGGCGTCGTCGGGGTTGGCTTCGTAGGCGGCCTCGATGGCCGCCAGCGAGGCGCGCAGCTCGGCCAGCCGGGTGTCGCCGCCCACCACGAAGTCGGTGGCCGACTCTTCGGTTTCGGGCATGTCCTGCGCCACCTGCGCCATGCGCCACTGCTTGGGCACGTAGAAGTCGCCGCCGTCTTCGTGCAGCGAGCCGTTGAAGAGCGCGAACAGGGTCGACTTGCCGGCGCCATTGCGTCCGACAAGGCCGACCTTCTCACCGGGATTGATGGTGACGGTGGCGCCGTCGAGCAGGACCTTGGCGCTGCGGCGAAGAATGACGTTTTTGAGAGTAATCATGAAATAGGAACCGTAGGGGCGATTATCCCGCCCGGCCCGTGGCGGCCCGGCGCGAAGGGGCAAATGGTGAGGGCACCACCCGGAAAAGGAGGCCGCAGCCGTGCTGCGGGAAAGCGGCGAAAAGGGGCGCGGCGGCGGCAGCTAACGCGCGCCGGCGCCGGCCAGCAGCGCGGTTCGGGTCACGAGCAGGACCTGGTCCTCGCCTGCGGAGGTTTCCAGCCACACGACTTCAAGCTGCGGGAAGGCGGCTTCGAAGTATTCGCGCTCGTTGCCGATCTCCAGCACCAGCACGGCTTCTTCGCTCATGCGCGAAGGCGCCTCGGCAAACAGCTGGCGCACGAAGTCCATGCCGTCGGCGCCGCCGGCCAGCGCCAGTTCGGGCTCGGCGCGGTATTCGGCGGGCAGGGCGGCCATGCTCGCGCTGTTCACGTAGGGCGGGTTGCACAGCACCAGGTCGTAGGGGCCGGGCAGGTTGGCGAGGCCGTCGGATTCGACCAGCCTGATGCGTGCATCGAGTTGGTGCCGGGTGACGTTGATGGCGGCCACCTCGAGCGCCTCGGCCGACAGGTCGGCGGCATCGACCGTGGTGTCCGGATAGGTCATGGCCGCGAGGATGGCGAGGCTGCCGTTGCCGGTGCACAGGTCGAGCACGCGCTGCGTGTGTTCGCCGAGCCAGTAGTCGATGCTGCCGTCGGCGATCAGCTCTGCGATGAAGCTGCGCGGCACGATGGCGCGCTCGTCCACGTAGAAAGGCACGCCCTGCAGCCAGGCCTCCTTGGTGAGATAGGCAGCGGGCTTGCGCGTGGCGATGCGTTGGTCGAGCAGCGCGGCGACCTTGCCGGCGTCGGCCGGCGAGACGGCCTTGTCGGCCACGGCATCGATGTCGTCCAGCGGCAGCTTCAGGCGCCACAGCACCAGCCAGGCGGCTTCGTCGAAGGCGTTGGCCGTGCCGTGGCCGAAGGCAACGCCGGCTTCTTCCAGCCGTTTGGCGCCGGCCTCGATCAGCTCGATAACGGTGCTCATCGGGCGAGCGACGCTTCGAGGCGCTCCAGGGTGCGCTTGTAGATGTTCTTGAGTGTCTCGATCTCGGCCACGTCGATGTGCTCGTCGATCTTGTGGATGCTGGCGTTGACCGGGCCGAGCTCGACCACCTGCTTGCAGATTTTGGCGATGAAGCGCGCATCGCTGGTGCCGCCGCTGGTCGAGAGCTCGGTGGCGATGCCGGTTTCATCGGCAATGGCCGCCTGCACCGCGCGGACGAGTTCGCCGGGCGTCGTGAGAAAGGGCAGGCCGCCGATGGTCCAGGCGAGCGTGCAGTCCACGCCGTGCGCATCGAGCACCGCATGCACGCGCTTCTGCAGCGACTCGGGCGTCGATTCCGTCGAGAAGCGGAAGTTGAAGTCGATGACCGCGCTGCCCGGAATCACGTTGCTCGCGCCGGTGCCCGCATGAAAGTTGCTGATCTGCCAGCTGGTGGGCTGGAAGTAGGCGTTGCCTGCATCCCAGCCGCTCGCGGCGTTGATGGCCACCAGTTCCGCCAGCGCGGGCGCCACGGCATGCACCGGGTTTTTCGCGAGGTGCGGGTAGGCGATGTGGCCCTGCACACCGTGGACCGTGAGCTTGCCGCTCATGGTGCCGCGGCGGCCGTTCTTGATCATGTCGCCGCAGCGCTCGACGGCCGTAGGCTCGCCGACGATGCAGTAGTCGATGGTTTCGCCGCGCGCAGCCAGCGCGTTGCAGACGACGACGGTGCCGTCGACGCCCGGGCCTTCCTCGTCGCTGGTGAGCAGCAGCGCGAGCGTGAGCCTGGGATCGGGCGTGGCCGCAAGGAACTCCTCGATCGAGACCACGAAGGCCGCGACCGATGTCTTCATGTCGCACGCGCCGCGGCCATAGAGCTTGCCGCCGCGGTGGGTGGGCGTGAACGGGTGGCTGGTCCACTGCTCGACCGGCCCCGTGGGCACCACGTCGGTGTGGCCCGCGAACACCAGCGTCTTCGTCGGCGCACTGCCGGCCGGGCGGCGCACCGCCCACAGGTTGGTCACGCGGAAATCGGGCGGGCCGCTTTCGATGGTTTCGAGCGTGAAGCCCAACCGTGCCAGCCGTTCGCCGAGGATCTGTTGGCAGCCCGCATCGTCGGGGGTGACCGAGGGGCGCGAGATGAGTTGTTCGGCGAGCTGGAGGGTACGGGACATCGGGGGAAGGCTGTGTTCAGAACTTCACGTCGAGCGTGATGTCGGTGAAAGTAGGTTCGTCGACCTGGTCCGTCAGGTTGCGGTCTTCGGTCTTCTGCTTGGGCGCGGCGCGGTTCTGCAGCCGCCACATCAGGTTGGTGGGCGAGTCGGCCTGGGCCAGGCCTTCCTCGCGCGTCACGCGCTCTTCGGTGATGAGCCGGGCAATGTCTTCCTCGAAGGTCTGCGAGCCTTCGGCCATCGACTGCTCCATGGCTTCCTTGACGGCGGAGAAGTCGCCCTTTTCGATCAGCTCGGCCACCAGGGCCGTGTTGAGCATGACCTCGAGCGCCGGCACGCGGCCGCCGGTGGGCGTGCGCAGCAGCCGCTGCGACACGATGGCGCGCAGCGCCGATCCCAGATCGCCCAGCAGCGT
Source organism: Variovorax sp. VRV01 (assembly GCF_014852545.1). Taxonomy (NCBI): domain Bacteria; kingdom Pseudomonadati; phylum Pseudomonadota; class Betaproteobacteria; order Burkholderiales; family Comamonadaceae; genus Variovorax; species Variovorax sp. VRV01. The sequence goes on from NZ_JACVBS010000007.1 coordinate 172,031, forward strand.
GGGGCGCACCTCGACCGGGAAGAAGCTCAGGATGCGGTTGAGCGCGCGGTAGCTGTTGTTGGCATGCAGCGTGGCCACGCACAGGTGGCCCGACTGCGCATAGGCGATGGCGGCCGTCATGGTTTCGCGGTCGCGGATCTCGCCGATCTGGATCACGTCGGGCGCCTGGCGCAGCGCGTTCTTGAGCGCGACCTGCAGCGACTCGGTGTCGCTGCCCACATCGCGCTGGTTCACCAGCGACTTCTTGTTGGTGTAGGTGAACTCGATGGGTTCTTCCACCGTGAGGATGTGGCCCGTGGCGTGCTCGTTGCGGTAGTCGAGCATCGAGGCCAGCGTGGTGGTCTTGCCCGCGCCGGTCGCGCCCACCATCAGGATCAGGCCGCGCTTCTCCATGATGAGCGTCTTGAGGATGTCGGGCAGGTTCAGGTCGGCGAAGCTCGGGATGGTCGAGGCGATGTGCCGCACCACCACCGCATAGCTGCCGCGCTGGCGCATGGCGCTGATGCGGTAGTTGCCGGCGCCCTCGAGCATCACGGCCATGTTGAGTTCGCCTGTTCGCTCCAGCTCCTGGATGCGGGCTTCGGGCACCACCTCGGCCAGCAGCGCGAGCGGCGCGGCCGCCGGCAGGACCTGGGCGTTGATCGGCACGCAGGTGCCGTTGAGGCGGATCAGCACCGGGGAGTGCGCCGAGAGGTAGATGTCGGAGGCCTTGCGCTCGGCCATCAAACGAAGAATCCGCTCCATCATGTTCATCGGTCTCTCTCCTCGGGTGCTGTTGTTTTCTCGATCAGTCGCGCAGCAGGTCGTTCAGGCTGGTCTTGGAGCGCGTTTGCGCATCGACCGTCTTGACGATGATCGCCGCGTAGGTGCTGTAGTCCTGACCCGACTTGGTCTTCTTGGGCAGGTTGCCGCTGATGACGACGCTGCCGGCCGGCACGCGGCCGAAGGAAGTCTCTCCGGTGTCGCGGTTGAAGATCGGGGTGCTCTGGCCGAGGTACACACCCATGCCGAGCACCGAGTTTTCCTCGATCACCACGCCCTCGACCACTTCGGAGCGCGCGCCGATGAAGCAGTTGTCCTCGATGATGGTGGGGCCGGCCTGCAGCGGCTCGAGCACGCCGCCGATGCCGACGCCGCCCGACAGGTGCACATTGGCGCCGATCTGCGCGCACGAACCCACGGTGGCCCAGGTGTCGACCATGGTGCCTTCGCCCACGTAGGCGCCGATGTTCACGTAAGAGGGCATCAGGATCGCGCCCTTGGCGATGTAGCTGCCGCGGCGGGCCACGGCCGGCGGCACGATGCGAACGCCCGATTCCTTCAGCTCGTTGGCCGACAGGTGCGAGAACTTGGTGGGCACCTTGTCGTAGAAGCCCAGCGAACCGGCCTGCATCTGCTCGTTGTCCTTGAGGCGAAACGACAGCAGCACGGCCTTCTTGATCCACTGGTGCACGGTCCACTGGCCCACGCCTTCGCGGGTGGCGACGCGCAGCTTGCCGTTGTTGAGTTCGGAGATCACGTGCTCGACGGCATCGCGCACTTCGGCAGTGGCGGCGCTGGACGAGATGTTGGCGCGGTCTTCCCACGCGGCGTCGATGATTTGTTGCAGTTGCTGGGTCATGGAGAAAGTCTCGTGTGAAAAATGGGTGCGGGCGGAAAAGCGGATCAGCGGCGGGCGTCCTTGCAGAAGCGGACGATGCGCTGGGCGGCCTCCACGCATTCGGCTGTTTCGGCGACCAGTGCCATGCGGATGCGGCCGCGGCCGGGGTTGGCGCCGTGGGCGGTCTCTCGCGCCAGATAGCTCCCCGGCAGGACCGTCACATTGTATTGAGCGTAGAGCGCGCGGGCGAAGGCTTCGTCGTCGCCAGCCCACACTTCGGGAATGCCGGCCCAGAGGTAGAAGCTGGCATCGGGCAGGCGCACGTCGAGCACGGTTTCGAGCAGCGGCGTGACGGCCGCGAACTTGGCGCGGTACTGGGCGCGGTTGTCCACCACATGGGACTCGTCGCCCCAGGCCGCGATGCTGGCTGCGGCCACGGCGCCGCTCATGGCGCTGCCGTGATAGGTGCGATAGAGCAGGAACTTCTTGATGATGGCCGCGTCGCCCGCCACGAAGCCGCTGCGCAGGCCGGGCACGTTGCTGCGCTTGGACAGCGAGGTCAGCGCAATCAGGTTCCGGAAGTCGGGCCGGCCGAGCTTCACCGAGGCCTCGAGGCCGCTGAGCGGGGGCTCGTCGCGGAAGTAGATTTCGCTGTAGCACTCGTCCGCGGCAATCACGAAACCGTGGCGGTCCGACAGATCGAAGAGTCTTTTCCATTCGTCCAGCGACATCACCGCACCCGTCGGGTTGCCCGGCGAGCAGACGAACACCAGCTGCGTGCGGGCCCAGACGGCCTCGGGCACGCTGTCCCAGGCGACCGCGAAATTGCGCGCCGGCACGCTGGCCACGTAGTACGGCTCGGCGCCCGAAAGCAGGGCCGCGCCCTCGTAGATCTGATAGAACGGATTGGGCGACATCACCACCGGCTGCGGCGAGGCGGTGGGGTCGACCACGGTCTGCGCCAGCGAGAACAGGGCTTCCCGCGAACCATTGACAGGCAGCACCTGTGTGGCCGGGTCGAGGGTGAGGCTGTAGCGGGTTTTCAGCCAGTCGGTGAAGGCGCTGCGCAGAGCCAGGTCGCCCGCGGTCGCCGGGTAGGCGGCCAGCGCACCGAGGCCGGCGCTCAGGGCGTCCTTGATGAAGCCCGGCGTGGCGTGCTTGGGTTCGCCGATGCCCAGGCTGATGGCCGGGAACTCGGGGTTGGGCGTAGCGCCCGCGAACAGTTGCTTCAGCCGTTCGAAGGGATAGGGTTGCAACCGGGAAAGCAGGGGATTCATGCCCGGGATTATCGGTGACAGGTGTTATCGCTCCTGCCGAAGCGGCTACTGACAGCCATGACGGCCAGCAGGCGTCAGGCCGCGCTGCGCCGGTAGAAGGCCAGCGAACCCGCCAGCGCCAGCAGCATGCCGCCGCAGGCGCGGTCGATCCAGCGCGTGGCCGATGCCGTCAGCACCCGGATCGCGCGGGCGCCGACGAAGGCATAGCCCAGCATCACCAGCGTGTCGAGGCCGGCGAAGATCAAGGCAATGATCAGGTACTGCGGCGCCTGCGCGGCCGCCGGATCGATGAACTGCGGCAGGAGCGCCGAGCAGAAGATGTAGCCCTTGGGATTGGTCACCGCCACCAGGAAGGACTTGAAGAAGATGCGCCGGCTCTCGCCCGCCGTGACCGAAGCGGCAGAGTCCGCATCCGGCAGCTTGAAGCCTCCCTTGGAGCGCAGCATGCGCAACCCGAGCCAGGCCAGGTAGGCGGCGCCCACCCACTTGAGCATCGAGAACCAGAATTCCGAGGCCGCGAGCAGCGCACCAAGGCCAAGCGCCACGGCGCCGACCAGCACGAAGTCGGACAGCACCGCGCCGAGCATGCCCGGCAACGCCCGGCGCACGCCGTGGCGGGAGCCGTTGCTCAGCGCCAGCAGCACCGTGGGGCCGGGCGTGGCGATGGCGGTGAAGGCGACGAGGGCGAACAGCAGGGCGGTGGCGAGCGTCATGGCGGCGGGCTTCCTGGCGGGCTTCCTTCTTCCGGGTTCAGATCTTCTTGACCAGCACCTGGCTCTTGCGGTCCCAGTTGTACTTGCGCTTGCGGGCTTCGGGCAGCCAGTCGGGGTTGACCTGCTGGAAGCCGCGCTTGAGGAACCAGTGCATGGTGCGGGTGGTGAGCACGAAGATGCTTTCCAGGCCCATCGCCTTGGCGCGGTGCTCGATGCGCTTGAGGATACGTTCCCCGTCGCCCTGCGACTGCGACTGCGGCGAGACGGTGAGCGCGGCCATTTCGGCGGTCTTGGCTTCGGGATAGGGGTAGAGCGCCGCGCAGCCGAAGATCACACCGTCGTGCTCGATGACCGTGTAGTGGCCCACGTCGCGCTCGATCTCGGTGCGGTCGCGCTTGACCAGCGTGCCGTCGCGCTCGAAGGGCTCGATCAGCTGCAGGATGCCGCCGATGTCGTCGACCGTGGCTTCGCGCAGGCTTTCGAGCTTCTCGTCGATCACCATGGTGCCGACGCCGTCGTGCACGTACACCTCCAGCAGCAGCGAGCCGTCCAGCGCAAAGGGCAGGATGTGGTTGCGCTCCACGCCGCCCTTGCAGGCCTTCACGCAGTGCTGCAGGTAGAAGGCGGTGTCGGTGGGCTTCTGCGGCGGCGGCAGCGATGCCAGCAGCTTCTCGGCCGCGGCGAGCGGCAGCTCGGTGTCGATGGGGTTGTCTTCGCTTTCCGGCAGTTCGCTGTCGATGCGGATGCCCGGGATCTCGGTCAGGAAGATCAGCTTGTCGGCCTGGATGGAGATGGCCACGCTGGTGGCGACTTCTTCCATCGTCAGGTTGAAGGCCTCGCCGGTGGGCGAGAAGCCGAAGGGCGAGATCAGCACCATGGCGCCGAAGTCGAGCGTGCGGCGGATGCCCACAGCGTCGACCTTGCGCACCAGGCCCGAATGCTTGAAGTCCACGCCGTCGACCACGCCCACGGGGCGCGCGGTGATGAAGTTGCCCGAGATCACGCGCACCGTCGATCCGGCCATCGGCGTGTTCGGCAGGCCCTGGCTGAAAGCGGCCTCGATCTCGTAGCGCAGCTGGCCGGCGGCTTCCTGGGCCGAGTCGAGCGCCACCTCGTCGGTGATGCGGATGCCGTGCGAATAGCGCGCCTCGTGCCCCTTGGCCGCGAGCTGCTCGTTGACCTGCGGGCGGAAGCCGTGCACCAGCACGATCTTGACGCCCATGCTCTGGATCAGCGCCAGGTCCTGTGCAATGTTCTGCAGCTTGCCCGCCGCGATCGCCTCGCCCGCCAGCGCGACCACGAAGGTCTTGCCGCGGTGCGTGTGGATGTAGGGCGCGACCGAGCGGAACCAGGGCACGAAGGTGAAGTTGAAAACGGTGGACATGGAGCGTGATTGTGCATTCTTGGAAGGCGCTTGGTGCAGCTCAGGCCATCGCACGCAGCAGGCGGGCGGCGCGAGTGGCCGCGCCAGGGCCGGCGCCGGGCTCGGGCGGCACCGGGCCGTCCGTCCTGCGGGCCCTGAAAGTGGCCAGCAGCGCGGCATAGGCGTCGGTCGAATCACCCGCATCGGCCGGCAGGTCGAGCATTTCGGCCAGCTGCGCCGGTGCCACCGAGCCTTCGCGCACCAGGGCGTCCACCGCCGCCATGAAGGCCGGCGTGTGCGCCTCGAGCAGCGCCAGCGCACGCGCATGCTCCTGCGCCAGCAGCGCCTCGATTTCCGGGTTGGTGGCTTCCAGGTCGGTGTTGAGGTTGTCCTCGGCGTCGTTGGCCACATCGGTGCGGCTCAGCCGCGTGCCGAAGGCGAAATGGCGCACGTACTGCGCGGCGTAGGCGGTGGCCTGGCGAAAGTCCTGCGAGGCGCCCGAGGTGCAGGCCTGCGCACCGAACACCATCTGCTCGGCCGCGCGGCCCGCCAGGCTCACGCAGATGCGGTCGCGCAGGTTCTGGCGGGACCAGGCCTTGCGCTGCTCGTAGCTGTTGTAGCCGCCTTCGAAGGACGCGACGTTGATCTTGATCTCCTGCGGCGCGCGGCCGAAGAGCAGGCCGTAGGCCACGCCGTGGCCCGCCTCGTGCACCGCGAGCAGCGCGCGGAAGTCCTCGTTCGAGCGCTTCTTGAGCTGGTTGAGTTCGAGCGTGACCGGGAAGCGGCGCTGCGCCTTGCCCTTTCGATACCGCGCCACGATGTAGGACCTGTCCGCCGCCGCTTCCAGCGACAGCCACACCGGCTCGCCGCCGCCCGCGCCTTGCTCCAGCGCCCAGAGCGCGGCGTTGACGAGCGTCGCGCTCAGGATCGCATGGATCGACGAGAACAGCGGGCGCGTGCCCTGCGCCGGAAAGACCGCGTTGGCATAGATCTGCTCGTACACGCTCGACTCGAGCATGAAGCGCACGCCCGAGCTCTGGCGGATGTCTTCCACATAGCGGTCGCAGATCGACAGGATCAGCTGCACATAGGTGGCCCGGCTGAACGAGGGATAGATGACGTGGTTGTTGCCCAGCCGCGCAATCTGCTCGGGCTTGAAGCGCTCGGCCAGCGCCTTCTTGACGTCGATCAGCGAGAGCTTCTTCGTCAGTGCATGGAAGATGTCGGCGTCGGTGTCGCAGTCCTCCACGCGGCGCGCGGTCTCTGCGTACATCTCGTCGAGGTTGCCCGAGACGAACACCAGCAGCTTGCTGTAGTCGGTTTCCCAGCTTTGCTGCGAGTCGCGGAAGGCGCGCAGCCGTGCGTGCACCTCGGCCGGCTTCCAGGCCATGATCTGCAGCAGCGTGTCGGGCAGCTTGAGGCAGCGCTTGACTTCCTGCGCCTCCCAGGGCGCGAGGTGCAGCTTTCGCTTCTTCGCCTTCTTCTTGTCGGCCGGGCCGTCGCGGTCCTGCTCGTATTCGGCCTGGGCGAGCGAGGACTCGATCTCGCCGAGCATCGACAGCGCCGGCGGCAGCCGGCCGTCGGACAGCAGCGCCCAGACGTCCTGGTAGCGCTCGACCTTGGCGTCGTGGCCGTTGCCGTCGAGCGTGCGAAAGCGCTGGAACTCGTCGAGCACCAGGATGCCCGGCGTGCCTTCGTCGATGCCCGACTCGGCCAGCATGGCCGAGATCGAACCCCGGCTGCCGTAGCCCGAGCCGTGGCTGAAGCCGTCCATCTGTACCTCGATGAAGCGGTCGTAGAAGCCCAGGTGCTGCGCGAGCCGGCGCACCAGCTGCGTCTTGCCGGTGCCTGTGAGGCCCCAGAGGCACACGATGACCGGCCGGCTGATAAGTTGTGGCAGCACGTACCAGGCGCGCAGCGAATCGATCACGCGATCGATGATGTCGTCGATGCCGAAGAGCTCGGTCTTGAGCGCCTGGGCCACCGCCTGCAGATGGCGCGTCCGCTCGGACAGCGCTGCATGCAGGCCTGAATGAATGTCGTTGGACATGGAATTCTTGAGAAAAACAAAACTGAAATGAAGAAGCCGCCGCTCCCTCGCGGCGAGGAGGCAGCAAATGGCGGACGCTGCGGGAGGTCGGTTGCTGCGCTTCGGTCCTGGAAGCGAGCAGGCGTCCGGTGCGACGGACGCGCGGGCTTCTTCTTCAGGCCGGACGCGGCAACCCGACCCCGCCATGCACCGGGGCATGGCTTGCGCGGCGGTTGCGCAAAGTGAGGGGGGCGAGGAAGGAGGTCATGGGCGCAATCCTAGCGGGCGGGGCCGTCGGAGTAAAGACTATTTACTATGCGGGTGGCGCAATGGCCGCGCATTGTGGGAGGCGTGCAACAGCGGCGGCGCGCGCCGATAATGTGCGGTTTGCCTGCAGTGCCTTCCCGAACAGCCTTCCCTTGACGACCACGACACCTTCCGCCCCCTTGCGCATCGACTTTCCCGAATCGCTTCCCGTCTCCGGCCGGCGCGATGAAATCATGGCCGCCATTGCGGCGCACCAGGTGGTGATCGTCTGCGGCGAAACGGGCTCGGGCAAGACCACCCAATTGCCGAAGATCGCGCTGGCGCTCGGCCGCGGCAAGCTCAATGCGCCGCCGGGCCAGGGCCGGCTCATCGGCCATACGCAGCCGCGGCGCATTGCCGCCAGCTCGGTGGCCAAGCGCATTGCCGAAGAACTGAAGACGCCGCTGGGCGACGTGGTCGGCTTCAAGGTGCGCTTCCAGGACCGGCTGAGCCGCGACGCCTCGGTCAAGCTCATGACCGACGGCATTTTGCTGGCCGAGACGCAAACCGATCCGCTGCTCAAGGCCTACGACACGCTGATCATCGACGAGGCCCACGAGCGCTCGCTCAACATCGACTTCCTGCTCGGTTACCTGCGCGAGATTCTCCCGCGCCGGCCCGACCTGAAGGTGATCGTGACCTCGGCCACCATCGACGCCGAGCGCTTCGCGCAGCACTTTGCCTCGGCGAAAGGGCCAGCGCCGACCATCATGGTGTCGGGCCGCACCTTCCCGGTCGAGCAGCGCTACCGTCCCTTCGAGGAGTCGCGCGAGCACGATTTGAACGACGCCATTGCCGATGGCGTCGACGAGCTCTGGCGCGATCCGCACAATGCCGGCGACATCCTGGTCTTTCTGCCCGGCGAGCGCGAGATCCGCGAGGCGGCCGACCACCTGCGCCGCCATCTGAGCCACCAGCCGCTGTTTCGCAATGCCGAGGTGCTGCCGCTGTTCGCGCGGCTGTCGGGCCCCGAGCAGGACCGCATCTTCGACAGCCACACCGGCCGGCGCATCGTGCTGGCCACCAACGTGGCGGAAACCTCGCTCACGGTGCCGGGCATCCGCTACGTGATCGACACCGGCACGGCACGCGTGAAGCGCTACAGCTTCCGCAGCAAGGTAGAGCAACTGCTGGTCGAGCCGATCAGCCAGGCCGCGGCCAACCAGCGCGCAGGCCGCTGCGGCCGCGTGGCGAACGGCATTTGCATCCGCCTGTACGACGAGAAGGACTTTGCGGGCCGCCCGCGCTTCACCGATCCGGAAATCCTGCGCTCCTCGCTCGCGGGCGTGATCCTGCGCATGAAGTCGCTGCGCCTGGGCGACGTGGCGCGCTTTCCGTTTCTCGAGGCGCCGTCGCCGCGTGCGATCGCCGACGGCTACCAGCTGCTGAACGAACTCGGTGCGGTCGACGACGCCAACGAGCTCACCGCCACGGGCACCGAACTGGCCAGGCTGCCGCTCGATCCGCGCGTGGGCCGGATGATTCTTGAAGCCCGCACACGCGGTGCGCTCGAAGAGGTGCTGATCATTGCCTCGGCGCTCAGCGTGCAGGACGTGCGCGACCGCCCGATGGACGCGCAGCAGCAGGCCGACCAGGCGCACTCCAAATTCGACGACGAGAAGAGCGAGTTCAGCGGCTACCTGCGGCTGTGGAAATGGATCGCCGATGCACGCGGCGGCCATGGAGACACTCACAAGCTCAGCAACCGCCAGTACGAGCAGCTGTTGCGCCAGAACTTCATCAACATCCGCCGCGTGCGCGAATGGCGCGACATCCATTCGCAGCTGCTCACGGTCGTGACCGAGCACAAGTGGCGCATCAATGCCGAGCCGGCCGGCTACGAGCCATTGCACCTGTCGATGCTCGCGGGCCTGCTCGGCAACGTCGGCTGGAAGCTGGAAGACGACGAGGCGTACCTGGGTGCGCGCGGCATCAAGTTCTACAAGCATCCGGGCGCGCACCTGAAGAAGAAGCCGGGCCGCTGGATCGTCGCGGCCGAACTGGTCGAGACCACGCGGCTCTTCGGCCGCGGCATCGCCAACATCGAGCCGCAGTGGCTCGAACAGGTGGCCGGCCATCTGCTGAAGAAGCAGCTGCTCGACCCGCACTGGGAGAAGAAGGGCGCGCAGGTTTCGGCGCTGGAGCGCGCAACGCTTTACGGCCTCGTGGTGTACAGCGGCCGCCGCGTCGATTTCACCAAGGTGGACCCGGTGGCGGCGCGCGAGATCTTCATCCGCGAAGCGCTGGTCGGCGGGCAGTGGGAAAGCAAGTTCCCGTTCCTCGCAGCGAATCGCAAGCTGGTGCGCGAGGTCGAAGGGCTGGAGCACAAGGCGCGCCGGCAGGACGTGCTGGTGGACGACGAACTGATCTTCGCCTTCTACGACGCGCAGTTGCCCGCCGACGTGGCAAGCGGCATCACGTTCGAGAACTGGTACCGCCATGCGTCGAGGGAGCAGCCGCGCCTGCTCTTCCTGACGCGCGAGGAGCTGATGCGCCACCAGGCGGCGGGCATCACCACGCAGTCCTTTCCGCCCACGCTGCGGCTGGGCGGCGTCGACTGCGCGGCCAGCTACCTGCACGAGCCGGGCGACGCGAAGGACGGCCTCACGGTCAGCGTGCCGCTCTTCGTTCTCAACCAGGTGAGCGAAGAACGCTGCGAATGGCTGGTGACGGGCATGCTCAAGGACAAGATCCAGGCACTGCTCAAGAGCCTGCCGCAGCGGCCGCGCTCGCGGCTGGTGCCGCTGCCCGAGTCTGCGGCAAAGCTCACGGAAGAGCTTTCGGCGCCCGAGGTGTTCGGCCATGGCTCGCTGACCGACGTGCTGCTCAAACGCGTGCGCGACGCAACGAGCATCGACGTCAAGCGTGCCGACTTCAAGCTCGACATGCTGCCGCCGCATCTGTTCATGAACCTGCGCATCGTGGACGAACACGGGCGCCAGCTGGGCATGGGGCGCAACCTGGGAGCGCTCAAGGCGGAGCTGGGGGCGCAGGCGCGCGGTGCTTTCCAGGCGCTGGCGGGCCTCAACGTCAAGGCATCGGCGGACCGCAAGCCCGCAGAAGCCGAAGGGCGCACGCCGGCAAAGGGTAATGCCGCCGCGCCGAGCCTGCCCGCAGGCCAGCGCTACACGAGCTGGAGCTTCGGCGAACTGCCCGAGCTGATGGAAGTGCGCCGCGGATCGCAGTCGCTGATCGGATTTCCGGCGCTGCGCGACGAAGGCGATGCCGTCACCATCGAGGTGTTCGACGAGCCGGCCGTAGCCGCCGCGAAGCACCGCGCCGGGCTGCGCCGGCTGTTCGCACTGCAGCTGAAGGATGCGCTCAAATACCTCGAGAAGAACATCCCCGACCTGCAGAAGATGGCCGTGGCCTACATGCCGCTGGGTACCTCGGAGGAACTGCGCACGCAGATCATCGACGTGGCGATCGACCGGGCCTTTCTGCAGGAGCCGCTGCCGACCGACGAGTTCGCCTTCAAGCGCCGCTTCGAGGAGGGCCGCGGCCGGCTCACGCTGATCGCCAACGAGGTGGCGCGGCTGGCTTCGGCCATCCTGGCCGAGTACGCGGCCGCCGCGCGCAAGATCAAGGACACGAAGATCCAGCCCGAGTCCGTGCAGGACGCCGCGCAGCAGCTGCAGCGCCTGGTCGGCAAGCGCTTCATTGCCGACGCGCCCTGGACGCAGCTGCAGCATTTCGCGCGCTATCTCAAGGCCATCGTGCTGCGGCTCGACAAGCTGCGCAGCGACCCGGCGCGCGACACCGCCAAGCTGGCCGAACTGCGGCCGCAGGAGCAGCGCTATTGGCGGCTGGTGGCCGAGCGCAAGGGCGTCGTGGACGAACGCATGCTTGAATTCCGCTGGCTGCTCGAGGAGCTTCGCGTGAGCTTCTTCGCGCAGGAGCTGCGCACGCCGCAGCCGGTCAGCGTCAAGCGGCTGGACAAGGCCTGGGCCCAGCTGCAGGCCTGATCGGGATCGGCGGGCGACAAAAAAAAGAAGCCCGCTTCGCGCGGGCTTCCTTCAGGTGCCGGAACTGTCGGGCAGCGTCATATGCGGCCCATCAGCACCAGGATGATGATGATCAGCAGGACCAGGCCCAGCCCGCCGCTGGGCCAGTAGCCCCAGCTCCGGCTGTAGCCCCAGCTCGGCAGCGCACCGATCAGAAGCAATATCAGAACGATCAGCAGAATGAACGAGAGGGACATGCGTTTCTCCAGGGCCTTGTTGTTACGAGATCCATGCTCGATGTCAGGAGACCCGCGGCACGCCGGATAGCCGCTTCTTCGGTGGTCAGGGCTTTCCTACCGGTGTCGTCGGCATTCAAGCCGTGCGAGCCCGTTCAAAGCCGTGCGAGCCGATCCAGCGCCGCAATCAGCGTCTCGTCCTTCTTGGCGAAGCAGAAGCGGACCACGCGCTGGTCGAAACCATTGCCGTAGAACGCCGACAGCGGAATCGCCGCCACGCCGATCTCGCGCGTGAGCCACAGGCAGAACTCGGCTTCGGACAGCTCGCTCACCGCCGAGATGTCGACGCACTGGAAATAGCTGCCCTCGCTGCGCAGCAGCTTGAAGCGGGTCTTCCGGGCCAGGCCGGCGGCGAACAGGTCGCGCTTGCGCTGGTAGAACGCGGGCAGTTCGAGGTACGGCTTTGGCTCGGCCATGTACTGCGCAAGCGCATGCTGCATCGGCGTGTTGACGGTGAACACGTTGAACTGGTGCACCTTGCGGAATTCGGCCATCAGCGGCGCGGGCGCAGCCACGTAGCCGACCTTCCAGCCGGTGACGTGGTAGGTCTTGCCGAAGCTGCTCACGATGAAGCTGCGCGCCGCCAGGCCCGGGAAGCGCGCCACGCTTTCATGCTGTGCACCGTCGTAGACCATGTGCTCGTAGACCTCGTCGGCAATCACGAGCACGTCGGTCGGCGCGAGCAGTTCCTCGAGCTTGCGCATTTCGGCGGCGGTCCAGACCGTGGCGCTCGGGTTGTGCGGCGTGTTGACGATGATCGCCCGCGTGCGCGGCGTGAGTGCCGCGGCGATCTTGTCGAAGTCGGGGCGGAAAGTGCCGGGCACGAGCGGCACGCGCACCACGCGGCCGCCGGCGAGCTCGATGTTGGGCACGTAGCTGTCGTAGCAGGGCTCCAGAACGATCACCTCGTCGCCTGCGCGCACCACCGCAAGGATGGCGGTGATGATGGCCTGTGTTGCACCGGCGGTGACGGTGATCTCGTCGGCGGCGCTGTAGGCGTGGCCATAGAGCGCGGAGATCTTGTCGGCGATGGCTTCGCGCAATGCCGGGATGCCGGGCATAGGCGGGTACTGGTTGTGGCCCGCGGCCATGGCGGCCGTGACGTCTTCGAGCAGTTTCGGGTCGCAGTTGAAATCGGGAAAGCCCTGGCCGAGGTTCACCGCGTTCTTCTCTGCCGCGAGCGCGGACATCACAGTGAAGATGGTGGTGCCCACGGCCGGCAGCTTGGTTGCGATCTCCGGGGTGCGGGGGGAGGAAGGAAGGGCGCTCATGGTGGTGCTCGGAATCGGATTCGGAATCGGGATCTGGATCAAAGTTCGTAGTCTTGCTGGTGGCCGCTCAGGGCCTTGGCAATCAGGTTGCGGTCGAGCCGGTCGGACAGCAGCTCGGCAAACTTGAAGACGAAGTTGCGCAGGTAGGCGCTGCGCTTGAAGGCCACGCGCGCGATGTTCTGGCCGAACACGTGGCCCATCGGGCGCACCACGAGATCGGCGTTCGATTCGTCGCGGACCGCCATCTCGGCCACGATGCCCACGCCGAGGCCCAGGCGCACGTAGGTCTTGATCACGTCGGAGTCGATCGCCTCGAGCGCGATGCGCGGCGTGAGCTTCTTCTGCGCAAAGGCATGGTCGATGCGCGTGCGGCCGGTGAACGACGGGTGGTAGGTGATGATGGGTTCGTGCGCCAGGTCTTCGAGCGAGATGCGCTCCTTGGCCGCAAGCGGATGGTCCTTGGGCAGCACCAGCACGTGCTGCCATTCGTAGCAGGGCAGGGTCACGAGCTCGGTGTAATCCGAGAGCGATTCGGTGGCGATGCCCACCTCGGCGATCTCGTCGATCACCATGCGCGCGACCTGGTCGGGCGAACCCTGGTGCAGGCTCACGTTGACCTTGGGGTAAGCCTCGCGCAGCCTGGCCACCGGCACCGGGAGCACGTAGCGCGCCTGTGTGTGGGTGGTGGCGATCGAGAGGGTGCCGCTGTCCTGCGCACTGAACTGCTCGCCGATGCGCTTGAGGTTGCCGACTTCGCGCATGATCAATTCGATGCTCGCGATGACGTGCTGGCCCGGCTCGGTGACCCGCTTCAGGCGCTTGCCATGGCGCGCGAAGATCTCGACGCCAAGCTCTTCCTCGAGTTCGATGATCGCCTTGGACACGCCCGGCTGCGAGGTGTGCAGCGCCTTCGCCGCCTCCGTCAGGTTCAGGTTGCGCCGCACGGCTTCCTGAACAAACTTGAACTGGTGCAGATTCATATCAAATTCCGTCTTATTGCGGAATTCATTATGCCTTCGGAGTCTATGGAAATGGCTGCAAGTTCAAGATTTGCTTGCAATTCTGGCCAGCAAATCGACCAGTTCGGGCTCTTCGCCAACGATGCCGGCCAGTTGGAAGTCGACGTGCGGCCAGGCCTGGCGCAGCGCATCCACCTGCAGCGGCAGGTCTTCGCGGGCATGCTTGCCCATGCCGAGGAAGAGCGGAACCACCCGAAGCGCCTTGGCGCCACTGGCAATCAGGGCCGCGGCGGCCGTGCGCAGGTCGGGCGCCGCAAGCTCCATGTAGGCGCAGACCACGCGGGCCTGCGGATCGAGCGCCGTGACGCGCGCTGCCACCGCCTCGATGGGTTCGCGCCAGCGCTCGTCGCGCGAACCATGCGCCAGCAGCACGATGCCTCTTGCGTTCCCCGTTGCCATCTTCGCTACCTTCGGAGCACCAGCCAGCTGAAGGCGGCAAGCGACATCACCGAATAGATGAGTCCGGGCGCCGCCGCCGTCAGCCATGGCGACCAGTTGCTCAGGTTGCCGAGGTAGCCGAACACGTTGTTCAGCAGGAAGAAGCTGATGCCGATCATCACGCCGCCGAACACGTAGGTGGTGATGCCGGCCTGGCGGAAGTGCAGGTAGGCGAAGGGCAGGGCGAGCACCACCATCACCAGGCATGAGAGCGGGTAGAAGACCTTGCGCCAGAACTGGATCTCGTAGCGCTGCGCGGTCTGGCCGTTGGCCTCCAGGTGCCGGATGTAGTCGAACAGGTCGATGGTGCCCATGCGGTCGGGCCGCAGCAGCGCCACCGACACCATTTCGCTGGTCAGCGTGGTCGGCCAGTCGAGCTGCGGCACCTTGGTGGTCACGATGCGGGCCTTTTCCGCGGAGGCGCGCGTCTCGTAGTCCTGCAGTTCGACGTCCGACAGTTGCCAGTGGTCGTCGAAGATGTGCGCCGATGACGCGACGAGCTGCTTGCGCACATAGCCGTTGGCATCGAACTCGAAGATGCGCGCATTCTTGAGCGAGCCGTCGCGGGCGATGGACAGCACGTTGACCGCATAGGACACGTTCTCGCGCTTTTCCTTGAGCCAGGCGCCCGTGTTGCCGACCAGCGAGTAGGAGCCCTGGTAGCGGGACTTGAGCAGCTGGCCGGTGCGCTCGGACGCCGGTGCGATGTAGTCGCCGATGGCAAAGGTCAGAAAGACGAAGCCCACGCCCAGCAGCAGCAGGGTGCGCAGGGCGCGCCAGGGCCCCAGGCCGCTGGTGCGAAGGATGGTGTATTCCGAGCTTTGCGCAAGGCGCGCCATCACGAAGATGCAGCCGATCAGCACCGTGATCGGGAGCAGTTCGTAGAGGTGGCTCGGAATCAGCAGGGTCACGTAGATCAGTGCCTGCGCGGGGCCGTAGGCAAGGCTTTCGGGTCGGCCGATCGACTGCAGCTCGTCGACGAAGTCGAAGAAGAAAAACAGGCTCAGGAAGCCGAGGGTCACGAAAGCCACGGCCTTCAGTGCCTCGACATAGATCAGGCGTCGGATTGTTTTCACGAGGTCGGGTCGATTTTCGAGGGTGGCGAAGGCGGCAGGCCACCGGCCATGACGTGCTCGGTCCTGCGCCTGCGGCCCCAGTTGTTGTTGCGCAGGAGCAGCCATGCAACGCCGATCAGCAGGACGCCGCCGTGCAGCAGCAGCATGAACGAGCCCATGCCGAAGCGCCCGGAACTGATCCAGCTCTGGCCCAGGTTGAGCATGTTGTAGTAGACGACGAAGGCGAACAGCGCGAACAGCAGGTTGCCGCTTCGCCCCACGCGCGGGTTGACGCTCGACACCGTCAGCGCCAGCAGCACGAAATTGATGGCCGCCAGCAGCATGCCGATGCGCCAGGCCAGTTCGCCGCGGCTGGCGTCGCCGGGCTCGCGCAGCAGCTGAAGCGTGGGCTTGGCGCGCGCGGGCGTGTTGTCCGCGGAGAAGTCGGAGGTGCTGCCGGCCCGGGTGCCGTAGGTCTCGAATTCGCTGATCTTGAGCCCCGCGGTGGGCAGCAGAGGCCGCTCGAGCCGCTGCCCGTTGCTCAGCATCAGGAAGCGGTTGTTGCCGACGTTCTCGATGCGTCCGCTGCGCGCCGAGGTCGTGATCTGCAGGCCGCGCTCGACCGCCCAGATGAACACGTTGGTGGCCGTGGCGCCATCCGGCGTGTCCTTGTCGATGAAGAAGACCCGCATGCGCCCGGACGATTCGCGGAATTCGCCCGGCGTGACCCGCTCGATGTCGCTGCGCCCTTCATATTGCGCCCGCATGCCGATGGTCTGCGAATTGGCCCAGGGCCAGCCCAGCAATGCCATCACCGCGATCAGCACCAGAACCGGCCAGGCAAAACGGAACAGCGGCTCGACGAAATCGGCCAGGCCCCGTCCGCTGGAAAACCAGATCACCATCTCGCTGTCGCGGTACATGCGCGACAAGGTGCCGACAATGGCGATGAACAGGCTCAGGCTCAGGATGGTCGGCATGTAGCCGAGCACTGTGTACGTCATCACCAGGAACACTTCGGACGGGTTCACGCTGCCCTTGGAGGCGAGCCCGAGCGTGCGGATGAGCATCATGGTCATCACGATGGTGACCAGGACCACGAGGGTCGCTCCGAAGCTGCGCGACAGCTCCTTGCGTAGGGAAGAATGGAATAACATCGTTCGAGGAAAAAAAGGATTATGGACTTTCAGCTCAAGACCCTCACCGTCGCCCGCGCCGCGGCCGAAAAAACCGACGTGCTGATCGTGCTCGTCGGCAGCGCCCCCCTCACGGCCAAGGACCCCCTGTCCGCGCTGATTGCCAGCGCCCGCAAGGCCGGCGACCTGCCCGACAAGGCCGGCAAGCTGCTCGCGCTCTACCATCCCGACGAAGTGGTGGCCTCGCGCGTGGTGCTGGCCGCCATTGGCGACGGCAAGCCCGCCTCGGTGCGCAGCGGCGTCATCGCGGCGGTCAATGCAGCCAAGGCCTACGGGCCCAAGCGGTTGGTCCTGGTGTTCGCGCAAGATGCCGACGGCGCGGCCGTGGCGTGCGCCGTCGCGGCCGCAGCCGACGCCAGCTACGTCTACACCACCACCAAGTCGAAAGCCTCCAACGGCGAAGGAGGCCGCAGCATCCGCCACCTGACGCTCGGCGTGGCCGACGCGGCGGCGGTCGACAAGGCCTTCGGCGAAGCCCGTGCCACGGTGTCCGGCGTCGAGCTCGCCAAGGAGTGGGGCAACCGGCCTGGCAATTACTGCACGCCCACCTTGCTGGCCGAGGCGGCCAAGGAACTCGGCAAGCTGCCCCGCGTCAAGTGCGAGGTGCTGGGCCCCAAGGAAGTGCACAAGCTCGGCATGGGCTCGTTCGAGGCCGTGGCGCAGGGCTCGGCCGAGCCGCTGCGCTTCATCGTGCTGCGCTACCAGGGCGGACCCAAGGACCAGGCGCCCGTGGTGCTGGTCGGCAAGGGCATCACCTTCGACACCGGCGGCGTCTCGCTCAAGCCGGCGGCCGAAATGGACGAGATGAAGTTCGACATGTGCGGCGCGGCCAGCGTGCTCGGCACCTTCCGCGCGCTCGGAGAAATCCAGCCGGCCATCAACGTGGTGGGCCTCGTGCCCTCCTGCGAGAACATGAACGACGGCCGCGCGATCAAGCCCGGCGACGTGGTGACCAGCATGAGCGGCCAGACCATCGAAGTGCTCAATACGGACGCCGAGGGTCGGCTCATCCTGTGCGATGCGCTCACCTATGCCAAGCGCTTCGAGCCCGCGGCCGTGATCGACATCGCCACGCTCACCGGCGCCTGCGTGGTGGCGCTGGGCGGCGTGCGCAGCGGCCTGTTCACCACCGACGATTCGCTGGCCGAGGCGCTCCAGTCAGCCGGCGAGCAGTCGCAGGACCGCTGCTGGCGGTTGCCGCTGGACGACGAATATGCCGAGGGCCTGAAGAGCAACTTCGCCGATGTCGCCAACGTGGCCGGCCGTGCCGGCGGCGCGATCACCGCGGCCAAGTTCCTGCAGCGCTTTGCCGGCGACTTCGCCTGGGCCCACCTGGACATCGCGGGCACGGCCTGGAAGAGCGGGGCGGCCAAGGGCTCGACCGGTCGGCCCGTGGGGCTGCTGGTCGCCTATCTGATGGAACGCGCGCGCAGCGGCGCGGCCCCGGCCGCATCGCCCAAGAAGGCGGTGCGCAAGGCCCGGTCCGCGCAGTGACGGAAATCGGCTTTCACTTCAATCTGCCGGACAAGGCGAACTACGCCTGTCGGCTGGTGCGCAAGGCTGTGAGCGTGCGCGGCTTGCGGGTGGTCGTGGTGGGCGAGCCGCAGGTGCTGGAAGCGGTCGATGCGGCGCTCTGGCAGCTCTCGCCCTGCGACTTCATCGCGCATTGCCGCGGCGATGCGCAGCCCCACCTGGTGGCGCGCTCGCCGGTCATTCTTTGCGCCGAGGGCACGGATGCCGCGGGCCTCGCGCACCGCGAGATGCTGGTCAATCTCGGGCCCACGGTGCCCGTCGGCTTCGAGCGCTTCGAGCGCCTGGTCGACATCGTGAGCAACGAGGCCGACGATCGGCAGATCGGCCGCTCGCGCTGGCGCCACTATGCCGACCGGGGCTATTCGATCCAGCCGCACGACTTTGCAAGGAGCGCTTCCTGATGGCCAGCACGCTGCGCACGCCGCCCCGGTTCGTCCCCACGCTGACCACGGTGCTCGACCTGCCGGCCGAGCCCCTGGGCGCCGCCGAGGCGGCCAAGCCCGCCAGCGCGCCGCCGCCACCAGCGGTCGACCCCGCCGAGGCCGTGGCATTGCCTCCGGCCGAGCAGCGCTCCGAGGCCGAAATCGTCCGGCTCGAGGAGCAGCTTCTGCACCGCGTCCTGCAGCGCGTCGACCTGTCCCTGGAAGAGCGCCTGAGCGACACGGTCTCTGCCGCCGTGCAGCAGCAACTCGATGCGATGGTGCCTCGGCTACGCGAGGAAATCGAGGCCGTGCTGCGCGCCTTGGTGATCGAGGCCATGGCCGCCGAGCTCTCTGAAAACACAGGGTCTACGCCAGCTTCCGGCGCATAAAGCTTCAGCTAAACTGCGCGCCAGGTCGATGGGCGGGAGGGTGCCGCTGGTCTGCGGCGCGAAACTTGCGAGGTCTTCGCGCCCGGATCACACGACCGGTTTTTGGTTTATTCATCAATGTTCTGGAGGTTCTCATGCAATTGAAATGGACTGCGGTCGCACTGGCTGCTCTCACGCTTGTGGCTTGCGGCAAGAAAGAAGAAGCTGCTGCTCCCGCCGCTCCGGCGCCCACGGCAGCGGCCCCCGCACCTGCAGCGCCTCCGGCAGACGCATTGATCGTCAAGATCGGCCACGTCGGCCCCACCAGCGGCGCCATTGCCCACCTTGGCAAGGACAACGAGTTCGGCGCCAAGATGGCCATCGAAGACCTCAATGCCAAGGGCCTCAAGATCGGCGACAAGGTTGCCAAGTTCGAACTGCTGGCAGAAGACGACGCCGGCGATCCAAAGCAAGGCACCGCAGTGGCCCAGAAGCTGGTCGACAGCAAGGTCAACGGCATCGTCGGCCACCTGAATTCGGGCACGACCATTCCCGCTTCCAAGCTCTACAGCGACGCTGGCATTCCGCAGGTCTCGCCGTCGGCAACCAACCCCAAGTACACGCGCCAAGGCTTCAAGACCACGTTCCGCGTGGTGGCCGACGACACGCAACTCGGCGGTACGCTGGGCAAGTACGCCGTCGAAACGCTCAAGGGCAAGAACATTGCCGTGATCGACGACCGCACGGCCTACGGCCAGGGCGTTGCCGAAGAGTTCGAGAAGGCGGCCAAGGCTGCCGGCGGGACCATCGTCGGCCACGAATTCACCACCGACAAGTCGACCGACTTCAACGCCATCCTGACCAAGCTCAAGGCTGCCAAGCCCGACGTGCTGTTCTTCGGCGGCATGGACGCCGTGGGCGGCCCGATGCTCAAGCAGGTCAAGCAGCTCGGCCTGAACGTCAAGTTCATGGGCGGCGACGGCCTGTGCACCGGCGAACTGCCGAAGCTGGCTGGCGATGCGATCGGCGAAGAGATGGTGGTTTGCGCCGAAGCCGGCGGTGTGGACGGCGACTTCAAGCAGCCGCTGGAAGACTTCAAGGCCAGGTTCAAGGCCAAGAACGGCGTGGAAGTCCAGATCTACGCACCGTACGTCTACGACGCGGTCAACGTGCTGGCCGAAGCCATGGTCAAGGCCGGTTCTGCCGATCCTGAAAAGTACCTGCCCGAAGTCGGCAAGGTGCAATACAAGGGCGTGACCGGCCCGATCGCCTTCGACGAAAAGGGCGACATCAAGAACGGCGCGCTGACGCTCTTCACCTACAAGGGTGGCGTGCGTACGCAGATCGCCGTGGTTCGCTGATCCAGGCGGGCAAAAAAAAAGGGCCTTCGGGCCCTTTTTTTGTGCCTGCCGGCGGCGCTTTTCAGGCCAGCGTTGCGAACCCCGAGGGCCGGTCGGTGTTGCAGTATTCGATGAAGGCGTCGAGATCGCGCGACTTGTCGAATACTGCATCGGCACCCAGCGCTTCGCAGCGGGCGCGGATGTCGGCGGTGACGTAGTTGCTCAGCACCACGACGCGCTGGCCCGGACCGCGCACCTTGCAGCCCGAGAGCACGCCCAGGCCGGAGCCTTCCTTCAGGAACAGGTCGACGATGAGCAGTTGCCAGTCGTGGGGATGAAGGGCGAGCCAGGCGAGCGCGTCCGTTTCGGTTTCGGCAAAGCCGACGACCTGGCCATTGACCAAATCTTCGAGGGCCGGGACCAGATTGTCCCTGATGGTCTTGTTGTCCTCGACGAGGAACGTGATGAGGGCCATGCCGTGGTTTCGTTCTGAGAACCAATAGCGTAGCGTGCCGGACGCGGCCGCAGCGTAGGAGAAGGGAGACGGACAGCGCGTTCTGGCGCGGCGCTGCGCTCAGTGCTTGTTGTCGGAACGGATCCTTGCCTTGAGCTCTTCGGCCAGTGCCTGGCTTTCATCGCGCTCGGCGGTCACTTCGAGGCGCTTCTCGATTTCCTCGCTCAATGCCGCGTTGACCTCGGCCAGCTTCTCGGCCGACTTGGCGAGCTTCGCTTCCAGCTGCCCGGTCTGCTCGATGGCCTGTGCCACTTCGCCAACCTGCACCTCGTCCGGCAACTCCTGTTCGAGCACCGTGTTCACGACCGCGAGATTGTCCGAGGCGCGCTGCACATCGGCAGCCACTTCTTCGCTCTTCTTGAGCGTCTTGTCGAGCGACGTCTTGCCGCGCGGCGCGGTGGGGGACTGTCCAGCCATCGAGGCTCCTCCTTTTGCAGGCTTGAAAGTAGAACCTTTGGATGGTACCGCCAGACAACCCCGTTGATTCCGTCGTTGTGCCGGCCCAACGCCTCCACACCCCGCGAGCGGCCGGCAAACAAAAAGCCCCGGCAGCTGGGCAGCTACCGGGGCCATAGTTTGGCGGAGCAGGCGGGATTCGAACCCGCGGAGGGCTATTAACCCTCACACGCTTTCCAGGCGTGCGACTTAAACCGCTCATCCACCGCTCCTGAGCCCTCGATTGTAGCAGTCGCTCAGGTAGGATTTTGCGGCTTGCCGGCCTGCACCATGCGCATCGCGGAAGCGATGAGCGCCGCGGTTTCGGTCATGTTGCTCGGCACGATCAGCGTGGTCTTGGAATCGGCCGCGACCTTGCCATAGGCGTCGACGGCGCGCTCGGCCACCTTGAGCTGCACGGCCTGTTCGCCGCCGGGCTGGCGGATGGCGGCCGCCACGCGTTCGATGGCGTCGGCCGTGGCGGTGGCCACGGCCGTGATGGCGGCGGCCTCGCCCTGGGCGTTGTTGATCTGGGCCTGCTTCTCGCCCTCGGAGCGGGCGATGAAGGCCTCGCGCTCGCCGGTGGCGATGTTGATCTGCTCCTGGCGGCGGCCTTCGGAGGCCGCGATGAGCGCGCGCTTGCCGCGCTCGGCGGTGATCTGCGCCTGCATGGCCAGCAGGATTTCCTTGGGCGGCGTCAGGTCCTTGATCTCGTAGCGCAGCACCTTCACGCCCCAATTGAGCGCAGCCTCGTCGATGGCCGCGACCACCTGCGCATTGATGACGTCACGCTCCTCGAAGGTCTTGTCGAGTTCGAGCTTGCCGATCACGCTGCGCAGCGAGGTCTGCGCCAGCTGCGTCACGGCGACGATGTAGTTCGACGAGCCGTAGCTCGCGCGCATCGGGTCGGTCACCTGGAAGTACAGGATGCCGTCGACCTGCAGCTGGGTGTTGTCGCGCGTGATGCAGATCTGGCTCGGCACGTCGAGCGGGATTTCCTTCAGGCTGTGCTTGTAGGCGACGCGGTCGATGAAGGGGATCAGGAAGTTGGGCCCGGGCGTCATGGTGCCGTGGTACTTGCCCAGGCGCTCGCGCACCCAGGCGTTCTGCTGCGGCACGAACTTGACCGACTGGCTGATGAAGATGATCGCAATGACCAGGATGATGATGGGTACCGAAAATTCCATGGTTTTCTCCTCTAGGGTTCTGTTCTGTTCTGTTCGGATCAGGTCTTGTCGACCACGAGGCGGCTGCCGATCACCTCGACCACGCGGTGCTCGCCGGTGGTCGGGGCCTGGCCCGCGCGCGGAATCACGGTCCACTGGGCGCCGCGGTAGCGAACGATGGCGGTGCCGTCCGGGTTCCATGCCTCGACGTGGATGATCTCGCCGATGTCGAGATTGACATCGCGGTTCGACGCCGTGGGCGCAGCGGCCGGGCGCCGGCGCTGGACCGCATACCAGACCAGGACGGCCCCCACGCCGACCACCGCCGCCACGACCAGTTGGGCGACGGTGCCGGCGCCCAGGTGCGCCGCAATGGCCGCCGCCGCGAAGCCGGTGGCCAGCAGCAACAGGTAGACCGTGCCGGAAAGCAACTCCAGCACGATGGCGGCCCCCGCTATCAGCCACCAGATGGTGGAATTCGCCATGACTTCTCCTCTTTGGTGAATGCACGACATTCTGTGTCAAAACCTGACTCAATCCTTCATCCGAATTCCGTACACTTCGCGCCTCATTGCCTGTGTCCATTGCTTGTCCGGAGCCCCGCTCATGAAATTTCGCTTCCCCATCGTCATCATCGACGAGGACTTCCGCTCCGAAAACACTTCGGGCCTCGGCATCCGCGCGCTCGCGCAGGCCATCGAGACGGAGGGCTTCGAGGTGCTGGGCGTCACGAGCTACGGGGACCTGAGCCAGTTCGCGCAGCAGCAAAGCCGTGCCAGCGCCTTCATCCTGTCGATCGACGACGAGGAATTCACGGTCGGCCCCGACCTCGACCCGGCCGTGCTGAGCCTGCGCAACTTCATCGGCGAGGTGCGGCGCAAGAACGCCGACGTGCCGATCTACATCTACGGCGAAACCAAGACCTCGCGCCACATTCCCAACGACATCCTGCGCGAGCTGCATGGCTTCATCCACATGTTCGAGGACACGCCGGAGTTCGTGGCGCGCCACATCATCCGGGAAGCCAAGAGCTATCTCGAGGGCGTGCAGCCGCCGTTCTTCAAGGCCCTGATCGACTACGCCGAAGACGGTTCGTACTCGTGGCACTGCCCGGGCCATTCGGGCGGGGTGGCGTTCCTCAAGAGCCCGGTGGGCCAGATGTTCCACCAGTTCTTCGGCGAGAACATGCTGCGCGCCGACGTCTGCAACGCGGTGGAGGAGCTCGGCCAACTGCTCGACCACACCGGCCCGGTGGCGGCCAGCGAGCGCAATGCGGCGCGCATCTTCAACGCCGACCATTGCTTCTTCGTGACCAACGGCACCAGCACCAGCAACAAGATGGTCTGGCACCACACGGTGGCACCCGACGACGTGGTGGTGGTCGACCGCAACTGCCACAAGTCGATCCTGCACGCGATCATCATGACCGGCGCGATTCCGGTGTTCATGAAGCCCACGCGCAACCACTTCGGCATCATCGGCCCGATTCCGAAGAGCGAGTTCGAGCAGAGCGCCATCAAGGCCAAGATCAAGGCCAACCCGCTGCTCGCCGACGTGGACCCCGACAAGGTCAAGCCGCGCGTGATGACGCTGACCCAGTCGACCTACGACGGCGTGATCTACAACACCGAGACCATCAAGAACATGCTCGACGGCTACGTCGACACGCTGCACTTCGACGAGGCCTGGCTGCCGCATGCGGCCTTCCACCCGTTCTACGGCGCCTACCACGCGATGGGCAAGCGCCGCGTGCGGCCGAAGGAGTCGCTGGTGTTTGCCACGCAGTCGACCCACAAGCTGCTCGCGGGCATCAGCCAGGCCAGCCACGTGCTGGTGCAGGACTCGCAGAACCGTGCACTCGACCGCGACCTGTTCAACGAGGCCTACCTGATGCACTCGTCGACCAGCCCGCAGTACGCGATCATCGCGAGTTGCGACGTGGCCGCCGCCATGATGGAGCCGCCCGGCGGCACCGCACTGGTGGAAGAGAGCATTCTCGAGGCGCTCGACTTCCGCCGCGCCATGCGCAAGGTGGAGGCCGAATTCGGCAAGGACGAGTGGTGGTTCAAGGTCTGGGGCCCCGAGAAGCTCGTCGACGAAGGCATCGGCCGCGCCGAAGACTGGATCATGACGGGCGAGAAGAACGGCAAGCAGAGCAAGAGCAAGAAGTCGCCGCGCAACTGGCACGGCTTCGGCGAACTGGCCGACGGCTTCAACATGCTCGACCCGATCAAGTCGACCATCGTGACGCCGGGCCTCGACCTGGAAGGCAACTTTGCCGAGACCGGCATTCCGGCCAGCGTGGTCACCAAGTTCCTGGCCGAGCACGGCGTGATCGTGGAGAAGACCGGGCTCTACAGCTTCTTCATCATGTTCACCATCGGCATCACCAAGGGCCGCTGGAACACGCTGCTCACGGCGCTGCAACAGTTCAAGGACGACTACGCGCGCAACCAGCCGATGTGGCGCATCCTGCCGGAGTTCTGCCAGCAGCACCCCGGCTACGAACGCCTGGGCCTGCGCGACCTGTGCCAGCACATCCACCAGCTCTACGCACGCTACGACGTGGCGCGCCTGACGACCGAGATGTACCTGAGCGACCTGACTCCAGCCATGAAGCCGAGCGACGCCTTCGCCCACATTGCGCACCGCAAGACCGAGCGCGTGGAGATCGACGAGCTCGAAGGCCGCATCACCACGAGCCTGATCACGCCGTACCCGCCGGGCATTCCGCTCCTGATCCCGGGCGAGGTGTTCAACAAGAAGATCGTCGACTACCTCCGGTTCTCGCGCGAGTTCAATTCGCAGTGCCCGGGCTTCGAGACCGACATCCACGGCCTGGTGGCGCGCATCGACGAAACCGGCAAGAAGCGCTATTACGCGGACTGCGTGGCCGCGTCGAAGAAGTAGGCGGCAAGGAAGCGGGGAGGACGCGCGCCGCGCTTCAGGAGGGCCGGTCGCTGCGCACCCGCATGAAGCGGGCGAACCTTGGCAGCCCGCCGGCGTTGGTGCCATTGAAGCGGTAGGTCACCCAACTGCCGATGGCGGGCGGGTTCTCGCGCTCGGCGTCGGTCAGGCCGCTGCCGAGCTTGAAGCGCCTGCCCTCGGGGGTTTCAACCAGCAGCGCGCCCAAGCGGCCGCTGTGCCGGCCCTTGCCGGGCATGTGGCCGACCACCCGGGCCTCGGCGTCGTCGTGGGTCTTGACCTTGAGAAGGTCAGTGTTGCGTTCGGCGCGGTAGAGCGATCCGCCCCGGTGCAGCATCAGGCCTTCGCCGCCCATCTTCACGGTCTTGGCGAGCAGGGCCTGCAACTCAGCATGGGTGGTTGCGCGCTCCTGCGGCACAGGCACCACCCACGGCGCATCGGTGATCGGCAGCAGCTTGCGCAAGACAGCCAGCCGAGCCGTGAAATCGCCGCCCTGGGCCGGGAGGTCGAACACCATGAAGCGCATGCTGCGCCAGGCGGTGTCGTTGGGCGTCTGGCTGCGCACGGTGGAAACCGCATGCGCGAACTGGCCCCTGCCTGCCCACAGCTCGCCGTCGAGCGGCTGCCTGGGCAGCGGCGCGATGAACCAGGCGGGCGCCACCACCGGTTCGCCGCCGCGCGTCCACAGCTGCTTGCCGTCCCAGTAGCCGCGCACGCCGTCGAATTTTTCGCTGACCCAGTAGTCGTCCAGCGACATGCCGGGGCGGTAGACCTCGGCCAGCATCAGCGCCGGCGCGGCCTCGCGCGCGGCGGCCACGCGGGCCGCCAGCGCGCCGAGGCCGGCGAGCAGGAGGGAACGTCTGTTCAGCAAGAGGCCGCTGCCAATCGACTACTCGGCCATGCCCGCCACGACGTTGCTGAAGCCGCCGTCCACATAGGTGATCTCGGCGGTGACGCCGCTGGCCAGGTCGCTCAGCAGGAAGGCGGCCACGTTGCCGACTTCCTCGATGGTCACGTTACGCCGGATCGGCGAGGCGTCGGCCACCGCCGACAGCATCTTGCCGAAGCCCTTGATGCCGCTGGCGGCCAGCGTCTTGATCGGGCCGGCGCTGATGCCGTTGACCCGCATGCCCTTGGGGCCGAGCGAAGCTGCGGTGTAGCGCACCGAGGCCTCGAGCGAGGCCTTGGCCAGGCCCATGGTGTTGTAGTTGGGCAGTGCGCGCTCGGCGCCGAGGTATGTCAGCGTCAGCAGCGCCGACTTGTCGTTGAGGTAGGGCAGGGCCGCCTTGGCCATGGCCGGGAAGCTGTAGGCGCTGATGTCATGCGCAATCTTGAAGCCCTCGCGCGAGAGCCCTTCGAGGAAGTCGCCCGCGATGGCCTCGCGCGGCGCAAAGCCGATGCTGTGCACGAACCCGTCGAACTTGGGCCACGCTTGTGCCAGATCGGCAAAGAGCTTGTCGATCTGCGCGTCGTCGCCCACATCGCAGTCAAAAATAAGCTTGGAGCCGAAGTCCGCGGCGAATTCGGTGATACGGTCCTTGAATCGCTCGCCGACGTAGCTGAAAGCAAGCTCGGCGCCTTGTTCGTGACAGGCCTTGGCTATGCCGTAGGCAATGGAGCGATTGCTCAACACGCCGGTGATCAACAGTTTTTTGCCGGAAAGAAAGCCCATGAAGTTGCCTCGTGAAAATCTTGGGCAGAATTCTCGCATGCGGGTTTGGCTGCTTCTTTTTCTGGCGCTCTCGGCGGCTCCTTCATGGGCCGCCCATGCCTACGCGCAATTCGGCGACGTCAAGTATCCGCCGGGGTTCACCCACTTCAGCTACGTGAATCCGGATGCGCCCAAGGGCGGCGAGATCCGGATGGTGCCGCCCACGCGGCCCACCAACTTCGACAAGCTCAACCCGTTCACGCTCAAGGGCACGGCGCCCTCGGGCATCGGCTCGCTGATGTTCGAGAGCCTGATGACGGGCAATTCCGAAGAGCCGACCACGGGCTATGGCCTGCTCGCCGAAGACGTCGAGGTGGCACCCGACCGCCTTTCGGCCACCTTTCGCCTGAACCCGAAGGCGCGCTTCAACGACGGCTCGCCGGTGCTGGCGGCCGACGTGGTGCACTCGTTCAATACCCTGACCGGCCCGCTGGCCGCGCCGCAGTACCGTACCATCTACGCCGAAGTGAAGAAGGCCACGGCCACCAGCGAGCGCACCGTGCGCTTCGACTTCGCCAGCCCGAACCGCGAGTTGCCGCTGGTGATCGGCGGCATGGCGGTCTTCAGCCGCCAGTGGGGCGGCGGCAAGCCCTTCGACCAGATCGTCACCGAGATGCCGATCGGCTCCGGCCCTTACAAGCCCGCCAGCGACCGCCTGGGCCGCGACATCACCTACGTGCGCCGCGCCGACTACTGGGGCGCGGACCTGCCGGTGCGCAAGGGGCTCTACAACTTCGATCGCATCACCTTCCGCGTCTACCTGGACGAAACCGCGCGCTTCGAGGGCCTGAAGGCCGGCGAGTTCGACTTCATGCGCGAATTCACCTCGCGCAACTGGGCGCGCCAGTACAAGGGCAAGCAGTTCGATAGCGGCGAGATCGTCAAGCGCGCCTTCGAGAACCACAACCCCGGCGACTTCCAGGGCTACGTGTTCAACATCCGCAAGGACAAGTTCAAGGATGCGCGCGTGCGGCAGGCCATTGGCCTGGCGATGGACTTCGAGTGGCTCAACCGCCAGCTGTTCTATGGCATCTATACCCGGGTGCAGGGCTACTTTCCCAACAGCGAGTTCCATGCCGAGGGCCTGCCCAAGCCCGACGAGATGGCGCTGATGGAGCCCCTGCGCAGCAAGCTCAAGCCCGAAGTGTTCGGCCCGGCCCCGCAGCCGCCGAGCACGGCGCCGCCCAACAGCCTGCGCGAGAACCTGCGCAAGGCGAGGGCGCTGCTCGCAGAGGCCGGCTGGACCTATCGCGACGGTGCGCTGCGCAACGCGAAGAACGAGGCCTTCACGATCGAGTTCCTCAACGACCAGCCCGGGCTGATCCGCGTCGTGACGCCGCTGCAGACCGCATTGAGGAAGCTGGGCATCGAGATGACGTTCCGCACGGTCGATTTCTCGCTCTCGCAGCAGCGCATGCAGAACTTCGACTTCGAGATGACCTCGCTGCGCCTGCCCGGCAACAGCGCGCCGGGCGGCGAGCTGCTCGAGCTGTTCGGCTCGAAGGCGGCCGACACGCCGGGTTCGTCCAATATCTGGGGCATTGCCGATCCGGCCGTGGACGCGGTGGTCGGCAAGGTGCTGGCGGCCACCACGCGCCCCGAGCTGGCCACGGCCATGCGGGTGCTCGACCGGGTGCTTTCCAACGGCTACTACTCGATCCCGCAGTACTACGGCAACGCGTTCCTGGTCGGCTACCGGCCGGCGCCGTTCGTGCTGCCGCCGACCATCCCGCCGTACTACGATGCCGGCGACTGGGCGCTCACGACGTGGTGGGCTTCGCCCGCCAACAAATGACGCGGCCGCACCGGACATGAACACCGAATGACCAGCTACATCCTCAAGCGCCTGCTGCTGATGATTCCCACGCTGCTGGGCGTGCTCGTCATCACCTTCGGCGTGATCCAGTTCGTGCCGGGCGGTCCGGTCGAGCAGATGGTGGCGCAATTGCAGGGACGCGATTCGGGCGGCGAGCGGGCCGCGGCCAGCGGTGCCGGCTACCGCGGCCGCCAGGGCCTCGACCCGCAGCGCGTCGAGGAGATCCGCAAGCTCTACGGCTTCGACAAGCCTGCCCATGAACGCCTGTGGACCATGCTGAAGTCGTTCGCGCGCTTCGACCTGGGCACCAGCTTCTATCAGCGCAAGGACGTCTGGCAGCTCATCAAGGAAAAGATGCCGGTGTCGATCAGCCTCGGCCTCTGGACCTTCTTCATCAGCTACCTCATCGCGGTGCCGCTCGGCGTGGCCAAGGCGGTGAGGGCCGGCACGCGCTTCGACTTCATCACCACGCTGATCGTGCTGATCGGCTATGCCATCCCGGGCTTCGTGCTGGGCGTGGCGCTGCTCGTGATCTTCGGCGGGCAGCTGCAGTGGTTTCCGCTGCGCGGCCTCACCTCGCCCAACTGGGAGAGCATGAGCTGGGGCGCGCGCATCGTCGACTACCTGTGGCACATCGCGCTGCCGGTGACGTCGATGGTGCTCGGCAGCTTTGCCGTCACCGCCATGCTCACGAAGAACTCCTTCCTCGAGGAAATCCGCAAGCAGTACGTGCTGACGGCGCGCGCCAAGGGGCTGTCGCAGCGGCAGGTGCTCTGGAAGCATGTGTTCCGCAATGCGCTGATTCCGATCATCACGGGCTTTCCGTCGGCCTTCATCGGTGCGTTCTTCACCGGCTCGCTGCTGATCGAGACGCTGTTCACGCTCGACGGCCTGGGCCTGCTGAGCTACGAGAGCGTGATCCGCCGCGACTATCCGGTGGTGCTGGGCACGCTCTACCTGTTCACGCTGATCGGCCTGGTCACCAAGCTGATTTCCGACCTCTGCTACGTCTGGGTCGATCCGAGGGTCAAGTTTGACTAGCGCCGCCATTGTTTCCGTAAGCCCGGGCCGCCGCGCCTGGCGCCGCTTCCGCCGCAATCCGCTGGGCTTCTGGAGCCTGGTGGTCTTCTCGACCCTGGTGGTACTGAGCCTGTTCGCCGAGCTGCTGTCCACCGAGAAGCCGCTGGTCGTGCGCTACGAGGGGCATACCTACTTCCCGGTGCTGCGCGACTACTCCGAGAAAACCTTCGGCGGCGATTTCGAGACGCCAGCCGACTATCTCGACCCTTTCATCCAGAAGCGCATCACCGAAGGTTCCAACTGGGCGCTCTATGCGCCCAACCGCTACGGTCCGCGCACGCTGAACTATTTCGCCTCGCAACCCAATCCCGCGGCACCCTCGCGCGAGAACTTCTTCGGCACCGACGACCGCGGCCGCGACCTGCTCGCGCAGCTGATCTACGGCTTTCGCGTGAGCGTGCTGTTCGGCCTGGCGCTGACCGTCATCGGCACGGTGCTTGGCGTGATCGCGGGGGCGGTGCAGGGCTACTTCGCGGGCAAGATCGACCTCGCGTTCCAGCGCTTCATCGAGATCTGGGCGTCGATGCCCGAGCTCTACCTGCTGATCATCTTCAGCGCGATCTTCGCGCCCAGCGTGGCGCTGCTGCTGATCCTGCTGAGCCTGTTCGGCTGGATGGGCCTGGCCGACTACGTGCGCGCCGAGTTCCTGCGCAACCGCCAGATGGACTACGTGCGCGCCGCGCGCGCCCTCGGCGTGGGCAACCTGCAGATCATGTGGCGCCACATCCTGCCCAACAGCATGGTGCCGGTCGTCACTTTCCTGCCGTTTCGCATGAGCGCGGCCATCCTGGCGCTGACCTCGCTCGATTTCCTGGGCCTGGGCGTGCCGCCGGGCACGCCGTCGCTGGGCGAACTGCTGAGCCAGGGCAAGGCCAACATCGACGCCTGGTGGATCTCGCTGTCCACCTTCGGCGTGCTGGTCGTGACGCTGATGCTGCTCACCTTCATGGGCGACGCGCTGCGCGACGCCCTCGATCCGCGGAAGGCCGACAAGTGAGCGAAACGAAGCACCAGCCGCTGCTGGACGTGAAAGAGCTGCGCGTGGCCTTCGGCGGCAAGGAGGTGGTGCACGGCATCGACTTCCGCATCGCCGCGGGGGAGAAGCTCGCGCTGGTCGGCGAATCGGGTTCGGGCAAGACCGTGACGGCGCTGTCGCTGCTGCGGCTGGCGCAGAACGCCGACGTGGCCGGCACGGCGACCTTGTTCGGCTCCGCAGATGCGCCGAACGGGCGCGACCTGCTCTCGATCCCGGAGCGGGAGCTGCGCGGCATCCGCGGCAAGGAGATCGCGATGATCTTCCAGGAGCCGATGACCGCCCTCAACGCGCTCTACACCGTGGGCGACCAGATCGCCGAGGTGCTCGAACTGCACGAGGGCCTGTCGGCGCGCGCGGCCCAGGCGGCCGCCGTGCAATTGCTGGCCGACACCGGCATTCCGGAGCCGGAGCGGCGGGCGAGGGCGTTTCCGCACCAGCTTTCAGGCGGCCAGCGCCAGCGCGCGATGATCGCCATGGCGCTCGCCTGCAAGCCGCGCCTGCTGCTGGCCGACGAGCCGACCACCGCGCTCGACGTCACGGTGCGCGCGCAAATCCTCGAACTGCTCGCCGATCTGCAGCGCCGGCATGGTATGGCCGTGCTGCTGATCACGCACGACCTCAACTTGGTGCGCCGCTTCGCCGACCGGATCGCCGTGATGGAAGACGGCCACGTGGTGGAGCAGGGCGCCGTGGCGGCCGTGTTCGAGGCGCCGCAGCACGCCTACACCCGCAAGCTGATCGACAGCCACCCGGAGCGCGATGTCACCGCCGTGCCCGCGGGTGCCGGCGCGCGGCCGTTGCTCGAGGCCACCGGCTTGCGCGTGAGCTACCCGGTGCCGCGGCCCGGTTTTGCCGGCTGGTTCCGCAAGGGCGAATTCATCGCGGTGCAGAACGCGGACTTCCGCATCGCGCCCGGCGAAACCCTGGGCGTGGTGGGCGAGTCCGGATCGGGCAAGTCCACGCTGGCGCTGGCCGCCCTCGGGCTGCTGAAGCACCAGGGCGCACTCAAGGTGGGCGGCAAGGGCTGGGCGGTGGACCGGAGTTCCGACCTGGCCTTGCGGCGGGTCATGCAGGTGGTGTTCCAGGACCCGTTCTCTTCGCTGTCGCCGCGCATGACGGTCGAACAGATCGTGGGCGAGGGGCTGCGCGTGCACGCACCCGAGCTCAGCACGGCCCAGCGCCGCGCGCGGGCGCTGGCGGCGCTGGCCGACGTGGGCTTGGGCGAGGCGCAGTTTCCCTCGCTGCTCGAGCGCTATCCGCACGAGTTCTCGGGCGGGCAGCGCCAGCGGCTCGCGATTGCGCGCGCGCTCATCGTCGATCCGCAGCTGCTGGTGCTCGACGAGCCCACGAGCGCGCTCGACGTGACGATCCAGAAACAGGTGCTGGGGCTGCTGCAGCGCCTGCAGCGCGAGCGCGGCCTGAGCTACCTGCTGATCACGCACGACGTCGAGGTGATCCGCGCCATGGCGCACCAGGTCATCGTGATGAAGGATGGCGCCATCCTCGAAGCCGGTGCGGTCGAGCGCGTGCTCGATGCGCCCGAGCATCCCTACACAAAGAAGCTGGTGGCCGCCGCGCTGCTGGAATAGAACAACGGAATCAAAGGAA
Organism: Variovorax sp. VRV01; assembly: GCF_014852545.1. Classification (NCBI taxonomy): domain Bacteria; kingdom Pseudomonadati; phylum Pseudomonadota; class Betaproteobacteria; order Burkholderiales; family Comamonadaceae; genus Variovorax; species Variovorax sp. VRV01. Next base: position 204,492 of record NZ_JACVBS010000007.1, read on the forward strand.
ATGTCGGATATCGGACGGGACAGGCGCGGTGCCTGGCGCGCGGCACTGGCGTGCATGGTGACCTTGGCCGTTGCCATGGGCCTGGGGCGCTTTGCCTTCACGCCCATGCTGCCGATCATGCTGCACGAGGGAAAGCTCCAACTCGAGGCCGGCGGCGTGCTGGCTTCGCTCAATTACCTCGGTTACTTTCTTGGCGCAGTCAGTTGCGCGGCCATCGGCATCCAGGCCAAGCGCATGGTGCGCGGCGGCCTCGTGGCCACGGCGGCGCTGCTGGTGGGCATGGGCGTGCTGCACAGCTTCACAAGCTGGGGCATCCTGCGCGCGGCGGCTGGGGTGATGAGTGCCTGGGTCTTTGTTTTCGCGTCCGGCTGGGGCCTGCGGCGGCTGGCCGAAACCCATTCCCCGGCGCTGGCTGGCGTGATCTACACGGGTCCCGGCATCGGCATCGCGATGACCGGCCTGCTCGGCGGCGCGCTCGGACGCTGGGGTTCCGAGGCGGGATGGATCGGCCTGGGCCTCTTGGCGGTGGTGCTGGTGGCGTCGATCTGGCGCGTGTTCGACGATGGTGACTCGCCCTCGGCGCAAGGCTCCGCGGGCGCGCCGTCCGCCCAGGCCGGCGTGCCCGCGTCGCCTTCCGCGCGCAGCGACGCCGTCTGGCTGGTCGCGCTCTATGGGCTGGCCGGCTTCGGCTACATCATCACCGCCACCTTCCTGCCGGTGATCGCGCGCCAGGCCCTGCCGGGCTCGCCATGGCCCGACTTCTTCTGGCCCCTGTTCGGGCTGGCGATCATCCCGGGCGCGCTGATCGGCGCCCGCGCCCCCATCCATTGGGACAACCGGCTGCTGCTGGCCGCGGCCTATGCGCTGCAGGCGCTGGGCGTGGTGCTCTCGGTGGCGTGGCCCACCATCACCGGCTTTGCGCTCGGCAGCCTGCTGCTGGGGATGCCTTTCACGGCCATCACCCTTTTTGCGATGCGGGATGCGCGCCGGCTGCGCGGCAATGCCGCGGCCGGGCTGATCGGCTATGCGACCGCGTCCTACGGTGTCGGCCAGATCATCGGCCCGCTGTTTGCGGCGCCGCTGGCCCAGCGGACCGGGTCTTTCGAGCTCCCGCTGCTGGTGGCCGCCGCCGCTCTGGCGCTCGGATCGGTGCTGTTTGCCGTGGTCTGGTCAAAATCCCGCCGCAAAGTGGCGCTTTGAGCAGGCCAAGCCACTTCATTTATCACGGGAATAGCATATAATTCGAGGCTCACGACCAAACGGGCGGGTACCAACCGCCCGTTTTTTTTGGTCTATGCAATTTCGATGCGTGACACCCGTGGCGGCGGGTGGCACGCATAAGCATTTTTACAAGGCAATTTCAAACACGTGGCATTGCAGCAGACAGTGGAACAAACCGTGGCCGGTCTCGGCTACGACCTGGTCGAGATCGAACGCTCGGCCGGGGGATTGCTGCGCGTGACAATTGATTTGCCCTGGACTGCCCCCACATCGGAAGCTGTGGCTGCAGGCATTCCCGAACCCTTCGTGACGGTCGAGGATTGCGAGAAGGTCACGCGCCAGTTGCAGTTTGCGCTCGAGGTAGACGGTGTCGATTACAAGCGGCTCGAGGTTTCCTCGCCGGGTATTGACCGTCCGCTTCGCAATGAGCAGGATTTCGAGCGTTTCGTGGGCGAGGTGATCGACATCACGCTCAAGGCGCCCATGGGTGCCGCGGCGGCGGGGCAGGTGTCTGCCACCCGCAAGAAATTTCGCGGCACGCTGGAGCGTGCTGAAAAGGCGGAAGGGGCCGACGGAGCCCCGGGCTGGCAAATCGTCTGGAGCGATGCGCCGGAGCCCAAACCGGGTCAAAAAGTCAGCAAGAAGCGCGCGCCTGCAAAGTTGCATGCGCTCGGTTTCATGCTGGATGAGTTGCGCGATGCGCGGCTCGCGCCAATTGTGGATTTCAAGGGCCGCAGGGCCAAAACCCAACCGGGTTTTTCGGATATTGACGACGGAACCAACGTTCCGGACTGACTAGAGGAGTGGGTGGCATGAATCGCGAAATGTTGATGTTGGTGGATGCGATCTCGCGCGAGAAGAACGTCGAGCGCGACGTGGTTTTCGGCGCGGTCGAGTCCGCGCTGGCGCAAGCCACCAAGAAGCTCCACCAGGGCGACGTGGACATCCGCGTCTCGGTCGACCGCGACAGCGGCGACTACGAGACCTTCCGCCGCTGGCACGTCGTCCCCGACGAAGCCGGCCTGCAGCTGCCCGATCAGGAAATCCTCCTGTTCGAAGCCAAGGAAGAAATGCCCGACATCGAGGTCGGCGAGTACATCGAGGAAGCGGTGGACTCGGTGCCGATCGGCCGCATCGGTGCCATGGCCGCCAAACAGGTCATCCTGCAGAAAATCCGCGATGCCGAGCGCGAGATGCTGCTCAACGACTTCATGTCGCGCGGCGACAAGATCTTCGTGGGCACCGTCAAGCGCCTGGACAAGGGCGACATCATCGTGGAGGCCGGCCGCGTCGAAGGGCGCCTGCGCCGCAGCGAGATGATCGCCAAGGAAAACCTGCGCAACGGCGACCGCGTGCGGGCCATGATCATGGAAGTCGACCTGACGCTGCGCGGCGCGCCGATCATCCTGTCGCGCTCGGCGCCCGAGTTCATGATCGAGCTGTTCCGCCAGGAAGTGCCCGAAATCGAACAGGGCCTGCTCGAGATCAAGAGCTGCGCCCGCGATCCCGGCTCGCGCGCCAAGATCGCCGTGCTCTCGCACGACAAGCGTGTCGACCCCATTGGCACCTGTGTCGGCGTGCGCGGCACGCGCGTCAACGCCGTGACCAACGAGCTCGCCGGCGAGCGCGTGGACATCGTGCTGTGGAGCGAGGACCCGGCCCAGTTCGTGATCGGCGCCCTGGCCCCGGCCAACGTGTCGTCCATCGTGGTCGATGAAGAAAAGCACGCCATGGACGTGGTGGTCGACGAGGAGAACCTCGCCATCGCGATCGGCCGCGGCGGCCAGAACGTGAGGCTTGCCTCCGATCTGACCGGCTGGAAGATCAACATCATGGACGCCAATGAATCGGCCCAGAAGCAGGCGAGCGAAACCGACGCCAGCCGCAAGCTGTTCATGGAAAAACTCGACGTCGACGAGGAAATCGCCGACATCCTGATCTCCGAGGGCTTCAACAGCCTCGAGGAAGTCGCCTATGTGCCGATCTCCGAAATGCTGGAGATCGAAGCCTTCGACGAAGACACGATCAACGAGCTTCGTTCGCGCGCCAAGGATGCGCTGTTGACCATGGAAATCGCCAAGGAAGAGGGCGTCGAGACCGTCTCGCAGAACCTGCGCGACCTCGAAGGCCTCGACCCCGAGCTGATTCCCAAGCTGGCCGAGGCGGGTGTGCACACCCGCGACGACCTCGCCGACCTCGCGGTCGATGAACTCACCGAGATCACCGGCCACAGCGCCGATGACGCCAAAGCCCTCATCTTGAAAGCCCGCGAACATTGGTTCGCCGGCCAAGAGTGATGGTCATGGAGGCACGAAACCAATATGTCCAGTACCACTGTCGCCGAGTTCGCGAACGAGCTCAAGAAGACTCCCGAAACCTTGCTTGACCAGCTCAAGAGCGCAGGCGTGCCCAAGGCGGCACCCACCGATGCGCTCACCGAGGCTGACAAGCAGCGCCTGCTCGGCTTTCTCAAAGCCAGCCATGGCACCGCCGAGCCCGAGCGCAAGAAGATCACGCTGACGAAAAAGTCGACCAGCGAGATCAAGCAGGCCGACGCCACCGGCCGCGCCCGCACCATCCAGGTCGAGGTGCGCAAGAAGCGCACCTTCATCCAGCGCGACGACGGCCACCCGGCCACGCCCGAGGCGCAACCGGTGGCCGAGGCGCCTGCCGCGGCACCTGCCGCACCCCGCATCGACGAAGCCGAACTGGCCCGCCGCGAGGAAGAGGCGCGCCGCCAGGCCGAGCTGATCCGCCGCCAGGAAGAAGAACTGGCCGAGAAGCGCCGCCTGCGCGAAGAAGCCGAAGCCCGCGAACGCGAACAGGCCGAAAAGGCCGAGCGCGCGGAACAGGCCGAACAGGAAGCCGCACGCGCCGCCGCCGAGAAGAAGGCCGCCGCCGAAGCCGCTGCCGCGCCCGCCAAGGAAGCGGCCAAGCCGGTCGCCGCGCCTGTTGCAGCCGCTGCAGCCGCCGCCGAACAGCAGGCCGCCGACACCAAGCTGGCCGCCCAGACGGCCGCCACGCAGGCCAAGGAAGACGCGAAGGCCAAGGCCGCCGCCGAATCGAAGGCCCGTGCCGACGAGGAAGCCGCCCGCGCCAAGGACCTGGACGAGCGCCGCCGCAAGGCCCTGGCCGAAGCCGAAGCCATTCGCGCCATGATGAACGCACCGGCCCGCGTGCTGGTGCCGCACAAGGCGCCCGAGAAGCCGCAGCCCGAAAAGGCCGCGGTCAAGGGCACGCTGCACAAGCCGGCCACGCCCGCAGCGCGTCCCGGCGCGCCGGCCGCACCGGGTGCTGCCGCAGCCCCTGGCGCTGCTGGTGCCGGCAAGGAAGTCAAGTCGGCCAAGCTCTCTTCGAGCTGGGCGGGCGATCCTGCCAAAAAGAAGGAAATCAAGACCCGCGGCGATGCCAGCGGGGGTGTCGGCCGCGGCAACTGGCGCGGAGGCCCGCGCGGCCGCCGTGGCAGCAATGACCGTGGAGGCCACGAAGAGCATGTGCAGGCCGCACCGGTGGAGGCGCGCATTCTCGAAGTGCACGTGCCCGAAACCATCACGGTGGCCGAGCTTGCGCACAAGATGGCCGTCAAGGCGCAGGAAGTCATCAAGCAGCTTATGAAGCTGGGCCAGATGGCGACCATCAACCAGTCGCTGGACCAGGACACCGCCATGATCCTGGTGGAGGAAATGGGCCACAACGCGGTCGTTGCCGCGCTGGACGACCCTGAAGCCTTCACCGACGAGGACGTGTCGGCGCAAACCGCCGAAGCACTGCCGCGCGCACCGGTCGTGACCGTCATGGGCCACGTCGACCACGGCAAGACCTCGCTGCTCGACTACATCCGCCGCGCCAAGGTCGCAGCGGGCGAAGCCGGTGGCATCACGCAGCACATCGGTGCCTACCATGTGCAGACCGAACGCGGCATGGTGTCCTTCCTCGACACCCCGGGCCACGAGGCCTTCACGGCCATGCGTGCCCGCGGTGCGCAGGCCACCGACATCGTCATCCTCGTGGTGGCGGCCGACGACGGCGTCATGCCGCAGACCAAGGAAGCCATCAAGCACGCGAAGGCTGCGGGTGTGCCGATCGTGGTTGCCATCAACAAGATCGACAAGCCCGATGCCAGCCCGGACCGCGTGAAGCAGGAACTGGTGACCGAGGAGGTCGTGCCCGAAGAGTACGGCGGCGACGTGCCGTTCGTGCCGGTGTCCGCCAAGACGGGCCAGGGCATCGACGAACTGCTCGAGCAGGTGTTGCTGCAGGCCGAAGTGCTGGAACTCAAGGCGCCGGTGGATGCCGCCGCCAAGGGCCTGGTCATCGAAGCGCAGCTCGACAAGGGCCGCGGCCCGGTCGCGACCGTGCTGGTCCAGTCCGGCACGCTCAAGACCGGCGACGTGGTGCTGGCGGGTTCGACCTATGGCCGCGTGCGCGCCATGCTCGACGAAGACGGCAAGACCATCAAGTCGGCCGGCCCCTCGATCCCGGTCGAGATCCAGGGCCTGACCGAGGTGCCGCAGGCGGGCGACGAGTTCATGGTGATGAGCGACGAGCGCCGTGCGCGCGAAATCGCCACCTACCGTGCCGGCAAGTTCCGCAACACCAAGCTGGCGAAGGCCCAGGCTGCGAACCTGCAGAACATGTTCACCGACCTCTCGGCCGGCGAAGTGCAGACGCTGCGCATCATCATCAAGGCCGACGTGCAGGGCTCGCAGGAAGCGCTGGCCCAGTCGCTGCTCAAGCTGGCGACCGACGAGGTCAAGGTGCAGATCGTGTACGCCGGCGTGGGCGGCATCAGCGAAAGCGACATCAACCTCGCGATCGCCTCGAAGGCCATCGTGATCGGCTTCAACGTGCGCGCCGATGCCGGTGCGCGCAAGCTGGCCGAAGGCAATGGCGTGCAGCTGAACTACTACAGCATCATTTACGACGCCGTGGACGAGATCAAGGTCGCGATGTCGGGCATGCTGGCACCGGAGCGCCGCGAGGAAATCATCGGCTCGGCCGAGATCCGCACGGTGTTCGTGGCTTCGAAGATCGGTACGGTCGCGGGTTCGTACATCACCTCGGGTTCGGTCAACCGCAGTGCGCATTTCCGCCTGCTGCGCGACAACGTGGTGGTCTACACCGGCGAGGTCGACTCGATCAAGCGCATGAAGGACGATGTCCGCGAAGTGCGCGAAGGCTTCGAGTGCGGTATCAAGCTCAAGAACTACAACGACATCAAAGAGGGCGATCAGCTCGAGTTCTTCGAGATCAAGGAGATTGCCCGTACGCTGTAACAAGCGTTCGATGCGACGAAGTCCATGCCCAAAAGAAAAGCCGCCGCCCCCAACCGCGCGTTCAAGGTTGCCGACCAGATCCAGCGGGATCTGACGGAGCTGATCGCGCGCGAGTTGAAGGATCCGCGCGTGGGCATGGTCACGATCCAGGCGGTCGAGGTCACGCCCGACTATGCGCACGCGAAGATCTACTTCAGCATGCTCACGGGCGACGTGACCGAAACCACCGAAGCGCTGAACCAGGCCGCGGGCTTCTTGCGCAACGGCCTGTTCAAGCGCCTCCACATCCACACCGTGCCGACGCTGCACTTCCTGTTCGACCGCACCACCGAGCGTGCGGCCGACATGAATGCGCTCATTGCGCAGGCCGTCGCTTCGCGTTCGAAAGACGACTAGCGATGAATGCGCCACGCACAAGGGTGCAGCGGCGCCCTGTGCATGGGGTGTTGTTGCTCGACAAGCCGCTGGGACTTTCCAGCAACCAGGCCTTGCAGAAGGCCAAGTGGTTGCTGCGCGCCGAAAAGGCGGGCCATACCGGTACGCTCGATCCGCTGGCCACCGGCGTGTTGCCGCTGTGCTTTGGCGCGGCCACCAAGTTCAGCCAATTGCACCTCGATGCCGACAAGACCTACGAGGCCACGGCACGCCTTGGCATCAAGACCTCCACCGGCGACGCCGAGGGCGAGGTGATTGCCGAGCGCCCGGTGCACGTCACGCCTGAAGACCTGGCCCGCGTCGAGGTGCAGTTCACCGGCCCGATCCGGCAGGTGCCGCCGATGCACAGCGCGCTCAAGAAGGACGGCAAGGCGCTGTACGAATACGCACGCGAAGGCGTCGAGATCGAGCGGGCGCCGCGCGACGTGGTCATTCATGCCTTGGAGATCACGCAGGCAGCCTCCGAATCGGCAGGCAACGCCATCAGGATCGTGGCTTCCGTGAGCAAGGGCACCTACATCCGTACGCTGGGCGAAGACATCGGCGAGGCGCTGGGTTGCGGTGCGCACCTCACGTCGCTGCGCCGCACGGCCACCGGCGGCTTCGGCGAGGCACAGTGCATCACGCTCGAAGCGCTCGAAGCCATGGGCGAGGAAGAGCGGCTGGCGCAATTGTTGCCTGCCGAATCCCTGGTCGAGGGCCATACGGTCGTCACGCTCGGCAGCGAAGATGCGGGGCGCTTCCTGTCCGGCCTGCGCCGCCGCGGCACCTGGCCCGATGCCGACCATGTGGCGGTGTTCGGCGAAGCGCCTCCCGCCTTCCTGGGCACGGCCCACATCGCCGCCAACGAATTGATCCCGGGGCGCTTGCTGAACCCCATCGAAATCCAGCAAATTCTTTTGAACGCACAACAGACCGAAGCGACACCATGAGTACCAAGCAAATCCGCAATATCGCCATCATTGCCCACGTCGACCATGGCAAAACCACGATGGTCGACCAGCTGCTGCGGCAGTCGGGCACCTTTGCCGAGCACGAGAAAGTGGTCGACACGGTGATGGACAACAACGCCATCGAAAAGGAACGTGGCATCACGATCCTGGCCAAGAACTGCGCCGTGACCTGGGAAGGCACGCACATCAACATCGTCGACACCCCCGGCCACGCGGACTTCGGCGGCGAAGTGGAGCGCGCGCTCTCCATGGTCGATGGCGTGGTGCTGCTGATCGACGCCCAGGAAGGCCCGATGCCGCAGACGCGCTTCGTGACCAAGAAGGCGCTGGCCCTGGGCCTGAAGCCCATCCTGGTCGTGAACAAGGTCGACAAGCCGGGCGCGAATCCCGACAAGGTGGTGAACGCCGCCTTCGACCTGTTCGACAAGCTCGGCGCGACCGACGAGCAGCTCGACTTCCCCGTGGTGTATGCCTCGGGCATCAACGGCTGGTCGTCGCTCGAAGAGGGTGCGCCCGGCGAGCAGTGGGGCCCCGACATGTCGGCGCTGTTCAACACCATCCTGAAGCACGTGCCGGCCCAGAAGGGTGACCCCAACGCACCGCTGCAGCTGCAGATTTCCGCGCTCGACTTCTCGACCTTCGTCGGCCGCATCGGCGTGGGCCGCATCAGCCAGGGCACGCTGAAGCCGATGATGGACGTGCTGGTCATGGAAGGACCGGACGGAAAGTCGATCAAGGGCCGCGTGAACCAGGTGCTGACCTTCCAGGGCCTGGACCGCGTGCAGGCCACCGAAGCCGGCCCGGGCGAGATCGTGCTGATCAACGGCATTGCCGACATCGGCATCGGCGTGACCGTGACCGACCCGGCCAACCCGGCGCCGCTGCCCATGCTCAAGGTCGACGAACCGACCCTGACCATGAACTTCTGCGTCAACACCAGCCCGCTGGCCGGCCGCGAAGGCAAGTTCGTCACCAGCCGCCAGATCTGGGACCGCCTGCAGAAGGAACTGCAGCACAACGTGGCGCTGCGCGTGAACGAAACCGACGAGGAAGGCATCTTCGAGGTGATGGGCCGCGGCGAACTGCACCTGACCATCCTGCTGGAAAACATGCGCCGCGAAGGCTATGAAATGGCCGTGTCGAAGCCGCGCGTGGTGTTCCGCACGGTCAACGGCGAGAAGCACGAGCCGATCGAACTGGTGACGGCCGACATCGAAGAGCAGCACCAGGGCGGCGTGATGCAGGCCCTCGGCGAGCGCAAGGGCGAGCTGGTCAACATGGAACCGGACGGCCGCGGCCGCGTGCGCCTCGAGTACCGCATTCCGGCGCGCGGCCTGATCGGCTTCACCAACGAATTCCTGAACCTGACGCGCGGCTCGGGCCTCATCAGCAACATCTTCGACAGCTACGAACCGCACAAGGGCGAGATCGGCAGCCGCAAGAACGGCGTGCTGATTTCCATGGACGACGGTGAAATCTTCACTTACGCCCTGGGCAAGCTCGACGACCGCGGCCGCATGTTCGTGAAGGCGAACGACCCGGTGTACGAAGGCATGATCGTGGGCATCCACAGCCGCGACAACGACCTGGTGGTGAACGCCACGCGCACCAAGCAGCTGACCAACTTCCGCGTCTCGGGCAAGGAAGATGCGATCAAGATCACGCCACCGATCGAACTCACGCTGGAATACGGCGTGGAATTCATCGAGGACGACGAGCTGGTCGAGATCACGCCCAAGAGCGTTCGCCTGCGCAAGCGCTTCCTCAAGGAAAACGAGCGCAAGCGGGCCAGCCGCGAAATGGCGAGCTGATCGCCATCCGGCCATGGTGCTGCGCCTGACCCACGGCGGAGCCGTGTGGCTGATGGTCGCCGTGACCCTGATGTGGGCCACGGCGGGCGTCGTCACGCGGCACCTGGCGCAGGCCCACAGTTTCGAGATCACCTTCTGGCGCAGCCTCTTCACGATGCTCGCGTTGCTGGTGATCTTGCCGCTTTGGCGGGGCCGGGCGGTGTTTTCGCAGATCCGCTCGGGCGGGCGCGAGCTCTGGATCTCGGGCGTCTGCTGGACCGTGATGTTCACGGCCTTCATGGTGGCGCTCACGCTGGCTTCGACGGCCAGCGTGCTGGTCACGATGTCCCTTGGCCCATTGCTCACCGCGCTGGCCGCGCGCCTGTTCATCGGCCATCGCCTGCCTGCGCGGACCTGGGTGGCCATCGTGGTGGCTGGCCTCGGCATTGCCTGGATGTACGGCACGCAACTGATGCAGGGCGGGGCGGCGGGCGGATCGCTGCTCGGAACCCTGGTGGCGCTGTGCGTGCCGCTCGCGGGCGCCGCCAACTGGACGGTGGTTCAGCATGCGCGTGCCAAGGGGCATGACATCGACCTGGTTCCCGCGGTGCTGATTGGCGCGGCGCTCAGCGCGCTGCTCACGCTGCCTTTTGCGCTGCCGTTCCAGGCCAATGCGCACGATCTCGGCCTGCTGGCCTTCCTGGGTGTTTTCCAGCTGGCCATTCCCTGCGTGCTGGCGGTGCTGTGCGCGCAGGTGCTCAAGGCGCCCGAAGTGGCGCTGCTCGCGCTGCTCGAAGTGATCTTCGGCATTGCACTGGCCTGGATCGGTGCGGGCGAGGAGCCGGCTGCGAGCGTGCTGACCGGCGGTGCGCTGGTCATCGGAGCGCTGGTGTTCAACGAACTGCTGGCGCTGCGCGGACGCCGCGCCACCGTGGCCGACAACGCGCTTCCCAGCGCGCACTGAACTGCGCCAGCGAGCCGAAAAGAAAAAGGCCCAGGCATCTGCCGGGGCCTTCGCGCGATCAGGCGATCACGGGATCAGGGACGGGCCACCTTCCAGGCGCCGTTCAGGATGCCGTCGCCGGTCTTGTCGCCCGGCTTGCTGTCCTTGGTCCAGTAGTAGAGCGGCCAGCCCTTGTAGGCCCACTGCCTCTTGCCGTCTTCGCGCACGATGATGGTGTAGCCGCCCATCGGCTTGGCGGTTTCGGCCACCGGCAGCGGCGGCCAGTTGGCGGCGCACTGGGCATTGCAGGCCGAAGTGCCTGCACCGGCCGTGTCGCGGGCGAAGGTGTACAGCGTCATGCCATTCGGGCCGACCAGCACGCCGTCGGCGGTGCGGGTGGGGGTGTCGGGGGCGCTGGCGGTCTTGTTGGACATGCCGCCGCAGCCGGCGAGCAAGGCCGCCGCGAGGATCGAGGCGCTGAGCAATTTCATGCAGTTTCTCCTTCAGTTGAAAAATCGCGAAAACAAGGCAGTGGTTGCGCGACACGGCAGTTTATGCCGGCCTCACGACAAATCGCGGTAGGCGAGCGTCGCGAGTTTCAGCAAAACTTCACGCGGCAGCTTGCCGGCAACGGCGTAACCGAAGCCCTGGTCGACCCAGTAAAAGCTCGGTACCGGTCCTTCGGATGCGAAACGGAAGGCTGTTTCGCGCGCTGCGCCCGTGCCGGCGGCGCCCTGGCTGTCGAGGGTGCCGATGTAGAGCGTGATGCGCTCGCCGGCGCCGTCCTCGAACATGAACTGGGCGCGCGCGCCGCTTTCCCCAGGCAAGAGCCGGCCGCCGACCAGCGCGTAGCCCATGGCCGTCAGGTCGGGCACCTTGAGCGGCCTGTCGAGGCGCTTGGACAGCCACTGCACGAGGTGCTGCTGCTCGCTGGCGGCCACTTCGACCGGATGCCTTTTCTCGGGCGCATAGACGGCATGCGCAATCGAAGCGTCGTGCACGAATTCGCGCATGGCAGGCGCCCTGGCCAGCTGGGCCGAAGCGGCGCGCTGCATCGACCATTGGGCATTGCCGAGCCAGCCGGCGGCAAAGGCGATCAGCACGCCGGCCGCCACGCCGCCCCATCTCATCCAGTGGCCTTGCCGGGCCCGGCGAGTCTGGCTGCGACCGAGCGCGTTCATCAGGGACGCAGGCACGGGCTCGTCCAGCAGTTCGCCGTGCAGCCGGCGCAGCGCATCGCGCTGGGTGCGCCAGGCCGCCACCCGCGCCGCAAGGGCCGGGTCGCGCGCCACGGCGCCCTCGACCTCGGCGCGGCGTTCCGGTGCCAGCTGGCCATCGACGAGGGCATGCAACTCGTCGTCGGTAGGGGGCGGGGCAGGGCGATTCATGATGAGGCGGCAAGTTTCACTTGAGGCGGCGCAGCCCGGGGCGATGCGGCGCCAAGGCGCCGTCCATCAGCTCATGCAGCCGGACGCGGGCGCGCGACAGGCGCGACATCACGGTGCCGGCGGGGATGCCGAGCACCTTGGCCACCTCGGCATAGGAAAGATCTTCGAGCGTGACGAGCAGCAGCACGGCGCGCTGCTCTTCGGGCAGCTGCATCAGGCAGCGCTGCAGGTCCAGGCCCATGCCGGGGTCGCGGCCTGGATCGCTGCCGCCGTGCAGTTCCTGCGCCGCATCCTCCAGCGGCACCACGCTGTGCGGCGGTGGCGTGCGCCGCAGCTGGCTCGCAAAGATGTTGTGCATGACCGTGAACAGCCAGGCGCGCAGGTCGCTGCCCACCACCCAGAGCCGCCACTTGCTGCAGGCCCGCTCGAGCGTGTCCTGCACCAGGTCGTCGGCCGCCCAGGCGTTGCCCGTGAGCGCGCGCGCATAGCGGCGCAGGCTCGGGATCTGGTCGGCCAGCAGGCGGGCGTCCATGGGGAGCGGGAGCGCGCGCGGGGGTCAGGGCTTGGCGGTTTTCCAGGCGCCGCCGACGCCGTCGCCGGTCTTGTCGCCCGGCTTGGTGTCCTTGGACCAGTAGTAGAGCGGCCAGCCCTTGGCGGCCCATTGCTTCTTGCCGTCGTCGCGCGTGACGATGGTGAAGTCGCCGGCCGGCTTGTCGCTGTCGGTGGCCATGAAGGGCGGCCAGTTGGCTGCGCAGCCGCCATTGCAGGCCGACTTGCCGCTGCCGGCCGTGTCCTTGTCGAAGGTGTAGAGCGTCATGCCGCTGGGACCGACCAGCGCGCCGTCGGCCGCCTTGGGCTGGGCGAACGAAGGAAGCGCGAGCAGGCCGGAAAGCAGCACTACGGCAAGGCCGGCGGAGGAAAGGCGAAAAGGCGACATGGAAGACTCCTGGAGTTGGTGGCACCGACGATCCGATGACACCGCACAAACGCCTGCTGCCGGCGTTTTATTCCATGCCGCGCAAAATAAAAAATGACTAGCGGCTGCGGCTCTTCATCGCACGCTCGACCTCGCGCTTGCCTTCGCGGTCCTTGATGGTGTCGCGCTTGTCGTGTTCGGCCTTGCCCTTGGCCAGCGCGATCTCGCATTTGACCTTGCCCGCCTTCCAGTGCAGGTTGAGCGGCACCAGCGTGTAGCCCTTTTGTTCGACCTTGCCGACCAGGCGGCGGATCTCTTCCTTGTGCAGCAGCAACTTCTTGGTGCGGATGGAGTCAGGATTGACGTGGGTCGAGGCGCTCTTGAGCGGGTTGATCTGCAGGCCCACGACGAAGAGCTCGCCGTCGCGGATCACCACGTAGCCGTCGGTCAGCTGGACCTTGCCTTCGCGCAGGGACTTGACCTCCCAGCCTTCGAGCACGATGCCGGCCTCGAAGCGTTCTTCGAAGAAATAGTTGTACGCGGCCTTCTTGTTGTCGGCAATGCGGGAGGAGGTATCTTGTTTCTTGGTGGCCATGGCTCGGGAAGGTGGGGGCGCATGGCTTCAATACAATCCGTCGCGCACGCTGTCCCGATTCTATGAAAACCGTCAACAAGTCCGTCCTCATCTGGTACAGCGCCGAAGAGATGTACGCGCTCGTCACCGACGTGGAGAAATATCCGCAGTTCCTGCCCTGGTGCGACAAGTCCAGGGTCATCGAGGAAGACGAGGCCGGCATGACCGCCGAGGTGGGCCTGGCCTTTGCCGGCCTGCACCAGAGTTTCACCACCCGCAACACCCATGTGCCGGGGCGCGAAGTGCACCTCAAGCTGGTCGATGGGCCGTTCTCCAACCTCGATGGCATCTGGAAGTTCGTGCCTGTGGGCGAGCCCGGCGAGCGCGCCTGCCGCGTCGAGCTGCACATGAGCTACGGCTTCAGCAATTTTGCTTTGCAGGCGCTGGTGGGGCCGGTGTTCGACACCGTGGCCTCCAGCCTGGTCGAAGCCTTCGTCAAGCGCGCCGAGCAGGTCTACGGCGCTTCCTGATGATCGAAGTCACGCTCTGCTGCTCGCCCGCGCCGCGCGAGGTGTTCGAGCAGGTGCTGCGGCTCGCGCCCGAAGCCACCGTGGCCGATGCCGTGAAGGCCAGCGAGCTTGCGCAGCGCTTCCCGCAGCTGGATTGGCGCGAGGCCATGACGCCGGGAATCTGGGGCAGGGAAGTCGGCTGGGACCAGCCGCTCGCGGACGGCGACCGCGTCGAACTGTGCCGGCCTTTGGCGGTCGATCCGAAGGTGGCGCGCCGCGAGCGCTTCCAGCGCCAGGGCGCGCGCGGCACCGGTCTCTTTGCGAACCGCCGCAAGGGCGGCAAGGCCGGCTACTGAACCGGCGCGAGCCGCTTACTTGCAGTCGCTTTCGATGATCGACTGAAGGCGCTTCTGCTCGGCGGCCCGGGCCGCGTCATCCATGATTTCGCGCTCGCCCTTCGCGTTGATCTTGGCCACGCGGATGCCGCTGTCGAAGGTGGCCTTGCCCTGGCGCGCCCGATCGCAGTTGTCGGCCTTGGCCTTGGCGTTCTTTTCCGCTTCGGCGGCCTGCTTGGCCTTTTCCTCGGCCTGCGCCTTCTTCGTCTTTTCCTCGAGTTCCTTGTCGACGCCCGCGGGCTTGGGCGCGGCCGCGGTCTTGGGGGCCGCCGCGTCGGGCGCATCAGCCTCGGCAGCGGCCGGCGCCGAGCCGCCTCGAGGCGGTGGAGAACCCGCGCGGCGCAGGATGTTCTTTTCCGGCACGTCCGTCGGCGGCGGCTGGTCGCTGAAGACCTTCTTGCCGTTCTTGTCGATCCATTGCCATTGCGCGCTGGCCGACAGCGGCAGCAGGCAGACACATCCCAGTACGAGCCAATGCGCGAATTTCATGCGGTGAGTTTAGCGTTGCCTTACGTTTTGCAACACGGCAGGGACCGCCTTTCGCTGCCGCCAAGTGGGGAATTGGCTACGTTTCGACGTCCGGCCGGGCACGCGGAGGCCGGTCGAAGCCCCCGCCAGGGCGGGTAAGTACCGACGGTCGCTACAATCCGTCTTTTGGAGCTTCACCCATGCGCCTTCTCGGCAAAGCGCTCACCTTCGACGACGTGTTGTTGGTGCCAGCGTTCTCCCAGGTCCTGCCCAAGGACACCTCCCTCGCCACCCGTTTCTCCCGCAACATCACGCTGAATCTGCCGCTGGTCTCCGCCGCGATGGATACCGTGACTGAAGCACGCCTCGCGATCGCCATCGCGCAGGAAGGCGGCATCGGCATCGTGCACAAGAACTTCACCGCCGCCGAGCAGGCCGCGCAGGTGGCCAAGGTGAAGCGCTACGAATCGGGCGTGCTGCGCGATCCCGTGGTGATCACGCCCACGCACACCGTGCTGCAGGTCATGCAACTGTCGGACGAACTCGGCATCTCGGGCTTCCCGGTGCTCGACGGCGGCAAGGTGGTGGGCATCGTGACCGGGCGCGACCTGCGCTTCGAGAACCGCTACGACGTGCCGGTGAGCGAGATCATGACGCCGCGCGACAAGCTCATCACCGTGCCCGACGGCACCACGCTGGCCGAGGCCAAGGCGCTGCTCAACAAGCACAAGCTCGAACGCCTGCTCGTCATCAACAGCGCGTGGGAGCTCAAGGGGCTGATCACCGTCAAGGACATCACCAAGCAGACCAGCTTTCCCAACGCCGCGCGCGACCCCTCGGGCCGCCTGCGCGTGGGTGCGGCGGTCGGCGTGGGCGCGGGCACCGAGGAGCGCGTCGAGGCGCTGGTGAAGGCCGGCGTCGACGCCATCGTGGTCGACACCGCGCACGGCCACAGCGCCGGCGTGATCGAGCGCGTGCGCTGGGTCAAGAAGAACTATCCGCAGGTCGACGTGATCGGCGGCAACATCGCCACCGGCGATGCGGCCCGCGCACTGGCCGATGCCGGCGCCGACGCGGTCAAGGTCGGCATCGGCCCCGGATCGATCTGCACCACGCGCATCGTGGCCGGTGTCGGCGTGCCGCAGATCATGGCGGTCGACAGCGTCGCTACCGCGCTGCAGGGCACTGGCATCCCGCTGATCGCCGACGGCGGCATCCGCTATTCGGGCGACATCGCCAAGGCCATTGCCGCGGGCGCCAGCACCGTGATGATGGGCGGCATGTTCGCGGGCACCGAAGAGGCGCCCGGCGAGATCGTGCTGTTCCAGGGCCGCAGCTACAAGAGCTACCGCGGCATGGGCTCCATCGGCGCCATGCAGCAGGGCAGCGCCGACCGCTACTTCCAGGAGTCGACCACCGGCAATCCCAACGCCGACAAGCTGGTGCCCGAAGGCATCGAAGGCCGCGTGCCCTACAAGGGCTCGATGGTCTCGATCGTCTACCAGATGTCGGGCGGCTTGCGCGCGAGCATGGGCTACTGCGGCTGCGCCACCATCGAAGAGATGAAGAACAAGGCCGAGTTCGTCGAAATCACCACGGCCGGCATCCGCGAAAGCCACGTGCACGACGTGCAGATCACCAAGGAAGCGCCGAACTACCGCGCTGAATAAGTCCAATCTGGCCTGACTTTCCACGTCTGGCCAGATTGGCATTAGAATTCAGGCCAGATTTGAATTTTCTGGCCCAAATGCAATCCATCGGCATCGCTGAAGCCAAGAACAACTTCTCGGCCCTGATCGACCTGGTCGAGAAGGGCGAGGAGGTTCGCATCACCCGCCACGGCAAGGAGGTGGTGCGCATGCTGCCGGTGCGGCGCAAGCCGGTCATCACCGACGAGCAGATCGAGCGCGAACTCGGCCAGATCGACGCGTTGCACGCCACCATCCAGCCAGGCCGCCCCATGCGTGCACTGCTCGACGAAGGGCGCCAATCGTGACAGCCTTCGTCATGGACGCCTCCGTCACCGCCGCCTGGCTCTTGCCTGACCGGGCCAGCGAACACACCCGCAAGCTCTACGCCGCCATCCGCCGCGACGAGGTCGAGCCGCAGGCGCCCAATGCCTGGCAATGGGAGTGCGCCAACATCCTCGCCAACGGCGTGCGCAGCGGCCGCATTCCGACGTCGGCAGTCGAAGGGCTGTGGAGCGTGCTCTACGCCATCCGCCATCGCGTCGAGCTGCACGAGCTCGCACCCGCGCAGCACAAGGCCGTGCTCGCGGTGGCCATCGATGCCGGCGTGTCGCAGTACGACGCGGGCTACCTCTGGCTCGCCAAGTCGCTCAATCTCCCGCTCGCCACCTTCGACGAGCAACTCATCCAGGCAGCGCCCAAGGCGGGCGTGAAGCTGTTCGACATTTCAACGCTCTGAGTCCCAACGTCCATGCAACACGACAAGATCCTCATCCTCGATTTCGGCTCGCAAGTCACGCAGCTCATCGCGCGCCGCGTGCGCGAGGCGCATGTGCTCAGCGAGGTGCACCCCTGCGACGTCACCGACGAATGGGTGCGCGAATACGCGGCCGACGGGCACCTGAAGGGCGTGATCCTTTCGGGCAGCCACGCGAGCGTGTACGAAGAAACCACCGACAAAGCCCCGCAGGCCGTGTTCGACCTGGGCGTGCCGGTGCTCGGCATCTGCTACGGCATGCAGACCATGGCGCACCAACTCGGCGGCAAGGTCGAGGGCGGCCACAAGCGCGAGTTCGGCTTTGCGTCCGTGCGTGCGCATGGCCACACCGCGCTCTTGAAGGACATCGCCGACTTCACCACGCCGGAAGGCCACGGCATGCTCAACGTGTGGATGAGCCATGGCGACAAGGTCACCGAGCTGCCGCCGGGCTTCAAGCTCATGGCCAGCACCGACAGCTGCCCCATCGCCGGCATGGCCGACGAGGTGCGCCGCTACTACGCGCTGCAGTTCCACCCCGAAGTCACGCATACGGTGCAGGGCAAGGCGATCCTCGAGCGCTTCGTGCTCGGCATCTGCGAGGCCAAGCCCGACTGGGTCATGCGCGACCACATCGCCGAAGCCGTGGCAAAGATCCGCGAGCAGGTGGGCGATGAGGAAGTCATCCTCGGCCTCTCGGGCGGCGTCGATTCGAGCGTGGCGGCCGCGCTGATCCATCGCGCCATCGGCGACCAGCTCACCTGCGTGTTCGTCGACCACGGCCTCTTGCGCCTGAACGAGGGCGACATGGTCATGGAAATGTTCGCGGGCAAGCTGCATGCGAAGGTGATCCGCGTCGATGCGAGCGAGCTGTTCCTCGGCAAGCTGGCGGGCGTAAGCGACCCCGAAGCCAAGCGCAAGATCATCGGCGGCGAATTCGTCACCGTGTTCAAGCAGGAGGCCGCCAAGCTCAAGGCGGGCGATGGCGGCCACAAGGGCGCGACCTTCCTGGCGCAGGGCACGATCTACCCGGACGTCATTGAATCGGGCGGCGCCAAGAGCAAGAAGGCCGTCACCATCAAGAGCCACCACAACGTGGGCGGCCTGCCCGAGCAGCTGGGCCTCAAGCTGCTCGAACCGCTGCGCGACCTGTTCAAGGACGAAGTGCGCGAACTCGGCGTGGCCCTCGGCCTGCCGCCCGAGATGGTGTACCGCCATCCGTTCCCCGGCCCGGGCCTGGGCGTGCGCATCCTCGGCGAAGTGAAGAAGGAATACGCCGACCTGCTGCGCCGCGCCGATGCGATCTTCATCGAGGAGCTGCGCAACTTCAAGGACGACGCCACCGGCAGGAGCTGGTACGACCTCACGAGCCAGGCTTTTACCGTGTTCCTGCCCGTGAAGAGCGTGGGCGTGATGGGCGACGGCCGCACCTACGACTACGTGGTCGCGCTGCGCGCCGTGCAGACCAGCGACTTCATGACGGCCGACTGGGCGGAGCTGCCGTATGCGCTGCTCAAGAGGGTGTCGGGGCGGATCATCAATGAAGTGCGCGGGATCAATCGCGTGACCTACGACGTGTCGAGCAAGCCGCCGGCGACGATCGAGTGGGAGTGATTTGAGGTCCTTCAGGGACTATCGCCAGCAATCGAAAAACTGACGTAACGTGTTGATTTAGAAAGAAATACGTCTCGACAGCTATCGGTGACTATCGCCGGCCAGCGGAACAGGTTGGCGGTAGAACTGACGGTAAGAACCGGAGGTCGGATTAAGACCCTCCCGTTTACTATCCAGACCAAACCGGTCTTTGACGGTAAATGTCTCCTCGGGAAAGCTTGTTTTATGCGGCTTTCCGGGCATCGACGGGTCTCCTAACCCCTGACGGTAAAAGCCGTCACGAAACAGGAGAAAAACCTCGATGCTTACCGACACAGCACGGCGCAACCTGAAGCCTAAGTCGTTGACTTATAAGGCTTCTGACCGGGATGGGATGTACGTGACGGTATCGACCGCCGGTACCGTCACCTTCCGCTACGATTACCGTCTCAACGGGCGCCGTGAGACCCTGACCATCGGCCGCTATGGCGCTGGTGGCATCTCGCTGGCGCTGGCCCGAGAAAAGCTGCTCGACGCCAAGAAGGCCGTCGCTGCTGGCCGCTCCCCGGCACTGGAAAAGCAGCGTGAGAAGCGCCGGCTGACCGCGGCCAAGAACTTCGGCGACGTGGCCTTCAAGTGGCTGGCGGACGCTCGGATGGCCGACAGCACGCGCGCGATGCGCAAGCACGTCATGGACCGCGACATCCTGCCGGCGTTCCAGAACCGGCTGCTCAACGAAATCACCGCCGACGACCTGCGGGCCCTGTGCAGCAAGGTGAAGGCGCGCGGGGCGCCCGCCACGGCGGTGCATGTTCGCGAGCATCGTGAAGCAGGTCTACGCCTTTGCCATCCTGCACGGCGAGAAGGTGGACAACCCGGCCAATGATGTGGCGGCCGCCTCGATCGCGACCTTCGTGCCGAAAGACAGGGCGCTTTCGCCGGTGGAAATCCGCCTGGCGTTTCATCAGCTGGAGTCCAGATGCCTGGCTTGACGGGCGAACCCATGTGCCGACGTTGCAGCCGGAGAACGTCCCGGTGCCAGTGCTCAGCGCGGCATTGTGAGGCGGGGGCTGCATGATGACTGCATCGGCACTCGCGGCCACTGGGCAGCGGTCGGTTTGCTTTTATCGGAAAAAAATCACTCAAGGTGACTCTTTTCCGTTCCTGTCAAACCACTCGGCTTTGACGGTGGTTTATGAATCTGATATTTTGAGCACCATGGATGCTCAAAATTCAGGAAAACTGAACCAGCTGCTGGCCGAACTGGGCGACACGCGCCTGGTGTCCAGCCGCTGGCTGCGGGCGCATGGCTATTCCAACAGCCTGGTCGCGCGCTATGTCGCCAGCGGTTGGCTGGTGTCGCCCGCGCGGGGTGTCTACCTGCGCAAGGGAGGGCGATTGCAGTGGGAGGGCATGGTCCGGAGCCTGCAGCTCGGGGAGGGCTCGTCGCTGCACGTCGGAGGGCGTTTTGCGCTGACCCTGCAGGGACACGAGCACTACCTGCGCCTGGGCGATGCCGGGACGGTGACCCTCTACGGGCCGAACCGACCGCCGGGCTGGGTGGACAAGCTGTCCATGGCGCAGCGCTTCGAATACCTGGGCAAGGGGCCGCTCGATCTGCCTGCCGTCTCGTTCACGGACGACATGTCCGAGGCGGCACTGTCGGCGCAGGGGCTGGCCTGGTACCGGGCCGGGCCCAGCACCGACCCCCTGGTGTGCTCCTCGCCCGAGCGGGCGATGCTGGAGCTGTGCGATGGCGTGTCGGATGCCGCAGGGGTCTACGAGGCCGATGCGCTGATGCAGGCCATGACCACGCTGCGGCCGCAGCGGGTCGGCCTGCTATTGCGGCATTGCCGCAGCATCAAGGCCACGCGGCTGTTCCTGGCCCTGGCTGATCGCCATCGGCATGCATGGCTGGCGCATGTGTCGCTCGAAGGCGTTGACCTGGGCCGAGGCAAGCGCGCGCTCGTGCCCGGCGGGCGCTTGCATCCCACTTACCAGATCACCTTGCCGGGAGACCTCGATGAGCACCTGGCTTGACCATTGGGACCGGCGCTACACGGACCGCGTGCGGCTGCTGGTCGAGATCCTGCCGGTGCTGGCGCAGGAGCCGCGCTTCGCGCTCAAAGGCGGCACGGCCATCAATCTGTTCGAGCACGATCTGCCGCGCCTGTCGGTGGACATCGATCTGGCTTGGCTGCCGGTGCATGACTATGCCGAGGATGCGGCGCTGATCGCAGAAGCGCTCGCGCGACTGGCCGATGCGATGCGCGCCCGTCCGTTGCAGTTGCAGGTCCAGACCTCGGCGGGCGAGGGCGCAGGGACGGTCACGCGGCTCGTGGTCAGCCGCGGCCGTGCGCGCGTGCAGATCGAAACGACGCCCGTCATGCGCGGCACGGTGCATCCGGTGCGCAGCATGGTGGTGCGCCCGCGGGTGGAGGAGGTGTTCGGCTTCGCTGAGGTGCAGGTGTTGGACTTCGCCGACCTCTACGCCGGCAAGCTGGCTGCGGCGCTGTCTCGGCAGCATCCACGCGACCTCTTCGATGTCGGCCTGCTGTTGCAGGACGAGCGTGCGGATGAAGCACTCTGGCGCACCTTCCTCGTGTACCTGACGTGCAGTCCCAAGCCGGCCTGGGAGGTGCTGGCGCCGCGCGTGCCTGCGGCTTTCGAGGCCACCTTCGAGGCCCATTTCAAGGGCATGACGACCGAGCCCATCGAGGTCGGGGCCTTACTGGAGAGCCGCGAGCGCCTGTTGGCGCGCGTGGCTGCGTGGCTGGATGAGCCGTCGCGCGCCTTTCTGCAATCCATCGAGGATGAGCAGCCGGATTTCAGCTTGATCGGGCTTGCCCATGCGGCAGATCTGCCCGGCGTTCGGCGCAAGCTGCACAACCTGGCGCAGCGCACGGCGGCCAAGCGTGAGGCAGATCGGGGTCAGTTGATGGATGCACTGGCGCGCATCACGGCGCGCTGATGCGGCGAGAAGACAAGCAGATGGAGCGATGGTGATGGTTCACGATTTCACATTGGTCTGTGCGCTGAATCCTGGGCTGGATTCGCAGGATGAGGTCATGCGCCGGCTCGCAGGCAGTGACTGTGCCGATGCCACGGTGGGCTGGGGGCGGCCTGGGCATGTTGCTCTGGCGTTCAGCCGGGAGGCGATGGATTGCAATGCGGCGGTGGCTCTGGCTGTCGCTCAGATGGCGCAGGTCCTGCCGGGTGCATTGCTGGTCAGGACAGAGGCAGGGTCGCCTTGATGTTCACCGAATTGCGTTGAGAACGCTCACCTGACGGGTCGGTACAGGCGTTGCCTGACGTCCGGGCCGACAGGTGTAGTGGACTTCGCTGCGTGCGAGGCTTGCTTGCGTTCTTCGATCCATGCTTCGACTTCTTCCAGATCCCAGACGACGCAGCGGGGCGTGAGCCGGAAGCGCCTCGGGAACTCGCCGCGCTGCTCCATCTCGTAGACCGTCGTCTCGGCCAGGGGGACGATCTGGTGCAGCTCGTGCCGGCGAATGGTGCGACGAAAGAGCAGGGGAAACCTGGCAGGAAACTGCGGCAGGTTGTCATAGCCATCCGTACCCGGATGCGGTGCGCATTGCCTCGGCTGAGTTCATTGCCGTTTTAGAACCTCTCGCTTTGGCACTGTTTGAGCTTGTTCTTCGGATACTTCGAGAAAGCGGTGCAATACGGGGTTCTCGTTGCGGCTGTGGTAAGCCAAGGCGATACCTATGCGGGTATCCGCAGGGAGGTCCGCGATCGGGCGGAACACTGCGCCCGACGAGCGTTGATAGGGCGTGTTGGCTGCGGGGACCATTGCTATGCCTAGCCCACTGGCGACGAGCCCAAGTGCGGTCTGCACCTGTACTGCCTCCTGGGTGATGCGAGGTGCCACGCCAGCGCGCTGCAACACTTGGCTAACGGCAGTATGCAATCCGCCCACGGGTGACGGCGCATAGCCAATGAATGGCAGCCCTTCGAGTTCGGCGAGGGGAATGGCGGACCGCTTGGTGAGAGCATGGCCACGAGGCAGAGCGAGGCACAAGCGATCTTCCTCGACCAGTTGAAATCGCAACTCGGGAGGACGGTTGACCGGGATGCGGACAAAACCCAAGTCCAGTGTCCCCGTCTCGACCATCGACAGCAACTCGAGGTTGGTGCCTTCCCGCAGTTCCAGCCGCACCTTTGGATATTGCGGACTGAACGCTTGCACCAGCGTGGGCAGCAGCCGCACCGTGACGGAGCCGCTCACGCCGATATGCAGTGTGCCCGACTCGCCAGCAGTGGCCAGGCGCGCGGCTTCCTTGATCCCCTGGGCCGACTCAAGGCAGCGGCGTGCGGCCTTGAGCACAGCGTCCCCGGCGGCCGTGAGCCGTACGCCCCGGGACCCGCGGATGAAGAGCTTCGCGTCGATCTCTTCTTCGAGCTTGCGGATGGCGACGGACAGCGCGGGCTGCGCGATGAACAGGCGCAGTGCGGCAGCGCTGAAGCTGCGTTCCTCGGCCAGCACGACGAACTGGCGCAGTTGTCTGAGTTCCATTCTATATACAGGATTTATAGGAAAGTTCATCCAAAGTATTGGATTGAATATACCTAAGTTCTTACGATTGATGTTCCAGACAGGGTTCCGCCGGGCTCGCGGCGCACCGATACATCAATAGGAGACAAAGCATGAACACATCCGCGCGTCGCGCGTTCGTCATCGCCTTTTTGGGCCTGCTGGCTGCTTCGGCTATGCCCACGACCGCGGTGGCGCAAGCCGCCTATCCCTCCAAAACCGTCAAGATCGTCGTGCCCTACCCACCGGGCGGCACCAACGACAGCGTGGCCCGCGTGCTCGCGCAGCGCCTGGGCGACCGCCTGGGCCAGCCCTTCATCGTCGAGAACAAGGCCGGCGCCTCAGGCAACCTCGGCGCCGAGTTCGTGGCGCGCGCGCCGGCCGACGGCTACACATTGATCCTCGTGACCATGGGGCACACGATCCACCCGTCGCTGTACAAGAACCTGCGCTACGACATCCGCACCGATCTCGCGCCCATCACCTCGTTGACCACTGGCCCCGCACTGCTGATGGTGAACCCCAACATGGGGGTCAACAGCCTGAAAGATCTAATCGCACTTGCCAAGTCCAAGCCGGGTGCGCTGAACTTCTCGTCGGCCGGCAACGGCTCCTCCACTCACTTGGCCACCGAATACCTGAGTGAACGGGCTGGCATCAAGATGACCCACATCCCGTTCAATGGCAGCGCCCCGGCCATGATGGATGTGATCGCGGGCAACTCGCAGGTGGTGATGGACATGATGTTCTCCGCCACGCCGCAGGTGAAGGGCGGCAAGCTCAAGGCCATCGCGCAGACCGGCGCCAAACGCTCTCCCGCCATGCCCGATGTGCCCACGGTCGCCGAGGCGGGCCTGCCGGGCTTCGATGTCTCGGTCTGGAACGGCCTGATGGCGCCCGCCGGCACGCCCAAGGAGGTGATTGCCAAGCTCAATGCCGAGATCAAGCGAGAGTTGGACAGCCCCGAATTCAAGGAGCGCCTGGCCGCCCAGGGCTACGAGCCGGCCTGGTCCACGCCGGAACAGTTCGACAAGCTCATCGCCTCCGACATCGAACGCTGGGCCAAGGTGGTCAAGACCTCTGGCGCCAAGGCCGAGTAACGCATTTCGCACTGCCATCAGACATGACCCAGAACCACTCGCTCGGCCGCCTGCTCCATCCCCGTTCCGTCGCCGTCGTCGGCGCCTCCGACGATGCACTGCGCATCGGCGGCCGGCCCATCGCCTACATGCAGTCGCAGGGCTACCAGGGCCGGCTGCTGCCGGTGAACCCGAACCGGCCGCAGATCCAGGGCCTGCCTGCCTACGCCAGCGTGGCCGCATTGCCCGAAACGCCCGACGTCGCCATCGTCGCCGTGGCCGCCAAGCTCGCACCGCAGGTGGTAGCCGACTTGGGCGCGCGCGGCACGGCCGCCGCCGTCGTGTTCTCGGCCGGCTTTGCCGAAATGGGCGAGGAGGGGGCGCAACTGCAGCAGCAGATGCTGGACGCGGCGCGCGCCAGCGGCATCCGGCTGCTGGGCCCGAACTCGCTGGGCGTGCTCAACCCGCGCATCGGCTTCTACGGCAGCTTCACCTCGGTGGTGGAGATGGGCTTTCCGAAGGCGGGGCGCGTTGGCATCGCAAGCCAGTCGGGCGCGTATGGCAGCCATATCCTGGGGCTGGCGCGCGAGTTCGGCATTGGCGTGTCATCGTGCGTGATGAGCGGCAACGAGTGCGACATCAGCCTGGGTGAGCTCGTGCACGCCTTTGTGGAGGACGAGGATACCGACGTCATCACCGTGTATTCCGAGGGCATTCGCGACGGCGACCGCCTGCTGGCCGCGCTCGAGGCCGCCCGCCGGGCCCGCAAGCCCGTCGTGATGATGAAAGTCGGTACCAGCGTCGTCGGCAGTGCGGCGGCACAGTCGCACACGGCTTCCATCGCCGGCAACGACGCGGTGACCCATGCGGTGCTGGCTGAATTCGGCGTGGTGCGTGCGCGCTCCACCGAGCACATGCTCGACGTGGCGCGCCTGGCCACGCGGCGCATCTACCCCGCGAACAACACCCTGGGCGTGATCACGGTGAGCGGCGGCGCAGGCGTGATCGTCTCCGACGCGGCCGAACTGGCCGGCCTGCCGATGCCCGAGATGCCCGCCGATGCGCAACGGCATCTCAAGGAACTGATCCCCTTCGCCGCGCCGCGTAACCCGGTGGACTGCACTGCGCAGTTCATGAACGACCTGTCCATTGCCGGCCGCTTCACCGAGGCCGTGGTGGAGGAGGGCGGCTACCAGTCCATCCTCGGCTTCTTCACCTACACCGTAGGGGCTGACTCCATCGCTGAGGGCCTGCGCGCGCAGCTCAAGACCGTGCGCGACAAGCACCCGGACCGGCTGTTCGTGCTGTCCATCCTGGCCTCGAAGGAGCGAGTGCAGCAGTACGATGTCGACGGCTTCACCGTCTTCGAGGATCCAGCGCGTGCCGTGGCTGCCATCGAGGCCATGGGCCGATTCGGCCACGCTTTTGCGCGCCAGGCCGGATTGCCGCCGCCGTCCGTGCCGCGAGTTGCGCTGCCGGCGAGCACGCCGAGCGAGGCGGAGGCCAAGCGTGTGCTGGCCGAAGCAGGCATTGCCGTCGCACCCGAGCGCGCCTGCGCCACGGCTGATGCAGCGGTTGTCGCCGCCGGGGCGCTGGGCTTCCCAGTGGTGCTCAAGATCCTCTCGCCCGACATCTTGCACAAGTCAGAGATCGGCGGCGTGCTGCTGAACGTGGCCAGCGCCGGCGCGGTACGCGACGGCTTCGCCACGCTGATCGAGCGCGCGAAGCAGGCCGTGCCCGAGGCGCGCATCGAGGGCGTGCTGGTTGCCAAGCAGCTCTCCGGCGGCGTTGAGTGCATCCTGGGCATCCAGCGGGACCCGGTGTTCGGCCCGGTGGCCATGTTCGGCCTGGGCGGGATCTTCGTCGAGGTGATGAAGGACGTGGTGCTGCAGCTGTGTCCGTTCGGCGAGGATGTGGCCGAGACGATGATCCGCTCCATCCAGGGTGCCCCTCTGCTGCTGGGCGCGCGCGGCAAGCCGCCCGTGGATGTGAAGGCCCTGGCGGTCATGCTCTCGCGCCTGTCGGTGTTCGCACACCAGGCCGGCGAGCGCCTGCAGTCCATCGACCTCAATCCCGTATTCGCCTTGCCTGCCGGGCAGGGCGCCTATGCGGCCGATGCTGTGATCGAGGTGCTGCCCACCCCGGCCCCACTCCCCGCCGGCCCCGTCGAAGCGGTGGCCGCATGATCCGCGACACCCAAACGCTGGAAGCCCTGCTCGACGGCATCCGCCGCTTTGTGCGCGAAGTGCTGGTGCCGGTAGAGAAACAGGTGGATGAGACCGACGAGATTCCGCCGCACGTCGTGCAGGGCATGAAGGACTTGGGCCTGTGCGGCATGACGATCCCCGAGACCTACGGCGGCCTCGGTCTGACGACCGAAGAAGAGGTGCTGGCCGCGATCGAACTGTGCCAGACCTCGCCCGCGTTCCGCTCGTTGATCGGCACCACCATCGGCATCGGCTCGCAGGGCATCCTGATGGATGGCACGGAGGAGCAGAAGCAGACCTTCCTGCCCCGGCTGGCGAGCGGCGAAATCCTGGCCTCCTTTGCGCTCACCGAGCCCGAGGCGGGTTCGGACGCCGCCTCCCTGCGCGCTACTGCGCGCCAGGACGGCGACCACTACGTGATCGACGGCACCAAGCGCTACATCACCAATGCGCCCTATGCCGGCATCTTCACCGTGATGGCGCGCACCGACACCGGCATCAAAGGCGCGGGTGGCATCACGGCCTTCATCGTCGATGCGGGCAGCCCTGGCATCAGCTTCGGCAAGCGCGACCGCAAGATGGGCCAGAAGGGCTCGCACACCTGCGACGTGATCTTCGACAGTGTGCGCGTGCCGGCCAGCCGCATCATCGGCGGCGAACACAACACCGGCAACGGTTTTCGCACCGCTATGAAGGTGCTGGACAAGGGCCGCATCCACATTGCCGCCGTGTGCGTGGGCGTGGCCGAGCGCATGCTGGCCGACGCGCTGCGCTACGCCATGGAGCGCAAGCAGTTCGGCCAGCCGATCGCCGAGTTCCAACTCGTGCAGGCCATGCTGGCCGACAGCAAGACCGAGCTGTACGCCGCGCGCAGCATGCTGCTCGACACCGCGCGGCGGCGCGACGAGGGCAAGAACGTCGTCACCGAGGCTGCTTGCTGCAAGCTCTTCGCCTCCGAGATGTGCGGCCGCGTGGCCGATCGCGCCGTGCAGATCTTCGGCGGCGCGGGCTATGTGGCCGACAACGGCATCGAGCGCTTCTACCGCGACGTGCGGCTATTCCGCATCTTCGAGGGAACGAGCCAGATCCAGCAAGTCGTCATCGCGCGCAACATGGTGCGTGCGGCGGCCCGGGGTTGAATGGGGAGTGTCGCATGCCACTCGACCCCCACCATTTGCTGTCTCGCGCTTTCGCCCCGGTGGAGCAGGCCTACACCGCGCACGACAGCATGCTGTATGCGCTGGGCTGCGGCCTCGGCGCCGACCCGCTGGATGCAGGGCAACTACGCTATGTCTACGAACGCACCCCCGGTGGCCTGCAGGCGCTGCCCACGCTCGCCAACGTGCTGGGCTACAGCGGCTTCTGGGCCGACCAGCCCGATACCGGCATCACCTGGCGCAAGCTGGTGCATGCCGAGCAGGCGATTGAACTGCACAGCCCGATGGCGCCAGAGGGCCGCGTGGTCGGCACCAACCGCGTGGTCGCGCTGCACGACAAGGGGGCGGATAAAGGCGCGCTGATGCTGCAGGAGCGGCGCGTGGTCGATGCCGCTTCGGGTGCACTGCTGGCCACCGTCACGCAGACCACCATGCTGCGCGCCGATGGCGGCTTTGGCGGGTCGCACGGCTTGCCGCAGGCGCCGCCGCACGCCATCCCGTACCGAGTGCCCGACCAGGTCTGCGACCTATCCACGCTGCCCCAGGCCGCACTGCTCTACCGCCTGAACGGCGACTTGAACCCGCTGCATGCCGACCCGGCCGTGGCACAGGCCGCAGGCTTTGCGCGACCCATTCTCCATGGGCTGGCGACCATGGGCGTGGCGCTGCATGCCGTCCTCAAGACCGTTCTGGACTACGACGCCGCGGCGGTGCGCGGCATGCGGGTGCGCTTCACCGCGCCCGTGCTGCCCGGCGAAACGTTGCGCACCGAGCTGTGGCGTGACGGCCGTGTGGTGTCGCTGCGCAGCACGGTGCTGGAGCGCGGAGCGGTCGTTCTCAACGCGGGCCGCGTCGATCTGGCCTGAACCCAGTCACACCGAACACTGAAGGAGTTTTCCCATGGATCTGCAGATCAACGGCAAGGTCGCCATTGTCACGGGCTCCGCCCGGGGCCTGGGCGCCGCCACCGCGCGCCGTCTGGCCGAAGAGGGTGCGAAAGTCATCGTCACCGACATCCTGAAGGAACAGGCGGAGGCCACCGCTGCGGCGCTGCGCGCCGACGGTCTGCAGGCGCAATGCATCATCGCCGACATCACCAAAGACGCCGAGGTGCAGCGGATGGTCGATAAAACGGTGGCGCATTTCGGCGGCGTCCACATCCTGGTCAACAACGCCGGCTTCCCGCGCGACAAGTACCTCGTGAAGATGAGCGAGGAGGATTGGGACCTGGTGATGGAAGTCATGCTCAAGGGCGCTTTCCTGACCACCAAGGCCGTGATGCCGAAGTTCATCGAACAGGGCTGGGGTCGGGTCATCAACATCAGCTCGCGCGCCCACTTCGGCAACGCCACGCAGGCCAACTACTCCGCCGCCAAGGCCGGCCTGATCGGGATGGCCAAGGCGCTGGCGATCGAGGAGGGGCGCTACGGCGTCACCGTGAACTGCGTGGCGCCCGGATTCATGGAAACCGAGATGGTGCAGGCGTTGGCCACCTACGAAACCATCAAGGAGCGCGCCGTCGCCGCGCAACCGATCAAGCGCGTGGGCAAGCCCGACGACATCGCCGATGCCGTTGCCTTCCTGGCCTCGGAGCGCGCGAGTTTCATCACGGGTGAGGTGCTCCATGTCACCGGCGGCCGCTATGGTTGAGACCATCGACGGACCGGTGCGCTGTCGCGTGCAGGACGACGGCGTGGCCGTGCTCACGCTGGACAACCCGCCGCTCAATGTCGTGTTCCGCGGCCTCACCGAAGCTTTGGGCGGTGCGCTCGATACGCTCGAACAGGATGCTGATGTGCGCGCCGTGGTCGTGACAGGCGCCGGCACGCGCGCTTTCTGCGCGGGCTCGGACATCGCCGAATTCCAGCCGCTCATGCAGCCCGGCCGCATCGGGCCCGAGAAGCTGGAATTGCAGCACCAGGTCTTTGCCCGGCTCGACGACTTTCACAAGCCCACCGTGGCCGCCGTCAACGGCCTGGCCTTTGGTGGCGGACTGGAGATCGCTGTCTGCTGCGACCTCATCGTGGCCGACGAGACGGCCCGCTTCGCGCTACCCGAAATCAAGCTCGGCGTCTTTCCCGGCAGCGGCGGTCCGGTGCGGGTCACGCGCCGCGTGGGTGAAGGGCGGGCCAAGGAACTGATGTTCCTGGGCGAGCCGATCGACGCCACAACGGCCCAGGCCTGGGGTCTCGTCAACCGCGTGGTGCCGAAGGGCACGGCACTCGAAATCGCCCTGGCCATTGCCGCCACGCTGGCGCAGCGACCGCCACTGGCGCTGGCGCTGTGCAAGCAGGCCATCGATCTGACCTTCGACCTGGCGGAAGACGCGGCCATCGCTGCCGCGCTGCCGCTCTCGGAGCGCGTCTTCACCTCGGCCGAATCGAAAGAGGGCGTGCGCGCCTTCCTGGCCAAGGAAGCGCCGAATTTCCCCAACGCATTCCATCCAAATTCAAAGGACTGACGCCATGAAGCGCGCTGCCATCGTCTCCCCACTTCGTACCCCCATCGGCGCTTTCGGCGGCAGCCTGCGCAGCGTGCCTGTCGAAGAACTCGGGGCTATCGTCGCCCGTGCCGTCGTTGAACGTACCGGGCTGGACCCGTCCCGCATCGAGGACGTGGTCTTCGCCCATTCGTATGCCAACGGTGAAGTGCCGTGCACCGGCCGTTGGGTGGCGCTGCAGGCGGGCTTTCCCATCGAGGTCGCGGGCATGCAGTTGGACCGCCGCTGCGGCAGCGGCCTGCAGGCCATCGCCACCGCCGCGATGATGGTGCAGACCGGCGCCGCCGACGTGGTGATGGCCGGCGGCGTCGAGAGCATGAGCAACGTCGAGTACTACACCACCGACATGCGCTGGGGCAAGCGCGCGGGTACGGTGAAGTTTCACGACCGGCTGGAGCGGGGGCGTGAACGCTCGCAGCCCGAGTCGCGCTTCGGCCGCATCAGCGGAATGATCGAGACCGCCGAGAACCTGGCGCGCGACTATGGCATCAGCCGCGAGGAGGCCGATGCCTTCGCGCTGCGCAGTCACCAGCGCGCGGCGGCGGCCTGGGCGTCAGGCAAGTTCGCCGAGGAGGTGGTGCCGGTCAGCGTGCCGCAGAAAAAGGGCGATGCGGTAGTCGTGGACGGCGACGAAGGCATCCGCGCCGACCTGACGCTCGAACAGCTCGCCAAGCTCAAGCCCCTGATGAAAGACGGCACCGTCACCGCCGGCAACGCCTGCCAGCAGAACGACGCGGCGGCGGCCTGCCTGATCGTGGCCGAGGACAAGCTGGCCGAACTGGGCCTCGAACCGATCGGCTACCTGCACAGCTGGGCGGCGGCGGGCTGCGAGCCATCGCACATGGGCATCGGCCCGGTGCCGGCGGTCAAGAAGCTGTTCGCCCGCAACGGCCTGGGCTTCGACGACATGGGGCTGGTCGAACTCAACGAGGCCTTTGCCTGCCAGGCGCTGGCCTGCGCCAAGGGCTGGGGTTGGAACGACCCGGAGCGCTTCAACGTCAACGGCTCGGGCATCTCGCTGGGCCACCCGGTGGGCGCCACCGGCGTGCGCATCATGACTTCACTGCTTCGCGAGATGCAGCGGCGCGGCGCGCGCTACGGGCTGGAGACCATGTGCATCGGCGGCGGGCAGGGCATCGCAGCGGTGTTCGAGCGCGCCTGAAGCCGGAGTGCCGCGCATGACCTACCCTTTTCTCAATCGCCTGCGAGTGATCGAGAGCTCGGCTTTCATTGCCGCGCCGCTCGCCGGCCTGACGCTGGCGCAGCACGGCGCCGACGTGATCCGCGTGGACATGATCGGCGGCGGTATCGACTACGGCCGCATGCCTCGCATGCCGCACCCGGAGGGCAGGGGCCGCAGCCTCTACTGGACCGCGCTCAACAAGGGCAAGCGCTCCATTGCCATCGATCTGCGCAAGTCCCAGGGCCGCGAACTGATCCAGGCCCTGGCCACCGCGCCCGGCCCCGAGGCTGGTGTGCTGCTCACCAACATCGGCACGCCGTGGCTCGCGCACGGGGTGCTGGCCGCGCGACGCGCCGATGTCATCAGCTGCACCATCCAGGGCAACGGCGACGGCAGCACGGCAGTGGACTACACCGTCAACTGCGCCACCGGTTACCCGCTGGTGACGGGCGGCGGCTCGATGGCGAGGCCTGTCAATCATGTGCTGCCAGCCTGGGATATCGCCTGCGCCTACCAGGCCGCCTTCGCCGTCGTTGCCGCGGTGGACCGGCGTCGCCGCATGGGGGAGGGGGCTGAACTCAAGCTGGCACTGTCCGATACAGCATTCACGATGCTCTCGCACCTGGGCGTGCTGGCCGAGGCCGAGCTGCTGCGGCAGGAGCGGCCCTCGATCGGCAATCATCTCTACGGCGCGTTTGGCCGCGACTTCGGGACCGCCGACGGGCAGCGTCTGATGGTGGTAGCCATCTCCGCAGGCCAATGGAAATGCCTGGTCAATGCCTGTGGCATCGCAGAGGGGGTGAAGGCCATCGAGCAGCGCACCGGCCTCGATCTGTCGGACGAGGCGCAGCGCTTCGAGGCGCGCGACGCCATCGCCGAGCTGGTCGAGCCCTGGTTCGCCGCGCGCACGCGCGAGCAGGCCGAACGCGAGCTCGATGCGCACAAGGCCACCTGGGGCGGCTACGGCACCGTCGGTGAACTGCTGGCCAGTGACTCGCGCGTGAGCGTCGCGACCAACCCGGTGTTCGAGCGCATCGACACGCCCGGCATCGGCCAGCACATCGCCGCCGGCGCGGCGGTGCGCGCACCGGGCCTGGCGCGCGAGCCCACTGCCCCGGCCGCGCTGCTGGGCACGCACACCGACGAGGTGCTGCACGAGGTGCTGGGCCTGGATGGCGCGGCCATCGGCCGCTTGCACGACGCCGGTGTCGTGGCCGGTCCCGAGTGCGATCCGACGTCCGGCTTGTCCGGGGCAGCTTGATTTTCGAAATAGACCCCAACAAAAACCACCAGGAGACAAACCCATGAAAGTTCGATACACGCGCCGCCTTGTGCTGGGCGCGCTCGCGGCGCTGTCCGTCGGCATGGCGCTGGCGCAGGACGCGCCTTTTCCCAGCAAGGCGGTGCGCTTTGTCGTTCCCTACGCGGCCGGCGGCCCCGTAGACGGCCTGGTGCGTGCCCTGGCCCGAGCGCTGCAGGACGAGTGGAAGCAGCCCGTGATCGTGGACAACAAGCCCGGCGCCAACGAAATCATCGCTGCCGAGACGGTGGCGAAAGCTCCCGGGGACGGCTACACGCTCTTGGCTGCCACCGAATCGGCGCTGACCATGAACCAGCACCTCTACACCAAGCTGCCGTACTCGCCCACGGTCGACCTGGTGCCTGTGACGCGGCTGGTCGAGGTGCCGTTGGCCATTGCAGTGCCGACGTCGCTGCCCGCCAATGACATCAAGGAGTTCATCGAACTCGCGCGCAAGTCGCCTACGCCACTGGCCTATGGGTCGGGCGGCGCCGGTGGTATCTCGCACCTGCCGATGGCGATGCTCGCGAAGAATGAAGGCATCACGCTCAACCACGTGCCCTACAAGGGCGCGGCGCCGACGATTCCAGATCTGATCGCCAACATCGTGCAGGCCTCGGCTCTGGCGGTGCCGGTGATCGAGCCGCACATCAAGGCCGGCACCATGAAGGCCGTCGTGGTCTCCGCGCCGCGCCGCCTGGTCGCGCTGCCCAACGTGCCAACTTTCGAGGAATCGGGCGTCAAGGACATCCAGGCGCGCTTCAACATCGGTGTCGCCGCACCCAAGGGAACGCCACCTGCCATCACAGCCAGGATCGCGGCCGACGCCCGCCGCATCCTGAACCAGCCGGATTTCCGCGCCAGGAATGTGGACCCGTTCTCCTATGTGCTGCACGGCTCCTCGCCAGCGGAATATGCGGCCTTCCTGGAGCAGGATCGCGTGCGCCAGGCCGAGCGTGTGAAGGTTTCGGGCGCGGTGCTGAACTGATGTCCGCCCCCGCTGACAACCCGCGCTGGCGGCATCGCCCCGAGGGGGCCAACTGGGGCGATTTCGGGTCCGATGACCAGATTGGTCGCATGAATCTCGTCACGCCGGGAAAGGTGCTCGAAGGCGTGCGCGAGGTACGCGAGGGGCGGGTGTTCAGCCTGAGCCTGCCGCTGGACATCCCCGGCGGGACCGCGCTCAACCCCAATCGCCTTCCGCCCGTGCTGAGGCCCACGCTGCGCCAGGGGCGCGTGAACTTCAACTGTCTGCTTAACCCGGGCCGGCCCGACGTGCTCTCGGACGACCTCGCAATCCTGCATCTGCAGTATTCGACGCAGTGGGACAGTCTGGCGCATGCCGGTACGCGCTTCGACGCCGACGGCGATGGCTTGCCCGAGACACGCTACTACAACGGCTACACCGCGGCAGACATGTGCGCCCCGGCCAGTGTGGAGGGTTGCGGCATTGGCCCGGAGGGTTCGCCCTTCGCCAGCACCAGCCGCGCACAGGCGCTGGGCATCGAGCGGCTGGCACGCACCGGCGTGCAAGGCGTGGCGGTGATGATTGACCTGCAAGCGCACTTCGGCTCCGGCCGCACCCTCGTCGGCTACGACGCGCTGCGTCGCGTGCTGGATGCCGACGGCATCGAAGTGCGCACGGGCGACCTGCTGTGCATCCACACCGGCTATGCGGAGGCGCTGCTGGAAATGCGAGGCCAACCCGACACTGGCGTGTTGGCGCGCACGGGCGCCGCGCTGGACGGCCACGACGAACGGTTGCTGCAGTGGATCACCGACTGCGGCGTGGCCGCGGTTGCGGCCGACAACCTGGCGGTGGAGGAGTATCCCGCGCGCGCCGGCGACTCTTGTTGCAGCGTGCTTCCGCTGCACCAGCATTGCCTGGTCAAGCTGGGTATCCACCTGGGCGAGTTGTGGCGCCTCACGCCGTTGGCCCGGTGGCTGCGCGCCAATGGCCGGCACCGCTTCCTGTTGACGGCGCCACCACTGGACCTGCCGGGAGCCGTGGGCTCGCCCGTGACTCCTGTGGCGACCGTCTGACACGACCCGCGACCACGGCCCCTCTCCAGAAAATTCGAGATTGCCATGCCACCAAACGACCCTTGCTGCGCTGCCTGGCTCAACCGTGAGCAGGTTCTGCATGAGCGCATGGATGCTCGCGCCGTTGCCGCTCTGGCCGCAACCCTGGACTGGGACCACGCGCCCACCGATGGCGATCCGTTGCCGCCGGGCTGGCAGTGGTTGTTCTTCAACCCCGTGGTGCGCCAAAGCATGCTGGGTCAGGACGGCCATCCGCACCGCACGCCCGAGAGTTTCCTGCCGCCGATCGACCTGCCGCGCCGGATGTGGGCGGGCAGCCGCACCCGCTACCTGTCGCCGCTATGGGTGGGTGCCGAGGCCGAGCGCTCCAGCCGCATCCTGCGCATCACCCCGAAAGAGGGCAAGACCGGCCGCATGTGCTTCGTGACGGTGGCTCACACCACGGCCAGTGGTGGACGTGTGTGCATCGCCGAGGAGCAGGACATCGTGTACCGCGAGGCCACGCCGCCCGCGGCCGCGCGCGCGGCGGCTGAGCCCGCGCCTGCCGCTCCGGTGCCGGTGCAGGCGGCATGGCAGCGCCTGGTCAACCCGGATCCCGTGCTGTTGTTCCGCTATTCGGCCTTGACCTTCAACGGCCATCGCATCCACTACGACCTGCCCTATGCGCAGGACGTTGAAGGCTACCAGGGTCTGGTCGTGCATGGGCCGCTCACCGCCACGCTGCTGCAAGGCTTTGCGGCTTCGCTGCGGCCGGGACGGCGCCTGGCTGCGTTCGATTTCCGGGGCCTGCAGCCGCTGTTCGCCGGCCAGCCGTTCACCCTGTGCGCCGACGAGACAGAGGAGGGCGGGCTGGCGCTGCGCGCGGTCGCGCCTGATGGCCGCACAGCCGTGGAGGCCACCGCCCGCTTCACCTTGCCGGACTGACACCATGCCGACACTGCCCCGCAGCTATCTGTTCGTACCCGGCGACCGGCCCGAGCGCTTCGACAAGGCTGCCGCCAGCGGCGCGCACCGCATGATCCTGGACCTGGAGGACGCCGTGGCGTCCACAGAAAAGGCCGCCGCGCGCGACGCGGTGGCGCAATGGCTGGCAGCGCACGCCGGTCTGCAGTCACTGGTGCGCGTCAATGCCGTCGACACGCCCTGGCACGACGACGACCTGCGCATGCTGCGGCAACACCCCTATGCCGGGCTGATGCTACCCAAGGCCGAGCCCGGGTCCGTGCTCGACGTGCTGCCCCGCCTGGAGGGCGCGCGCGAGCGCGTGATGCTGGTCGAGACCGTGGCCGGGTTGCTGGGCTTGCGTGCACTTGCCGCCGTGCCGGGCGTGGGCCGCGTGGCTTTCGGCAGCATTGACTTCGGTGTCGATGCCGGTATGGCCGACGGCGATGATGAGCCGGGCATGACCGCCGTGCGGGTGCAGATCGCGCTTGAGTCGCGCCATGCCGGCCTGCCGCCGCCGATCGATGGCGTCACGCCCGCCTTCGGCGAGGACGACCCGGCCGGCAGGCAGGCGGGGCACGCCCGTCGTCTGGGTTTTGGCGCCAAGCTCTGCATCCACCCGCGCCAGGTCGAGGGCGTGAATGCCGCGTTTGCGCCCTCGGCGCAGGAGCGCGACTGGGCTGTGCGCGTGCTGGCGGCGTTTGAGGCCAGCGGCGGGGCCGTCGTGGCGGTGGACGGCAAGATGGTCGACCGGCCCGTGGTGGAGCGTGCGCGGCGCATTCTGGCCATCGGCTCCTGAGACGCCGGTCGTTTCAAGTTTGTCTGACAGTGCAGTCAAGCGCGGCCGACATTGCCGCGCGTGGCATGGAAGACTCAGCCGCGGTCGAGACCGTTAACTGACATAGATGATTGAACTGCGCCATCTCCGCTATTTCATGGCCGTGGCTGACGAACTTGGGCACGATCGTTTGAGCTTCCACCAGGAGTTTCACCGTTGCGTTGGAAGCTTGAACACCGGGATAGGTCTCTTCTCGCGCGCTTGGTCGATGAGGCTGGCGCCGACCAAGCCGTCGTAGTGAGGCGATATGACCTTCGCAACCCGGATCGATATGTCGCGGTCAAGACGGGCGATTGCTATGCCGGCATGTCAGTGCCTGCGCCAGGTGCCTTGTTGTCGCAAGACATCTTGGACGACGATATGCAGCTGTCGTCAGTCTTCGTGAGCGCGTGACTTCTCTGGCCGATTTGGGAGCGCGCGTCGATATTGAAGCGACGCGCCATACGACAGACAGAACGGTCGCCATGCTGCTCGTCCACTATCGACGGTGGCATGGCGCCCGCGCATTGGGACCGCTGTCATCAGTTCACAGGTCGAAAGTGTTGTCAGCGTTTGAATGCAGTGATGCTCGAGACCTCGAACATCATTTCGTCGACAAGGCCCATGCCTACCGGGTCTCGAGCGACACGGTGCTTTCCGCGATGGCGCTAGCTCTGGCCTTTTGTCCGGCGGAGGTCCGCTTCGACAACTGGCTGCGAGGACAAGAGATGCTGCGTGCCTTGATCGCCAATCCGACGTTGGTGGTTGGTGCGTACCTGGCAAAGTTGGCCAAAGACATCGGCCGTTCGCCGGGTGAAGAGCGCGTAGCGAGGGGGAGAACATGAACGTCGCCGTCCTCAGCCGACAGCAGGCCGTCGAGCGCGTGGGATACTCGCCCGGTCTGGATGGCAGCGGGCTGAACGGGGAACTCTCGCCTGCATTGGTTGGGCAACTTCCCGAGTGTGCCAGTTGACGTCGAAAATTCTGGATGCGATAATTGAGCATCCACTCACTCAATTTGAGATTTGAGACCATGGCTCGTCCCTTGAGCGAGGAGAAGCGTGATGCCCTGCTTGAGGCTGCTTCAGATCTCATCGCCCAACTCGGCATTGGCGCCTCCACAGCGAAGATCGCCAAGGCAGCCGGCGTGTCTGAAGGGACACTGTTTACTTACTTTCCGTCGAAGGACGATCTTCTGAATGAGCTGTTTATTGAGATAGAGGGCGGGCTCGCCGAGTCGATGCTGGCGCCATACCCGGTGGACGCGTCGGCACGCGACCGACTGTTCATGGTCTGGAGTCGGCTGATCGAGTGGGGACTGAATCATTCCACTGCGCGCAATGCGTTGCGCCAGTTGAAGGTGTCGGATCGAGTGACCGCGGCCAGCCGCAAGCGCTGCCACGCCATGTTCCGCGAAGCTCGTGCAATGGTCGAACAGTGTCTTGCGGGTCATTCTGACCCTGAACGGGTCGCCTTCTACATCAACACGATACTGTTCGACCTGGCGGATATCACCATGAATGCCATTGCAGCTAAACCGAAGGAACGTGAAGCGATTCGACAGGCGGGATTCGACCTGTTCTGGAAAGGCTCCGCGGCTTGATTTTTTTACCTATTAAATGAGTATGTAGTCACTCAAATAAGGAGTTCGTATGTCAAATCACAAAGGCTTTACCGAGGCAGATGTTCCTGACCAGTCAGGGAAGTGCTTCATCGTCACAGGCGCCAATGCAGGCGTGGGGTTCGAGTTGTCCAGAGTCCTGGCTGCGCGGGGGGCGCGTGTGCTCTTGGGTTGCCGCGAAAAGGGGCGGGCGGAGGAGGCCATGGCCCGCATCAAACAGATCACGCCCAGCGCCAATCTCGCATGGTTGCCATTGGACCTGGGTGACATCGAGAACCTACGGGCGGCCGCCGCAAAAGCGTCGCAGGAGCCTCGCATTGATGCGCTCATCAACAACGCCGGCATCATGTACCCGCCCCTGACGCGCACCAAGCAGGGGTTCGAATCGCAGTTTGGGGTCAACCATCTGGGCGTGTTCGCGCTGACCTCGCTGCTGCTGCCCAAGTTAGCCGAGACGCCGGGCTCGCGCGTCGGGGTTACTTCCAGCATTGCGCATTTGAAAGCAAAGATCGATTGGGACGATCTCAATGCCGAGCGCAGCTACTCCAAGGTGGCTCGTTATGGCGCCAGCAAGCTCGCGAATGCACTGTTCTTCTTCGAGCTGGACCGCCGCCTGCGTGCGAACCGCTCGCCCGTCACGGCCATTGGTGTCCACCCCGGTGTGGCAAACACCAGCCTGGGACGACACATGGGCCCGGCCCAGTGGGCCGGGCCGATCGTCGGCCTGCTTCTCAACAGTGCAGACAAGGGCGCATGGCCTGCGTTGCTGGCCGCAACCGGTCCCGTGAAACCCGGAGGCTATTACGGCCCGACCGGATTCGGAGGGATCAGAGGCGTCGCTGGCGAGGCCAAACGCGCGCCGCAGGCTGAAGACCCGGCACTTGCCAAGCGGCTCTGGGACGTTTCCGTCGCCATGACCGGGATCGACCCCGGATTGCCTGCCATCTGACCGCACGGCCTGTTTCGGGCAATCAACCAAGTGATCTGATCCATGACCGCAAAATTTGGCGCCACCTCCACCGCCGACGATGTTCTTGCAGGCCTGGACCTGAAGGGCAAACGGGTTCTCGTCACGGGGACTTCGTCTGGCCTGGGCCTTGAGACCGCTCGGGCCCTCGTTGCTCACGGGGCTGATGTCGTGGGGACGGCGCGCGATCTCGACAAGGCCCATGCGGCCACCGCAGCCGTACGCGCGGCTGCCGCCACGAGCGGCAGTTTCGAACTGATCGAACTCGATCTGGGATCACTCGGCAGCGTCGGCGCCTGCACCGATAGGTTGCTGTTCCAGGCCGAGCCGTTCGATGTCGTCATTGCAAATGCGGGTGTCATGGCGACCCACTACGGACATACGGCTGATGGCTTCGAGACCCAAATGGGAACCAACCATCTGGGCCACTTTGTCCTGGTCAACCGACTCGCGCCGCTTTTGCCTGGGGGTTCGCGCGTCGTCGTGCTGTCATCCAACGCGCATCGAATGAGCGACGTTGATCTGGAAGATCTGAACTACGAGCGGCGAACTTATGACGGGCCGGCTGCCTATGGCCAGTCGAAGACCGCAAATGCGCTTTTTGCCGTCGAGTTCGACCGCCGCCACAAGGATCGGGGCATCCGCGCTGTCGCGGTCCATCCAGGCGTGATCAACACGGGTCTGACCCGCAACGTCGATGTCGAGATGCTGAAGGGCTGGATGGCAGGTCTCAACGCCTCCCGTGCCCAGCAGAGGCTGCCACCGTTCGAACCGAAAACGATTCCTCAAGGCGCAGCGACGTCGGTCTGGGCGGCTTTCACCGCCTCCAGCGACGAGGTCGGCGGCAGGTACTGCGAGGATTGCCATGTCGCGGCCGAGTTCAAGGCACCGCAAGACGATGGCTTCTCGGGAGGCTATCGCGCCTATGCCCTGGATGCAGCACGAGCGGCTGAACTGTGGCGCAAGAGCGAAGATCTGGTCGGCGAGCGCTACTGAGCCACTGGCTGATTGGGGACGCCTTGTCCCTCAGCCATGTGCTCCGGCGCAGACCAACTCCTTCTGAGGAGTAAATCTTGTCCAATTCATCTGGAGCAAGTTCCGAAACCGACTTGCTTGGATGCCCCGATGATGGCTGTTCTCGCAATTTGGATCGCACTACCGTGCCCAGGCTGAAGTTTTGGTCCTTGCTCGGTATGATGTCAGTCGATTGACAATGAAGTCGAAAACGTCGCTTCCCTGCAAATCGCTCCATCTCCCGCGCCAGCAAAAGATCTGCGCTTCTGACGGTAAAAACGACGGTAAAGACCCATGTCGATCACAGCCAAGTCCTTTAACCACGCGGGTTTGGGTGGCCTGTTGATGATCGAGTGGAGTGAAATCAGGTCCTTCGGGTGGTGGAGGTAAAGGGGGCGGCCGGGACCTGCGCGCCGCCGACAGGAACATCGCCGCGCTGCTGAGCGATGGCCTATACCGCACCGATCATCACCTCGCGATTGAGCAAGACCGGGGCAGAGAAGGGCGCGACCCGCAGGCAGTCGTCACCGCCCACGTTCGCCGGCTGGAAGCCTTGCGTCGGGTCGGCATGGTGGAGCGTGTGGCCGAGGGGCTATGGAAGGTGCCGGACGACCTGACGGAGCGTGTCCGCCAATACGACGCGCAGCGCCTGGGTGGGGTGTCCGTGGAGTTGACATCGCACCTGCAACTGTGCGCGGCGACTGCGTCTCTTGGGAGATCGGGCGACAGCGCGGAACGTCTATCGGCTAATCGTAGCCTTAGGCAAGAGCGCGAGAGGTCACGTTTTGTCGTCGCGTCTTATAGAGTCGGCACAGGGGCGCTGCCGTTCAAGGCTGGAATCTTTGAAAACACGTCAGCTATAAAATCCATGAACACGATAGCCCGCGTGGGGAGCAGTCTATTGGCGACATAAACCATCTGCACGGGGACTGGGGGCGCCGCATGGTTGGTGAGAATGAACTGTAATCTCCCGCTGTTCAGCCCGCCCTCAAACAGCCACGCAGGTCCATGCGCCACACCCAGGCCTGCCGAGACCGCCGTACTCACAGCGTCTGGCGAGTTGACCCTGAGCCTGCCGGCAATCGGAATGTCCGCGTCACGGAATCGCCAGGTCGCCCCGGACGACAGTAAGGTGTAGACGATGCAATCGTGGTCGCGTAGATCATCCGGGGTCTGCGGAACTCCGCGTTTAGCCAAGTAGTCCTTGCTGGCGACGAAGACCCGGTCGTACCATCCAAGACGCCGGGCGCGCAAGGTGCTGTCCTCCAGCTGTCCTATGCGAATGGCGAGTTCGGTACCTTCATTGACTAGGTCTACGTATCGATCGTTGAGTTGGAGATCCAAGATCAATTGAGGGTAGCGCTCCAAAAAGGCCGGCACATGCGGCAGCACAAACGCGTGTGCGAGAGCTGTCGGACAGGCTACGCGCAAGAGTCCCGATGGCTCGACGTTGTTCCTGAAGGACGATTCGGATTCATCCACCGCATCCAGGATGCGCCGGATGTCCGCATAGTAGCGTTCGCCCTCCGGCGTCAAGGACAGCTTCCGCGTAGACCGGTGCAGCAAGCGCGTCTGCAAATGATCCTCCAGAGCCGCTACATAGCGGCTTACATTGGGTTGCCCCAGCCCTAGATCGCGCCCTGCCGCCGAAAAGCTCCCGGTCTCTACAGCACGCGCGAAGCACGTCATCAAAAGAAATCGGTCCACTTCTCCACCTTAATTCATGCCAAATCTGCATGAATTATATGCAAATAGGCAGTCTTATCTACTACGGGCCATAAGCGCATATTTCTCCATGTCGACCGCGGTGGTCGTCATTCACCGGAGAATTCAAATGTCGCGCTTGCAAGGTAAACGTACTCTCATCACTGGCGGCACCAGTGGCATCGGGCTGGAAACGGCAAAGCAGTTCCTGGCGGAGGGTGCTCGCGTGATCGTAACGGGTGTCAACCCCGATTCGATTGCAAAGGCCCAGGCCGAATTGGGCCCGGAAGTGCCGGTGCTGCGCGCCGACTCGGCCAGCGTTGCAGCACAAAAGGAGCTGGCACAAGTCATCAAGGAACACTACGGCCAACTCGACGTTGCCTTCCTCAATGCCGGCGTGTCCGTCTGGTTGCCCATTGAGGAATGGACGGAAGATATGTTCGACCGTTCTTTCGACATCAACGTCAAAGGGCCGTACTTCCTGATGCAGGCGCTGTTGCCGGTCTTCGCAAATCCTGCTTCCGTTGTGTTGACTACTTCCGTAAGCGCGCATGCAGGCGCAGATCGCTCGTCCGTGTATGCCGCAACGAAGGCCGCATTGCTGAACATGTCGAAGACGCTCTCGACCGAATTGCTGGGCCGAGGCATCCGTGTCAACGCAGTGAGCCCTGGCCCCGTCGAGACTCCGCTTTACGACAAGCTCGGTATTCCGGAAGCTTATCGCGAGCAGCTTAACAAAGAGATCGCGGCAACCATTCCGCTTGGGCGCTTCGGTACCTCCGACGAGGTGGCCAAAGCAGTGCTGTATCTGGCATCCGACGAGTCGCGCTGGACGGTCGGCTCTGAAATCGTTCTTGATGGCGGCCGCCTGCTGAATGGCTAAGCGCGCAGCTCAAAAATTGCGCGAATGCAACATCGCCTGGGCTGAGTTAATTAGGTACTGAACGCCCGCCTCAGCACTTAGCGACGAACTAGTCCAATCCAGACCGTGCAAACAGCGGTATGCGGGAAACCTCTGCCGCTGTTTCCGCTTGATAAACCATCCAGAGCCACTAAAAGCAATGAACGCTCTTACGCTAATAAGCCACCCACTATGCCCATTCGTACAGCGCGCCGCGATTGTGCTTCTTGAAAAGGGTATCCAATTCGATCGGGTAAATGTCGATTTATCAGCCAAGCCAGACTGGTTCCTGGCAGTTTCGCCAACCGGCAAGGTCCCCGTGCTCAAGGTGCGCCAGGACAATGCGGAAGATGCGATCCTGTTCGAAAGCATGGTCATCTGCGAGTACCTCGACGAAACCCAAGGCGGCGCGCCGATGTACCCCGTTGATGCGTTAGCTCGCGCACGGAATCGCGCATGGATCGAGTTCGCCTCGCAGACTCTAGCTGAAGC
The DNA here is from genome assembly GCF_014852545.1 of Variovorax sp. VRV01. Classification (NCBI taxonomy): domain Bacteria; kingdom Pseudomonadati; phylum Pseudomonadota; class Betaproteobacteria; order Burkholderiales; family Comamonadaceae; genus Variovorax; species Variovorax sp. VRV01. The sequence goes on from NZ_JACVBS010000007.1 coordinate 247,880, forward strand.
CTGGCAGTTTCTCCACGCTCGTGACTCTGCGACCGCAGATGCCAAGCGCACCGCATTTCGCGAACGGCTCGGCAAACTGGAGTCAGAAATAGGCGTGGGGCCGTTCTTCGATGGCTCGGCCTTTGGAATGGTTGATGCGGTTTATGCCCCGCTTTTCCGTTACTTCGAGAGTATCGACGCAGCTGTCGCACACCAGATTTTCGACGGTCTTCCGCGCATTTCGGCTTGGCGTGAGGCGCTTGAGGCGCGCTCCAGCGTAAGAGATGCCGTTGTCGGAGACTATGCCGATCGTTTCCAAACGCATCTCCGCCAACAAGGAGCGCTGATCGCTGCCGCTTAGCCTGCGCCGCGCGGTACGCGAGCGGCAGAACATCCTGATCGCGAGCGGCACCAGTACGGGCAAGACCACGCTCGCCAATGCCTTGCTGGCCGAGATCGCCGCCACCGGCGACCGCGTGCTGGTGCTCGAAGACACCATCGAACTGCAATGCGCGGCGGCGAGGCGCTGGATCTCATCAAGGTGTGGGGCACCGGCCACCCCGGTGGCATCGCCACGATCCACGCCGGTTCCGCCTTGGGCGCGCTGCCGCGCGTGGAGCAACTGATTCTCGAAGTGGCGGTGAATCCGCCCCGCGCGTTGATCGCCGAAGCGGTGAACGTCGTCATCCACATCGCCGGGCGTGGCCGCAAGCGCCGCGTCGAAAGCTAAAAGCTCGCCCTCGGAATCTCCCGTTCGGTAAAGACTAGGTGAGCTTGGGCGTCGGGCGGAATGGATGGCATGCTGCCATCCCAGGCTTGCCACGCACTTCGGAGCTCATTGGCCATCGTGGGATAACGGTTCTTGAGGTTGGCGCGCTCCCGTGCGTCATGACCGAGGTTGAAGAGGAACTCGTTTCCTTCAATGCTCAGCCATTTCCAGTCGCCGCGAATCACCGCGCGCTGGGTCCGATGCTTCATGCGCCAGAACAGGTCGCGCGGCATATGCGCATGAGGATCGTCCAGCACTGATAGCAAGCTCTTTCCATCGAGAGGGTAGTCCGGATGTGCTGCGACGCCAGCAGCGTCGAGCATCGTGGCCGTCCAGTCCATCGTCAGGTTGGGTACGTTGTGCAAGGTGGATGACGCGATGCGCGCCGGCCAGCGTGCGATCAGGGGCACGCGGATGCCGCCTTCGAGCAAGTCCATTTTCTGGCCCACGAAAGGCCAGTTGTTGGAGAAGCGCTCGCCTCCGTTGTCGCTGGTGAAGACAACGAGTGTGTTGTCTGCGGCACCCTTCCTGGCCAGAGCATCGAGAACCCATCCGATGCCTTCGTCCATGTGATGGATCATGCGCTGGTAGGTGGCGATTGATCCACCATCCAGATGTTTGCCCACGCCCGCGATGCGCAACGCTTCATCGGCGTCGTCGCGTGTGAGCCAGGGCCAGTGTGGCGCACTGTAGTGCAGGCTTAGCAGGAAGGGTCTGTCCGCGGCTTGCCGTTCAACGAAGTCGACTGCGCGCCGGCTCAGCAAGTCGGTGAGATAACCGGCTCTTTGTACCGGCGCTTCGTTTTCCCATAAGTCGGCGCGGCCACGTGGGTCGCAATGTTCGAAATAGTCGTTGCCGCCTGCGTGGAAGCCGAAGAATTCCTGGTAGCCGGAGGCCCGTGGCGAGAACGCCGGCGGATAGCCGAGGTGCCACTTGCCGACCAACGCTGTGGCGTAGCCGGCCGCGCCCAGCAGCGAGGGCAACGTTGGGTGCTGGGGCGGCAGGCCCAGCACTTTGTCGTGCATGACGGTGGGCAAAGGCTCTTCGGCGCCACCACGCAACCGGTACTGCCAGCGGCCGGTGGCCAGCGCGAAGCGGGTGGGCGAGCAAACCGGTGAATTGGCATAGGCACGCGTGAAGCGCATGCCTTCGCGTGCCATACGGTCCAGGTGCGGCGACACGTCCGCCGGCTGGTTACCCGCATCCCGCGCGCCCGTGCAGCCCAGGTCGGCATAGCCGAGATCGTCGGCGAGGATGAACACGAAGTTGGGGCGTTCAGAGCGCATTGCCGATCGGGCCCTAGTTGAGCGTGATGTTGGCTTTCTTCGCCACGGCGTCGAATTTCGCGAGGCTTTTCACAACGAATTTCTGGGCCTCCGCGGGCGAAAGCTTGGTGGCCACCTGACCGCCTGCGTTCAGCGCGCTCACCACCTCAGGCATGCGGCTGGCCTCCTCAATGGCGACGTTGAGTCGCGCGACGATGCGCGCGTCCACGCCTGCGGGCATCGCGGCTACAAAGTATTGCGTCGCCTCGTAACCCTTGAGTCCGGCCTCTTCCATCGTTGGCACATCCGGCAGGCCCGGTATGCGGAAGGTCGTCGTCACCGCGTAGGCCTTGAGCTGGCCTGACTTGATGTGCGCGAGAACGGGTGTCACGCCCAGCATGCCCAGACCGGTCTGGCCGCCGATGATGTCTGTTACCGCCTGGCCACCGCCCTTGTAGGGAATGTGGACCATTTCGGTGCCGGCCATGGAGTTGAAGAGCTCGCCGGCCAGGTGCTGACCGGTGCCGGTACCCGAGCTCGCGAAGTTCCACAGCGTCGGCGCCTTCTTCATGGCTTGGATCAGTTCGGAAAGGTTGGCCGGCGCGCCGGCCGCCTTGCCAACCAAGACGATCGGGCCCTGCGACATGAGCGCGACGGCCGCCAGTTCCTTGCCGATCTCGGGCTGGCGTTGCCCATAAACCACCGGGCCGGGGACAGTTACGAGCGTGTAGCCGTCTTTGGAGGCGCGGGCCGCCGCCTGCAGCGCCAGGGCGCCCGACGCACCCGGCCGATTGTCGATGACGATGGTCTGCCCGACTTTATCGGACACCGCCTTGGCCATGGCGCGCGTGAGCACATCGACCGAGCCGCCGGGCACGAATCCCACGATCCAGGTAATGGGTTTGGCCGTTGGCCAAGGCTTGTCCTGGGCTGCAGCGGTTTGCACGTACAGACCGGAAACGAGGCCTGCGAGGACAAAAAGACGGCGTGAAAAGCGGAACGACATGATCAATTCTCCTGTCTGGTCGATTGGCGTTTAAGAGAGGGGAGGCTGGCGCTCAGTCCGGGGCACCGGGCGGCGTATTTGGAAACTGCTGACAGCTGTCGTTGAACACCTTCAGCATTCGCAGCATCGGCCCCATCACCCATGTATTGAAGACGAGCACGTCGGTCTCTTCCTTGGGGTCACGGATGATGTTGAACAGGTAAGGCGACTCGAGCTTGCCCTTGCCCTCGTTGACCTCGGGCTCCCAGTAGAAGTGCAGTTTCCAATCGCGCCATTTCAGTGCGCGCAATTCGTTCTTGATGAAGAACGGGAAACCTTCGCGCGATGATTTGGGCTCGCCGAGCATGAAGGGAAGTTGATTCACCCCGTCGATCGGGCGGTCGGCAGGAAGCTCACCTCCTGCAACCTTCGCCAGCGTTGCGAACACATCCGTCACATGCACGATCTCATTGCTGATGCGGCCTGGCTCGATTCGCCCCGGCCAGCGCGCGATGAATGGCACGCGAAGGCTACCCTCCATGGCCGTGTGGTATGTGCCGCGCCACGGCCCGGCCGTGCCGCGATAGGGCGCGCGAAACTCGGGGCCGTTGTCGCTGCAGAAGATGAACAGCGTGTCGTCCGTCAGCCCCAGGCGCTCGACTTCGTCGATGATCTGGCCGACGCGGTGGTCCATCTCTGCCATGGAGTCGGCGAAATCACCGTTGCCCGTGCTGCCAGCAAAGTCGCGGTGCGGCAGCGTGGGGAAGTGCAGGTGCACCATTGGCAGGTACAGGAAGAACGGCTGACCGGCCTCGCTGTGCCGGCGCATGAAATCGCATGAGCGCGCAACGAGTTCTTCGTCGATGGAGCGGCGCGATTCGAGGTCGTAGACCTTGACCTGGCGCGAGGGCTCGCCGCACCGGCCTTCCATGATGTAGGGCAGGTCGACCACGCTCGCATCGAAGCCGATGGTGGAAGTGAACTGGCTCTCGTCCGTGGTGCGCGGAATGCCGTACCACTCGTCAAAGCCGCGGTCCGAGGGATAGCGACCTTCGATGTCACCGAGATGCCATTTACCGTAGTGCGCCGTGGCATAGCCGCGCGACGACAGCAACTGCGCGAGCGTGATTTCGCGTCGGGTGAGCCCCTGCGGCATGCCCGGCGGTACGGACTGCAGGCACCCGGTGCGGATTGGATGGCGCCCGGTCATCAGCGCCGAGCGCGTGGGCACGCAGTCGCTCTCGACGTTGAAGTTCTGCAGCATCAGGCCCTCGCGGGCCAGATGGTCGATGCGCGGCGTGGGCGCGCCGCGCAACGCGCCCCCGCCGTAGCAGCCGAGCTCGCCCCAACCCAGGTTGTCGGCGACGATCAGGACAATGTTTGGCAATGACATGGATGGCTTTTTTGCACTTGGAAGATTCCATTGCACAGCCAGATCCACGCCCGAATCATTCCATCACGCGCACCATTTCATTCATTGGAGGAATGGCCCTTCGGCCAGTACGACGACACCAGTTCGCGAAATTCCGTCATCAGCGGGGACCATCGCGCGCCCGGGCGCGACAGGAGCACGAGCGTCCGGCTTACCGCAAGTTCGGGAATGCTCAGCGGCGTTGCCCTGCCCAGCCAACTGCGCAGCACGGAGTCCGGCACGATACTCAGGAGGTCCGTCGAAGTCAGGATTCCCATTGCTGCCTCGGAGGTGTATTCGGTCTCGACTGCCACGCGCGGCATGGGCACACCGTTGCGTTCGAAAATGGCGAAAAAATGCCTCCGCGCCGCACTTCGCGGCGGTGCCATCACCCACGCGTAGGGCGTGAGGTCGTTCAAGCTGACGACCGGCTTCTTCGTCAGCGGGTGCCCCTGCCGCACCACCACGCGAATGTGGTCCTCGCCGAGTTGGAGCTGCGTGCTCTGCAACGACTGGCCCTTGTAAGAGGGCACAACCGCCAAGTCAATCTCGCCGTCATCGACCGCCGTATCGAGCGCGTCAGACTTACCGACACGAAGGCGCAGCCTCAGACCAGGGCGTTTGCGCACCATTTCGGCGGCGGCTATCACTGCGGTGTTGTCGGCTGCCGGGCTGGTGATGCCGAGGCGTAGCAGACCAGCATGTCGCGCGCGCAGTTCAGACGCGGCGCGCGTGAGGTCGAAGCGCTGTAGCTCAAAACGTCGCGCAGCTTCCAGGAACATCTCGCCATCGGCCGTCAAACGTGCACCGTGCAGCCCCCGTTCGAGCAACTGCACGCCCACCTCGTCTTCCAGCCGGCGCATCGCTTTGGACACCGAGGGCTGAGTGATACCCAAATGCTGCGCCGCACGGCTGATGCTCCCGCTGCGCACAACTTCCATGAACGCCGTGAGGTCTGCGACAGAGAGGTTCATGCGGTGAAGGAATGTGCTGGAGGTATTGCCCGCATTATCGAGGTGCGCTCTATCCTGCCCGTGTTCAAGAACCGCCTCCCGAGCGAAATCACGTCGGACGACCTGCGCGAGCTCTGCAATAAGGGGGCGCCGGCCACGGCCGTCCACGTGCGAGACATCGCCAAGCAAATCTATGGTTTGCCATCGTGCACGATCGCGGAGCGCGTGGTTGCCGGGGCGTACGAAGTGCTCGAGGGCTTCGAGCGGGTGCGGATGCAGCGCGACGGCATGCGCTCGGTGATGCTGGATGCGATGGAGCAGGGCGCTTTCGCCGAAGCCGCGCTGTCGCAAGCGACGGTAAGGACCTATGTCAATTGCCGCCAAGTCCTTTAACCATGCGGGTTTGGGCGGGCTGTTGATATCGAGTGGGAGTGAGTTTTCTCTGGCGGGCCTTCGGCGCCTGTCGCCAACAATCCGGCTTTCGAGGCCCTGGTGACCGAAGGCCGCGCCACGCGCCGTTTGCGATCTAATTGCATCTGATCCGGCGGCCGGAAGCGCCGCTACCCTTCGTGCGAAAGGATGCCCGTTGGCCCGTTCCGATCCTCGCAACACCTCGCGGTACTGGCATGCGCCCGGCGTGCCGGGCCTGGACTTGCTCCATGCCGATTTCACAACGCACGACTACGCGCCCCACGTCCATGATTCCCTCGTGGTCGCGGTCACGGAAGTGGGTGGCTCGGAGTTCAGGAGCCGCGGCCGCACGGACATTGCCCACGAGCAGGCGCTTCTCGTCTTCAATCCCTCCGAACCTCACTCGGGCCGCATGGGTGGCAGCAAGCGTTGGCGGTACCGGTCTTTCTACCTGGCCGAACCGGGCATCAAGCACGTTCTGACATCGCTGGGGACGGAACAGCCCCGGCATTTCACGGCGAATGTCTTTCGCGATCCGGATCTCGTTGCACGTTTCCTGGCACTCCATCGCACCCTGGACGGCGAGCCGGACCCGTTGCTTCACCAGGAGTTGCTCGTACGCAGCTTCGGCGCATTGTTCGGAAGGCATGCGGAGGCAGGACAACGCGTTCCCGTCGCGCCGGCAGATGCGCGCCTGCTCGCACCCGTGCTGGAACTGATGCGCGACTGCCATGCAGAGCGCCTGACTCTCGAGCAGATGGGCCAGGTTGCCGGCCTGACGACATTCCAGTTGATCGGCATGTTCAACCGATCGATCGGATTGACCCCGCACACCTACCTGACCCAATTGCGCCTGAGAGCCGCCATACGGCAGCTCCATGCGGGCCAGTCCGTCGCCGATGCCGCGCTCGCGTCAGGCTTCTATGACCAGAGCGCCCTGAACAAGCACTTCAAGCGCACCTTCGGCATGACGCCGCTCCAATACGTGCGTGCGCTGACGAACTGAAAAGATGGCTGGCGTCAATTCTGACCAATAGCAATTCGGGGCGTCCTGCCATGCTGACATCCATCAGCAAGGCCAACCATGACACGACTCTTCTGCCAGGACAACCCAGGCATCCTGAGGCTGGATGCCCGGGTTCTGAAATCACGGCCCGGCGCCGTCCTTCTTTCCCAACACCCCCTCTATCCCGGCGGGGGCGGGCAGCTGCCGGACCGGGGCATCGTCCGATGGCAGGGCGGGGAAACACCGGTCGCCGGGTTTTCCGAAGAAGGTGGCCTCGCATGGATCCAGCTTCCCGGCGACATCGAGATCACCGGCGAAGTCCAGGTGGAGGTCGACCCGGTTTTCCGGCAGCTCATGCGGGAGCTTCACACGGACCTGCACGTGTTGAACGCGCTCGTCTTCAGGGACTTCGACGGCGCGCTGGTGACCGGCGTCCAGATGAACGAGGACGGTACGGCACGCATCGACTTCGACCTGCCGGGTGCCGACAACGACCGCCTGCGGGCGCTCGAGGCCGAATTGAACGATGTGGTCGCTCAGGATCTGGCCGTCGAGACAAGCTACGTTTCGGTCACCGAGGCCCATGGCGAGCAGGGACTGCTGCGCTCCCGCTCGGTGGCTCCGCCGCCATCGGCAGAAGGCCTCGTCCGCATCGTCGAGATCGCCGGGCTCGACCGGCAGGCATGCGGGGGAACGCACCTTCAATCGACGGGCGCCTCACGTCCGATCCGGATTCTCAAGATCGAGAACAAGGGCCGCTCCAACCGTCGCGTCCGCATCGGACTGCAGGGCTTGTAGATGCGCAAGCCGTTCCTCGCCCTCTGGGCGCATCCCGTCTGGCTTCTGTGGGTGCCACCGGCTTTCTGGGCCGGCAACCTCGTGCTGGGCCGCGCGCTCGGCCCTGTCTTTCCCCCGGTGTCCCTTGCGGTCGGCCGCTGGGTCGTGGCACTCGCAGCCCTGGCGCCATTCGTCGGGCTGCAGGCCTGGCGGGAGCGGGCGCTGCTTGCGCGGCACTGGCGGTTGATCGCGGCTTGCGGCGCCTTCGGCATCGCCGGCTACAACGCGTTGGGGTACCTGGCCTTGCAGACGGTGCCTGCCACCAGCGTTGCCTTTCTGAACTCGACGCTGCCGCTCATGGTTCCGCTCGCCGCGGTGGTCCTCGGCGCCGAGCGCATCGCCTGGAAGACGCTGGTCGGCATCGCCATCTCGTTCATCGGCGTGACCTGGATCGTGGCGCGCGGGGAACTCGCCAGCCTCGTGGCATTGCGGCTGGGCGGCGGTGAGCTTTTGGTGCTGCTGGCCGTCTCCAACTATGCGGTGTATTCCGTTCTCCTCCGACGGAAGCCTGCAGCGATCAGTCCGCTGGTGTTTCTGGCCGCGACCATGGCCGCCGGACTTGTCGTGCTGATGCCATTCTGGATATTGGAGCTCGTGCGCGGCGCACGCATTCCGACGGATGCCGCTTCGATGGGCGCGGTCCTCTACATTGGAATTTTTGCTTCGCTGTTCGCGTTCATCCTGTGGAGCCGCTGCGTTGCGACCCTGGGCGCGACGGTGACTGGCGTGTCCTTTCACCTCGTCGCGCTGTTCACCGCTCTCCTGGCGTTCCTGGTTCTGCGGGAACCCGTGCGCAGCTTCCACATCGCGGGCATCGCGCTCATCCTGCTCGGCTTCTTCGTCACGACCTTCCGTCCGGCCAGGCGCCCGGCGACAGCGTCCGATCCTTCCCTTTCCTGATCCCATCGGAATCACGCCATGGACACGGTCGAACTCCTGCGCGTTCTGGTCGGCTTCGATACGACGTCCCATCGGTCCAACCTGGCGCTCGTCCACTGGGTGGCCGGATACCTGGAAGGCCATGGCGTCGAGGCACGGCTGATCCACAGCGACGACGGCACGAAGGCCAACCTGCTGGCCAGCATCGGCCCGCCGGCGCCGGACGGCATCGTTCTGTCCGGCCACACCGACGTGGTTCCCGTCGACGGTCAGGCCTGGGATTCGGACCCCTTCACGCTCGTTGAGCGCGAGGGCCGGTTCCACGGCCGGGGAGCCGCCGACATGAAGGGCTTCATCGCGGCGTGCCTCGCCGCAGTGCCATCGTGGCGCCGCCTCGATCTGCGCCGCCCGATCCACCTCGCGCTTTCCTACGACGAGGAGGTGGGGTGCTTCGGCGTTCCGCGCCTGATCGCGGGGATGCGCGGCCATCTTCCGTCACCAGCGCTTGCCATCGTCGGCGAACCGACCCAGATGCGCATCGGGCTGGCCCATCGGGGCTTCTTCGGCCATCGGGTCACCTTCTGCGGCCGGCCGGCCCATTCCAGCGACCCTGCGCTGGGCATCAGCGCGATCGAGCCGGCCGCCTTGCTCGTCGCGCAGCTGGCAAGCCTGGCGCGCACGCTTCTCCGGCAGGGCAATCGCACGACCTTCAATGTCGGCCGCATCAACGGCGGGACTGCGATCAACATCGTCCCCGGATGCTGCGAACTGCTGTGGGAGTTCCGTCCGCCGGACGAAGCGAGCGCAGCGGTGGTAAGGGACGAGTTCGAACGGCTGCTCGCGGCTGTTCCAACCGACGTGGCCGTCGAGATGAAGCAACTGGCCGGGGTGCCGGCACTCTGCGCGGAAGGCAGCAGCGCGGCTGTGAATGTGGCCAGGACTTTGGGCGCGCTGTGGCCACCGGGCGAGATCCCGTTCGGCACAGAGGCGGGCTTCTTCCAGCAGGCGGGCATCCCCTCCCTGGTCTGCGGGCCTGGTGCCATTGCGCAGGCCCATCAGCCCAACGAGTGGATCGCCGCCAGTGAGCTCCGTGCTGCCGAGCGCTTTCTTGCTCGCGTCGGGGCATGGGCGGCATCAGGGCGCGAGGCCCGCTGACCTCACGATGAGCGCGTATTTGCCGACTTCCGCTGCTGTGTAGCTGGCGAACTGCGCGGCGTTGCGGGTATCCGGCTCTGTACCGATTTCCCGCAGGCGCTGCACCATGGCGGGAGCCTGCAGGACGTCGGCCATTGCCTCGGACAGCTGCCTGAGTACAGGCTGCGGGACCTTGGCGGGTGCGAACAGGCCGAACCAGGCGCTGACTTCGAAGTCCGGCAAGCCGCTCTCCGCCACCGTGGGCACGTCGGGAAGCAACGGACTGCGACGCAGACTCGTCACGGCCAGCGCCTTGACCTTCTGCGCCTTGAGGTTGGGGATGGCGGTGGTCTGCAGGTCGAACATCACGGGGACATGCCCGGCCAGCACATCCGCAAGCGCAGGCGCGCTGCCCCGATACGGCACGTGCAGCAGTTGGACATGCGCGGCGTTCGCGAGCATCTCGCCCGCCAGGTGGTTGGAGGTTCCGGGCCCGGCCGATGCAAAGCCGATGGTGCCGGGGCTGCTCCTGCCGGCGGCGATCAGTTCCGATACATTGCTGTAGGGAGCAGCGGGATGGGCCACCAGCACGAAGGGAATCGATGCCAGCGCACTGACGACCGCAAAGCCCTTGATCGGGTCGTAGCCCACCTTGCTCATGGCCGGATTGATCGCCTGGGAACTGACGGTGCCCATGAGCAGCGTGTAGCCGTCGGGCTTGGCATCTGCGACGAAACGTGCGCCGATGGCCGTGCCGGCACCGGCCTTGTTCTCCACGATCACAGGCTGCCCAAGGCGGGTTGCCAGCTGTTCGCCGACGGTGCGCGCCAGGATGTCGGCCGAGCCCCCCGGCGGATAGGGAACGACGAGCGTGATGGCGCGGGCAGGGTAGGTCTGCGCGGACGACGGCACAGCGAAGATGGCTGCAGCCAGCAGCACCGGGGCGGCGAACAGCTTCATGAATTTCATCGTGGACTCCAGTTGGCAGATGCGGGCGACATCGGCGGCGTTCCCCGGCGCCTTGCCAACATGATGCAAACGGTGCGTCATAACGTCCAATACGGACTGCGTACCGAATCCATACATGAATCGAATCACCATGGTCCGGCCGGAATGCCGGGATTCAGGTGCTGCGCGCGTGCGAGACGACCTTGCTCGCCACCGACAGGAAAGAATGGATCACAGGGTTGTCGTTGGTGCGGCTGTAGGCGAAGGCCAGTTGGTAGGTCGGCGGCGCGCGCGTTTCGGCCACGTCGAGAAAAGTCACGTCCTTCATGGCCAGCATGCGCATGGAGGCCGGCACCAGGGCGATGCCCAGGCCGCCGGCGACCAGTGTCAGCACCGCCTGCATCTGGGAAGCTTCCTGGACGACCCTTGGCGAGAAGCCCGCGGCCTTGCAGGCACTGAGAAGCGCCGCCACGAAACCCGCTCCCTCGGCCGCTGGAAAGGCGATGAAGGACTCTGCCGCCAGGGCCTTGATCTTCACGGAGCGCTGTTTTGCCAGGGCATGGCTGCGAGGCACGGCAATCACGAAACCCTGTGCCTGAAGATCGACAAAGGCAAGGTCCGGCACGTCCTGCAGCGGGCCGACCACGAGGGCCAGGTCGACTTCGGCGCGACGCAGGGCCTCCACCTGCCGGGTGGTGGTCTCCGCGGTTACCTGCAGGTGGACTGTCGGGTAGTCGCGCTGAAACCGCTTGAAGATGTCCGGAAGAAGGTCGAGCGCGGCGCTTGGCACGAAGGACACGCTGAGCGAGCCTTCGGCGCCCTGGGCGGCGCGCCGGGCGCGCTCCGTGGCCGCGTGGGCCTGTGTCAGCAGGCGGTGCACATCCCTCAGGAAAACCTTGCCTGCCGGCGTCAGGCGCACATGGTGCCGGCTGCGGTCTATCAGCAGCGTGCCCACCTGCAGCTCCAGGTTGCGTATGGCCACGCTCAGTGGCGGTTGAGACATGTGCAGCTTTTCCGCCGCACGGCCGAAGTTGAGCTCTTCCGCCACCACCACGAACTGACGCAATTGCCTGAACTCGATCATCTGAACAGCCTTGTGAAAGTTGACTGGATATACACAGTTCGGATCACGACTCCATTTAAACAGTATTGGATGTATCAAGAGCACGCGCCTAGCATGAATGGCATCCCCATCGCCGAATGAAGGAGCCACGCCCATGCAGCCGTCCCTGCTCGAAGAAATCCCCGCCGTTCCCAACCCCTATCCGGTCGTGTCGAAGATCGAGTACCCGGAGGTCTGGCGCCTCTGTACCCAGGCACGCGACCTGGCCTGGAACCCGGTCGCAGACATCGACTATTCGGACCTCCAGCAGGCCGATCTGCCGCCGGAGGTGCGCAAGGCCGGCGCCGAATGGTGGAGCCTGCGTGCCTGGATGGAGCACGGCGCCACCCCCTATGGCGCAGAGCGCCTGCGCGACGCGATCTTTCAACACCAGCCGTTCGAGGTGAAGCAGCACATCACCAACTTCATCGCCGAGGAGTTCCGCCATCACGAGGCCAGCTTCCGCATCGCCGACGCCCTTGCCGAATACGAGCCCATGCCGCGGTCTGACTACTTCAAGGACATCATCCCGCGCTTCCACGACGAGTCGGACGAGAAGGCCATGAGCTTCTTCGCCGGCCTCTCGGTCAACACGCTGTTCGAGCAGCTGTCCGGCGACCTGCTGCAGGCGCGCTACGAGAACGCCCGGTTCGACTCGATCCGCGAGGTCTGCCGGCTGATCCTGCGCGACGAGGCGCGCCACATACAGTTCGGCCGCATCATCATGCGGCGCTTCTTCAGCGAGTTGTCTCCGGAGGAAAAGCGCCTGATCGGCCTGAAGGTCGCGAAGAAGCTGCGCGGCAGCCTGCTCAACGGCGTCTATGCCGTCGTCAACCTGCCGGACGCCGAGCGCGCGCGCTCCGGCCGCAACCGGGCGCTGGCGGCCGACCACGGCCTCGGCGCGACGCACCCCGATGAAGAGATCGGCATCATCCGTAGGGGCGTGAACAAGATCCGCGAGGACATCGGCGTGTACGGCGTCGAGATTCCGGCCATCCCGGAAATCGACAGCGTCGTGCACTGAGGCCGCCATGCATCAACGAATCGTTCCCGGCAACGTCGCAGCGCCCGCCGGTGCCTACAGCCACGGCATCTCCACCCATGGCCCGGGCACCTGCCTTCATGTGGCGGGCCAGATCGGGGTGACCCCGGAAGGCCGTCTGCTGGAAGGCTTCGAGGCCCAGGCCGACCAGGCCTGGAAGAACCTGGTGGCGGTGCTGCAGGCGGCCGGCATGGACGCATCGCACCTGGTCAAGGTGACGACCTACCTCACCCGTGCGGCGGACCTGCCCCGGCTCAATGCGATCCGCAGCATGTACCTTGGATCGGCGCGGCCGGCCTCGACCCTGGTGGTGGTCGCGGCGCTGGCACACCCGGACTGGTGTTTCGAGGTCGAGGCCACGGCCTTCCGGCAGGACTGACCGGCCATGCGCGCGATCCCCCGGCCCGTCGCAATCGAGGAACTGCTGCGCGAGGTCGGCCCGATGTGGCAGCAGGACATCCGCAGCGCGGGCGACCGGGTCAAGGCCGCCTACCTGCCTGTGTTGATGGCAGCACCGCGCGATGGCGTCGCCGTCACGCGTGAACTTTCCTACGGACCTCACCCGCGCCAGCTGCTGGACGTCTATCGTCCGGCAGTTGCGCGCGACGCGCCCGTGGTGGTCTTCGTGCACGGCGGCGCTTTCGTCCGTGGCGCCAAGGACATCAACGAGGCCATGTACGCCAACGTGCTGACCTGGTTCGCCCGCCAGGGTTGCGTGGGCGTCAATGTCGAGTACAGGCTGGCACCGGAGGCGCCGCATCCGCAAGGCGCCCTGGACGTCGCCGCGGCTTGCGCCTGGGTCTCCGGGCACATCCGCGGCTTTGGCGGCGATCCGCGCGGCATCTGCCTGATCGGCCATTCCGCCGGAGGCACCCACGCGGCGACCTTTGCCTGCGATCCCGCGCTCGCCCACCTGCGGCGCGACGTGTGCTGCCTGGTGCTGGTGTCCGCGCGGCTGCGCGCCGACACCTTGCCGGAAAACCCCAACGCGGCCGGCGTGCGGGCGTATTTCGGCAACGACCCGAGCCTCTATCCGGCCCTCGCGCCCATCGCGCATGCAGCGCACCTCGCAATGCCCGTGTTCGTCGTCAATGCGCAATACGAGAACCCGCTGCTCGACGTCTATGCGACCGAATTCGCCTATCGCGTGGCGGAGGCACGTCGTGTCGCGCCGCGCCACATGACGGTCGCGGGCCACAACCACGTTTCCGTCATGGCGCACTTCAACAGCGGGGAGCAGCTGCTGGGCGAGCAGATCCTCGATTTCTTCGCGGCCTCCTGCCGCCGGTAGGGCAGGCGCAGACCGGCTCAGCCTTCAACACGCGGCAGGCTCGCACCCGCCGCATGGTCGATGACGTAGAGCCACGAGCCATCCGCCTGCCGGCGCACGACCTCGGCCGAGCTGCCGGCGAGGATCGTCTTTCCCTCCGGCGAGCTCAGGCTGTAGTCGGCGCGCAGCAGCGCAAGGCCGTCCACTTCCACGCAGAAGTTGTTGCGAGACACCATCACTCCCGGAATCTCCAGCAGCTTGCCGAACTCCGCGGCGATGGCGGGTTTTCCCCTGCATGTCGGGGCGGACGCATCGGTGCGCAGGGCGGCATCCGGTTCGTACAGCGACAGCAGGTTGTCGATATGCCGGCTGTTGAACGCGCGGGCAAAGGCTTCGTTCATTGCGGCGGGGGTCGTGACCTTGGACATGACGGACGGGCTCTCTCTGAAATACGATGGAGCCCATCACAGCATGCGGATCCAGTACTCACCAAATGGATAGGACTGCAGAGAACCTGGCGGCCCCGGCCGGCATCGACACACCTGCGGCCAAGCACGCGAGCGAGTGCCCGGTCGAAGACTGGCTGGCCTTCCTGGGGCACCGCTGGAACGCGCTGATCCTCTGGCATCTGCAGACCGGTCCCAAGCGCCATGGCGAACTGGTCGGGTGCCTGGCCGGAATCACGCCCAAGGTGCTGACCGAACGCCTGGATGGCCTGGAACAACGAGGCCTGGTTTCGCGCGAGCTCCTGTCGAGTTTTCCCCGTGGGGTTCGCTACACGCTGTCGGCGCGCGGGCAGTCGCTGGTCTTGCTGCTCGATCGGTTGGAAGTGTGGGCCAAGGCTGGCGTGGCGCACGCACCAAAAGATTGAGTCGGGCGCGGCGGCACAGGGCAGGGCGCTGCAGCCCTGTCGCTATTCCCTGGCATGCACCGGAAGATCAGCCTTCAAGCATTCGCCAACTCGGCCAGATGGCTTGAAAAGCCGCCCCCGGCGCCAGCGGCATTCACGTGCTCGAAATGGTCGTACCACCCCGATGCCTTGATGCCTGCCAGCAAGGCATCGCGGGCCTTGGCATCGGGAAAGCGCCAGATGCCCAGGAAGCGATGGCCGCTGGCCTGGTCGATGCCCGGCTCGGTCTGGCCGAGCATCAGGATTTCGACGCCGAGCGCGCCCAGCCCGCCCATGCCCGCCTTGATTTCGTCCAGGAATTGGCTGCGCTGCAGCGCCGGCAACGCCAGCCAGCCGGGCTTGGGGGAATAGAGTTCAACGGTAGTGGGACATGGGAGCTCCTTTGCTTGAGGTTGTGATGAGCGATGCCGCTGGTCATGGCCGGTCTGCCGCCACCTTTTGCAGCAGGCCGGCGAGCGTCTTTCGCTCCTGTACGGACAGATGGAGGAACAGGCTGGCAATCCACCGGCCGTGTTGATCGAACGCCTTCCTGGCCATCTGCTTGCCCTTGCGCGTCAGTCGAATGTTCAAGGAACGCCGATCGCACTCTTGTGGCGCAAAGGTTTTCTCTGTTATTGCGAATGCATTCGCAATTGCAATATAGTCCAGGCATGGAACACCCGCCCCGCCGAACTGAAGCTGCGCCCAATGCCTGGCCGCAAAGCCCGCCGAGCCTGCTGATGGCCAGCGCATGGGTGCGCGTGGCGGGCGCATTGATGCTGGCCGCGGCGCTGTGGCTTGCTGTCGGCTGGGCGCTGAAATGAGCGGCACGCCGATTCCTCCTCCTGCCATCCGGTTGAACAACCTCACGGTGGCCTATCGCGGCCACCCGGCTGTGCATCACCTGTCGGGGGAGTTCGCGCCGGGCTCGCTCACCGCCGTCGTCGGGCCGAACGGCGCCGGCAAGACCAGCCTGCTCGCCGCGATCATGGGACGCGTCCGGCCAGCCGAGGGCGGCGTCTCCTTCGACGGCGCTTCGCGCGACCGCATCGCGTGGCTGCCGCAGCAGGCCGAGATCGACCGGAGCTTTCCGATCCGCGTGTTCGACCTGGTGGCGCTCGGGCACTGGGGGCGGCTCGGCTGCGTCAAGGGCATCGCCGCACGGCAGCGCGATGCCGTGGGAGCCGCGCTGGAGGCCGTCGGCCTTGGCGGCTTCCAGCGCCGCGGCATCGCCGAGCTGTCGGCGGGGCAGTTCCAGCGCGTGCTCTTTGCGCGCGTGCTGCTACAGGACGCGCCGGTGATCCTGCTGGACGAACCGTTCAATGCGATCGATGCGCGCACCACCGCCGACCTGCTGGCCGTGGTTGCGCGCTGGCATACAGAGGCACGCACCGTCATCGCCGTGCTGCACGACCTCGAGCAGGTGCGCCTGCACTTCGACCGCACCCTGCTCATGGCGCGGCGCTGTGTGGCCTGGGGGCCGACGGCCGAGGTGCTGCATGCCGGGAACCTGTTCCGCGCGCGCCAGATGGCCGAGGCGTGGGACGAGGATGCGCCCGTGTGCAGGGAGGTTGTGTCATGAACGCCGCGGCCTTGCTGGTGCAGCCTTTCGTGGAGTACGGCTTCATGCGCCGCGCGCTGGTGGCCACGCTGGCGCTCGGCCTGGGCAGCGCGCCGATCGGCACCTTGCTGGTGTTGCGGCGCATGAGCCTGATGGGCGACGCGATGGGGCACGCGCTGCTTCCGGGCGCGGCGCTCGGCTTTCTGTTTGCGGGCTTCTCGCTGGCGGCGATGAGTGCGGGCGGTTTCCTCGCGGCGCTCGCCGTGGCGCTGGCGGCCGGTTTCGTCACCCGCGTGACGTCGCAGCGCGAAGACGCGAGCTTCGCGGCCTTCTACCTGATCGCGCTCGCGCTGGGTGTGCTGCTGGTGTCGACCCATGGCAGCAGCGTCGACCTGATGCACATGCTTTTCGGCACCATCCTTGCCGTGGACGACGCGGCGCTGATGCTGATGGCCGGCGTCGCGAGCGCGACGCTGGTCGTGCTGGCGGCCATCTACCGGCCGCTGCTCGTGGAATGCCTCGATCCGGGCTTCCTGCGCAATGTGGGCGGGCCCGGCTCGCTGGTGCACGGCGTCTTTCTGGTTCTTACCGTCGCCAATCTGGTGGCAGGCTTCCAGGCGCTGGGCACGCTGATGGCGGTCGGCTTGATGATGCTGCCGGCCACCGCGGCGCGCTTCTGGGCCGCCGAAGTCTGGAGCCTTGCGCTGGTTGCAGCCGGCATGGCGCTGCTGTCCGGCTTTGCCGGGTTGCTGCTGTCCTTTCATGCGCAGTGGCCCTCGGGGCCCGCGATCGTCCTGGTGGCGGGCGCGACCTATCTGCTGTCGCTCGTGTTCGGACCGAACGGTGGATTGCTCACCCGGCTCCTGCGCCCACGCTCTCATCGAAATGCCTGACATGAACTTTCCATCGAATCCCATGCGCCGCCGCTTCTTCGCCACGTCGCTCATCGCGCTGCCGCTGCCGGTGTTTGCGCAATCCACCGCACCGCGTCCGCTGCGCGTCGTCGCGAGCTTCTCGATCCTCGCCGACATGGCGCGCGAGATCGGCGGCAGCGCGGTCGAAGTCGCGGCCCTGGTCGGTCCGGACTCCGACGCGCACGTCTTTCAGCCGAGCCCGGCCGATGCGCGTCGCCTCGCCAATGCCGAGCTGGTCGTCGTCAACGGGCTGGCGTTCGAAGGCTGGATGGACCGGCTTGTGCGTTCATCCGGCTACCGCGGTGCCGTCGCCGTGGCCAGCGAGGGCGTGCCGGTGCGCCGCATGGGCCGCGAGCCCGATCCGCATGCATGGCAGGACCTTGCGAACGCGCAGCGCTATGCGGCGAACCTGCGCGATGCGATGGCGCGCGCACGGCCGGCGTTTGCAGCCGAGATCGGCCAGCGCTGCGCCAGCTACATCGAGCGGCTCCAGGCGCTCGACCGCGAGATTCGCGCACGTTTCGATACGGTGCCGCGCCAGCATCGCCGCGTGATCAGCTCGCACGATGCGTTCGGCTATTTTGGCGCGGCCTACGGCATCGAGTTCCTTGCGCCGCAGGGCATGAGCACCGACAGCGAGGCCTCGGCCGCCTCGGTCGCGCGGCTGATCGACCAGATCCGGCGCGAGGACGTACGCGCGGTGTTCGTCGAGAACATCTCCGACCCGCGCCTGGTCCAGCGCATTGCGCGTGAGGGCGGGGTCATCGTCGGCGGCCGGCTTTATTCCGATGCGCTGTCGGCACCGGGAACCGAAGCAGACACCTACCTGAAGCTGTTCGCCCACAACGCCATAACCATTGCCTCGGCGCTCTCCGCGAAGCGCTGAGTTCGTCGAGCGCCCCATCAATCTTCACTCAGAGCCATCCATGAGCCTCGTCCCCGTCACCATCCTCACCGGCTTCCTCGGCAGCGGCAAGACCACGTTGCTGAACCGCATCCTGAAGGAGCAGCACGGCCACAAGATTGCCGTGATCGAGAACGAGTTCGGCGAAGCCGGCATCGACAACGAACTGCTGGTGCAGGAAGAGGGCGAGCAGATCATCGAGATGAACAACGGCTGCATCTGCTGCACCGTGCGCGGTGATCTGGTGCGCATCCTCGGCGAGCTCGCGGCGCGCCGCAGGAACGGCAGCGCGAGCTTCGAGCGTGTGATCATCGAGACCACCGGGCTGGCCGACCCGGCGCCCGTGGCGCAGACCTTCTTCGTCGATGAAGAGATCAGCCAGACCTATCTGCTCGACGCGATCGTCACGCTGGTCGACGCCAGGCATGCGATGGCTCAGCTCGACGAGCACCATGAAGCCCAGGAGCAGGTGGGCTTTGCGGACCGCATCCTGTTGTCCAAGACCGATCTGGTGTCGGTCGAAGAGGTAAGGGCGCTCGAGCAGCGCCTGCTGCGCATGAATGCGCGCGCGCCGATCACCGCGGCGCATTTCGGCCAGGCCCCGATCGACCAGCTGCTCGATATCCGCGGGTTCAACCTGAACGCGATCCTGGAGATCGAACCCGACTTCCTGACCGACGTCGATCACGAACACGATGACGACGTCTCCAGCTTCGTGTTTCGCGCCGAGCGGCCCTTCGATGCGGCGCGGCTGGAAGATTTCTTCGGCGCCATCCTGCGGATCTACGGCACCCACCTGATGCGCTACAAGGGCGTGATCGCGGTGGTCGGACTGGACACCCGCGTGGTGCTGCAAGGCGTCCACATGCTGATGGGCACCGAGGCCGGCCCCGGCTGGAAAGAGGGCGAGCCGCACCACAGCCGCATCGTCTTCATCGGCAGGCAGCTGCCCAGGGATGTCCTGGTGCAGGGACTCGAACAATGCCTGGCCGCAGCAGCATGAAGCCATCCGCAAAGTTCCCATCGATCGAGTGCCCATCGATCCGCCGCCACAGGGCGATACGCGCCATGGCATGCATCGCCGGCCTGGCGATGCACCCGGTCGCATCCCGCGCCCAAGCCGCCTTGCCGGCCGTCGAGGTGTCAGCCGGTGAAACCGCTCCCGGCAGCAGCCTGGGCCTCGACTTGCCGAGCGCAACTGGCTCGCGCCTGGGCCTTGCGCCGCGCGAGACGCCGGCCAGTGTCAGCAGCCTGGGCAGCGCCGACATCGCCGAACGCAACCTGGCCCGCGCGCAGGATGTCGCCATCCGCTTTCCGGGCGTCACCGAAGCGCCGGCGCCCGGCAATGGCGGCACCAGCCTGGTGGCGCGGGGCTTTGCGGGGCACAACTCCGTGGCCCAACTGGTCGACGGCACGCGGCTGGTGGTTGCGTCCGGCACCGTGACCTATCCGTTCTCCAGCTGGCCCTTCGAGTCGGTCGAGGTGCTCAGGGGGCCGGCCTCGGTGCTCTTTGGCGACGGCGCCATCGGCGCGGCCGTCAACTACATCACCAAGCAGCCGCGCTTCGATCGCACGGAGCGCGAAGCCTTCTTCAGCCTGGGCTCCTTCGGGACGCGGCAGGGCGGCATCGGACTGCGCGGGCCGATCAATGACAGCCTGGCCTATTCCGTCTACGTCGATGCGGGCGCGAGCGATGGTTTTCGCCGCTTCGAGAACTACGACCGGCAGAACTACGCGCTCGCGCTTGCGGCGCGTCCGAGCAGGGCGCTCAAGCTGACGCTGTCGTTCGATGGCGGCCGCAATGACGATGCGCGCTACTTCGGCACGCCGCTTCTCGATGGCGCGCTCGACAGCCGGCTGCGGCGCACCAATTTCAACGTGGACGATTCGGTCGTGAAGTACGACGACCGCATGTGGCGCGTCAAGGCCGAATACCAGCTCGGCGACGGCATCCGGCTGCGCAACGAGCTCTACCACCTGGCGTCCGCGCGCCATTGGCGCAACACGGAGGCCTACAGCTTCAACAGGGCCGGCACGCGGGTCGGCCGCGGCGACTACATCGAGATCCTGCACGACCAGGAGCAGACGGGCAACCGCTTCGATGCCACCTTCGACGGCACACTCGGCGGCTTGAAGAACCGCTTCGTCGCCGGCCTGGACTGGTACCGCACGACCCTGCTGCACACCAACAATTCGCCCTACGGCGGCGTGAGCACGGTCGACCCGTTCTTCTTTGCGCCGGGCCATTTCACCAGCCCGGTGCCGACGCTTCCGGGACGCCGCTCCACACTGGAGACGGCCGCGCTCTTCGCGGAGGATGCGCTGGAACTCGCCCCCGGCTGGAAGCTCGTGGCGGGCCTGCGCAGCGATCGCATGCGGCTCGACAACAACGATCTGCGCACTGGCGCCCGTCTGTCGAAGACATACAGTCCGGTCACGGGCCGCATCGGTGCGGTCTGGACACCCAGCGATGCGGTTTCCTTCTATGGCCAGTACGGCACGGGAACCGACCCCTTGAGCGGTGCGCTGTCGCTTCCGAACGGTGGCAACGCCTTCGACCTGACCAAAGGCCGGCAGGTCGAGGTGGGCGCCAAGAGCAGCCTGCCGGCCATCAAGGGCGAATGGACGCTGGCCCTCTACCGCATCGAAAAGCGCAACCTGCTCTCCCGCGATGCCAGCGACCCCAGGATCACCCAACAGGTCGGGCGCCAATCGTCGACCGGCATCGAACTGGCCGTGGCGGCCGAGCCGCTGCCCGGCTGGACCGTCGACGCCAATGCGGCGCTGCTGCGTGCGCGCTACGACGACTTCAACGAGGTGGTCGCTGGCCGCGCCATCTCACGCGCGGGCAACATCCCGGTCGGCGTGCCCGAGCGCACGGCCAACCTGTGGACGGCCTATCGCTTCCAGCCGCGGTGGCAGCTGGGCATCGGGGCACGCTATGTCGGCGCGCGGCAGTCGAACGCGGCCAACACGGCGCGCCTGCCGGCCTACACGGTGTTCGATGTGTCGCTGGCCTACGAGTTTTCGCGCAGCCTCGATTTCAGCCTGGCCGTCAAGAACCTGACCGACCGCGACTATGCGGTCTCGGGCACCGGCAACGTGCGCTGGCTGCTGGGCGCGCCGCGCACGGTGCAGCTGACGGCGCGTGCGCGCTTCTGAATGATTGATGCCGTGCGGCCGGGGATTGCGTCATGAAGAAGGCACTGGTCTTTCTGCACAAGTGGCTGGGCGTCGTGCTTGCGCTGTTCTTCCTCATGTGGTTTGCGAGCGGCGTTGTCCTGTACTTCGTGCCGTTCCCGAGCCTCACCCCCGTCGAACGCCTGCAGGCCTTGCCGCCGCTGCAACTGCCGCCGGGGTGCTGCCTGACCGCCGAGGAGGCGGCTCGGCGCGCCGGACTTCGCTTCACCGAGGCGCGCCTGGGCATGGCGGGTGCGGATCCGGTCTGGCGGCTGCTGGCGCATGGAGAGCAGGGCGCCGCTGCGCCCCATTGGCGAACGCTCGACGCGCGCAGTGGTGCCTTGCGGCCGCCGCTCACGGATTCACAGGCGGCCGCCGCGGCCGAGGCCTTCAGCGGGCGCCGCGCACGGCACGCCGAGCGCCTGGAGCGCGATCAATGGACCGTGCCGCAGGGCCTCGATCCCTACCGGCCGCTGGTGAAGGTTGCGCTGGACGGCGAGGACGGGCTGGAACTCTATGTTTCTCCAGGTGCGGCGGAGGTCGTGCGCGACACGCGCCGCGCCGAGCGCTTCTGGAACTGGCTGGGTGCCGTGCCGCACTGGATCTATCCGACCGTGCTGCGGCAGTTCCCCGCCGCCTGGCATCACGCCGTGGTGTGGCTTTCCCTTCCCGCGACCCTGCTGGCGCTGAGCGGCGTGGTGCTGGGCACCTGGCAGCTCTTCCTGAACCGTTCGCGCTGGATTCCCTACCGCAAGTTCTGGCTGCGCTGGCATCACATCGCGGGGCTGGCGGCAGGCATCTTCACGCTCACATGGATATGTTCGGGCCTGTTGTCGATGAATCCGTTCGGCGTGTTTTCCCCGCGCGGGGCCACGGCAGACGAGCGCGTGCGCTGGGCCGGCGCACCGATCGAGGCGTGGCTCGATCCGGCCGAGGCGCTGAGGCAGGCCAGCCGGCAGGGCCTCGCTGCGCGCGAACTGGAGCTTTTGCACGTTGCGGGGCAGCCGTGGTATCGCTTGCAATCTGCCGAGGGCCAACTGCTGGTACGTGCCGAGACGCGCGATCCGGAGCGGGCCATTGCCGCGCTGCCTGCGGCCACCGTCCAGGCCTTGCTGGCCGCGCTGCGTCCGGAGGCCGGCGTTCCCGCGCTGCGCCGCATCGATTCCTACGACGATCTGTACTACGCACGCGAGGCTGCGGACCCGAACACCCGCCACACCCGTCCGCTGCCCGTGTGGCGCGCCGACTGGACCGACGGCGTGTCCGCCTTCGCAGACCCCGCGTCGGCACGCATTCTCCTGCGCAGCGATGCGTCGGGCCGCTGGCAGCGCGTTCTCTACCATGGGCTGCACAGCCTGGACTTTGCGCCGCTTCTTGCGCGCCCCTGGCTGCGGCATGCACTGGTCCTGGGCTTCTCGCTGCTGGGGATCGGGCTGTGCCTCACGTCTTGCGTGATCGCCTGGCGTGCCCTGGTTCCCTCGCGGCGAAGGCGGGCAACAGCGGCGGCAGCGGCGGGCGCCTTCAGGCCGCAACCGCAATTGGAAAGCGCGCCTGCAGCCCATCCGGCCCGCGCTCGAAAGGCACTGTGACGGCCTCCCTCGCGGCCTGCGGAAGATTGCGCCAGATGAAGTCGCGCGCATTGCCCGGGTCGCCGGCCACGTAGAGCTGCGTGGTCAGCAGCTCGCGCGTGCCGAGCTTCACCTTGACATGGATGTGCGGCGTGCGGCCGCTGTAGGGCACGGGGCGGATGGTGCGAAAGCGGTAGCTGCCGTCTTCACCGACCGTGACGCGGCCGAAGCCCTGGAAGGCGGCATCGGCGCGGTCGCCGTCGCCGGGGTGGTGGTAGTGGCCGTTCTGATCGCACTGCCAGATCTCGACCTGGGCGCCGCGCAGCGGCTTGCCGGCCAGATCGGTCACCGTGCCGTCGACCCAGGCCGGCTGGCCGCCGCGGTAGTCCAGCGCGCCGTTGCGCAGCAGATCGCCGTCGGAATCCTGCGGCAGGCGCACGGGATAAAAGGGGCCTTCGGTCTGCGAAGGGGTGGCGAGCCGGCTGGCCGCTGGCTGCGCGCGGGCGCCCAGCCAGAGCGCGGGCATGGCAACGAGCGCTGCGGCGACGGTGCGCCGGGGAAGGCCGGATGCTGATGGGGCGTTCATGGCAGGTCAGAGCCGTGCAGCATGCGCCGAGTTCCGGGTGCGGGTCAACGGCGCCGGGCCGTGTTTGAATGCACCGGTGAATCCGACATCTGCCATGCCCGAACAGCTGCTACTCCCAGGCATCGATCCCGCGCCGCCGCCGCCCCGCCGTGCGCGCAGCACCGCGCCGCGCAAGGAGCGCCTGCCGCGCTCTCTCTTCTTCGCAATCTTTCCGCGCCCCGAAGATGCCGCGTCGATTGCCGCGCTGGCGGCGCGCCTGAAGGACCGGCATTCGCTGAAAGGCAAGCTGACCGAGGCGCATCGCCTGCATGTCACGCTGTATCACCTCGGGCATTTTCTGGCGGTGCCGCGCGAAACGGTGCAAGCGGCCCTGGAGGCGGCTGCCGCCGTGGCGCCGCCGTCGTTCGAGGTGATGTTCGACGAGGCCATGCGCTTCGAGCAGAGCAAGGCCTTTGTGCTGTACGGCGGCGGCAGCAGCACCTCGGCGCTTGCGGCGTTCAGGCAGCGCCTGGGTGAGGCGCTGGCGGATGCGGGCTTCAAGCCCGAGCGCGGCTTCACGCCCCACATGACGCTGGCCTACACGCCGCGCAAGATCGAGCCGCATGCCATCGAGCCGGTCCGGTGGATGGCGGGCTCGTTCTCGCTGATCGAAAGCCACGTCGGCGAAGGCATCCACGAGGTGCTGGGGCGGTGGCCCTCGGAGCGGGCGGCCTGACGACGCGCCAGGCATCGCCTGTTGTGCCTCGCGTCCATGCGATCTGTATCTGTTCTTCAAGGAGCGGATGGCGACAATGAAGCTTCATTGAACGGAAGCCGAATGACATCGCAAACCCGAGACCAGATTGCCGACCGGATTGCCGCCGAGCTGGGCCACAGCTTCGAGGGCGAGCTCATTGCCGGCGGCAACTACGCACCCATCGCCCGTGACGGCCGCACGCTCTACACCAGCGGCCAGGTGCCGCGCGTGGGCACCACGGTGGTCGTCACCGGCCGCGTGGGCGACCAGGTGCCGCTCGGCAAGGCCCGCGAGGCCGCGCAGATCTGCGCCTTGCGCTGCCTGACCCTGCTGCGGCGCGAACTCGGCTCGCTCGACGGCATCGAGAAGGTGCTGCGCGTCGGGGTCTTCGTGCAGTGCACGGCCGATTTCACGCAGCAGAGCGAGGTGGCCGATGCGGCGTCCGAGCTGCTGCACCGTGTGTTCGGCGAGGCTGGCGTGCATGTGCGCACGGCCGTCGGCGTCTATGCGCTGCCGAAGAATGCGAGCGTGGAGCTGGAGATGACGGTGGCAGCCAAGGACAATGCAGGCCGCAGCAGTTAGCGCTTGGACAGGCCGGCGATGTCTCGCGCGAGCGAGGCGATCGTCAACGGTGCGCAGCCTTCGGCATTGTTGCTCACGGTGACGTAGGCCAGCTGGCCCGCGCCGGTGGTGCCCGCGATCACGCGGGCCAGCGCCTCGCGGGTCTCGGGGTCGGGATCGACGATCCTGTCGAACGGACCATAGAGCTTTTCCGCATCTTCATAGCCGAAGCGGCCGTGGCGGCGGTGCAGGTTCCAGCGGCACACCAGCGGTCCGGGCCAGAGCGCGCGCAGCATCGGCAGCTGGTCTTCAATCGGCGGCATCTTGGCATGCAGGCCCATGCAGAAGGTGGCGCCCACGCTGCGAAGCATGTCGGCAAAGGCAGGGCAGAGCAGCTGCGGGTCGCGCACCTCGACCGCGATCACGGCATCGGGCGCCGTCGGCTTCAGGCTGGGCAAGGCTTCGAGCATCTCGCCGAGGCGCGCGAGCAGCGCGGGCTGGTCGGCCAGCAGTTGCGCGGGAATCGGGCTCAGCTGGAACACCAGCGCACCGATGCGGTGGCCCAGGCCTTCGAGCGCCGGCTGCACGAATTCCTGGATCGCGATCTCGCTGTTCAGGAACACCGGGTTGGCCTGCGTGCCGCGGCCGCTCTCGTCGCGCACGGTGGCGTCGGTCACGAGGCTCGGCGCCTTCACCACGAAGCGGAAGTCGTCGGGCACCATGGCCGCGTAGCGCGCGTACTGGCTCGCAGTGAGCGCGCGGTAGAAGTTGCGGTCCAGGCTCACCGTGCGGAAAAGCGGATGCCGGGCGAGGGCGGACAGTCCGTTCTTCGACAGCACCGTTTCGGCGTAGTCGCCATCCCAGACGAGATTGGCCCAGCCAGGATAGCTCCATGAAGAGGTGCCGAGCCGCAGGCCGGAAGGGAGCGCCGCGGCCAGCTCGACCAGTGCCGGATCGGCGGGCGCCGGTTCCACCGTGGCGCCGCGCGGCTTCTTCTTCACAGGCGGCTCGGCCTCTGGCGGCACCGTGGAATGCGCCTCGGGCGGGCGCGGAAGATCGGGGAAAAGGGAGTCCTGCACTTCATCAGCCATGTTGGGGCCGCATTCTCGGCCAACATCGGGCGGCCTCGCCGCGCCGGGCACAATCCGCGCCATGAAACAGTGGTTGCGCACGCAGGGTGGCTGGTGGCTGGCATGGCTGGCCCTCACGGCCGTGGGCGCGGTGTGGCTCGCGCGCACCGAGCTCGCGCAGCTGCAGCAGGATTTCGAGACCGACGCGCGCATCGCGCACCGGCTCCTGAGCCAGCAGGTGGTGCAGTACGACGCGGTGCTGGCCACGCTCGCGCTGCTCGAACCCGGCGACGGCGCTGACCGCCCGGAGCAGCGCCTGCCATCGGTCTATCCGTCGATCCTGCGCGTGCAGCGGCGCGAACGCGACCAGGCCTGGCCCGACGAGAAGCAGGCCGCCGCATTGGCGGCTGCGGAAGCGCGTTCACGCAGCGAGCGCCGCGCCGAGCTGGCGGAGCTGGACCTCGCGCAGGGCCGCTACCAGCTCGTGATGGGCGCCACGCCCGCCAGCTACGCCCTCGAGATCGACCTCGCCGGCTCGGTGCCGTGGCGCGACTGGCCGATGGACCCGAAGCGAAGCCCGGTGCGCGTGAGCCTGCAGCGCGGCGCGCAGCAGTTCGAGCTGCAGCCGGGGCGCGCGGCGCAAGCGGACGCGGGCGGCTGGCGCTTTGCCCTCACCAAACCCCTGGCCTCGCCGAGCCAGCCTTTCGACGTGGTGGCCGAGCGCCACGTGGGCTGGGCCGAGCTGCCATGGCGCAGCATCGGCGGCTGGGGCGTGGCGACGGCGCTGCTGCTGGCCGGCCTGTGGACCGCGCAGCGCCAGCGCATCGCGCGCCGCCGGGCCGAGGAGCTGCTGCGGCTCGGCCAGGTGGCGCGGCTCAATGCCCTGGGCGAGCTTTCGGCGGGGCTGGCACACGAGCTGAACCAGCCGCTCACGGCCGTGCTGGCCAATGCGCAGGCCGCACGGCGGCTGCTCGACGACGATCCGCCCGACCTGGCCACGGCGCGCAATGCCATGGGGCAAGCCGTGGAGCAGGCGCGCCGCGCGGCCGGCGTGGTCGGGCGACTGCGCCGCGTCATCGAACGCCCCGAAGCCGGCGGCGACGTGAAGCCACTGGTGCTGCAGGAGGTGGTACGCAGCGCCATGCACCTGCTGGCGCCCGAGTTCGCGCAGCGCGGCGTTGCGGCGCAGTTCGACGCCACCGCGCAGGCGCCGGTGCGCGTGCAGGCCGAAGCGGTGGCGCTCGAGCAGATCGTGCACAACCTGCTGATGAACGCCTTGCAGGCGCTCGACCTGGTGCCTGCGTCCGAACGCCGCCTTTCCGTTTCTGTCGGTCGCAACGGCCAGGAGGGCGTGCTGACCGTGACCGACAACGGACGCGGCATCGCGCCCGAAGCCATGCCGCGCCTCTTCGAGCCCTTCTTCAGCACTCGCGAAGGCGGCCTGGGCCTTGGCCTGAGCCTCAGCGAAACGCTGGCGAGCGGCATGGGCGGCAGCCTGTCCGCGGCCAACGCGGCGCCGCGCGGCGCACGCTTCACGCTGCTGCTGCCGCTGGTGGCAGCATCCACGGAGCGCATGGCATGAACAACACCTCGGCCATCCACCAGCCGCAATCGCCGCTGATCCATCTCATCGACGACGACCAGGCGGTGCGCGACAGCCTGTCGCTCTTGATCGGCACGGTCGGCCTGCGGGTGCAGGGCTGGGCCGATCCGCAGGCCTTCATCGACGGCTTCGACCGCGCGAGCGTCGGCGCCATCGTGCTCGACGTGCGCATGCCCGGCATCAGCGGCCTCACGGTGCTCGACCGGCTCATGGCGCAGGGCGTCGACCAGCCGGTGATCATGCTCACGGGCCACGGCACGGTCGAGATGTGCCGCCGCGCCTTCAAGGCCGGCGCGGCCGAGTTCCTGGAGAAACCGGTGGACGACGAGCAACTGCTCGAAGCCCTGCAGCAGGCGGTGCGCCAGCATGTGCGTTCGCGCGAACGCTCGCAGGCCGACAACGCAGCGCGCGAGCGCGTGGCGCAGCTGTCGGAGCGCGAGCGCGAGGTGCTTGCCTTCATCGTGCAGGGCCTGACCAACAAGGAGATTGCGCGCACGCTTGCGCTGTCGCCGCGCACGGTCGAGACGCACCGCGCCAACCTGTTCGCCAAGCTCGACTGCGATTCGCTCGCGCAGCTGATCCGGCGCTACGCGGTGCTGGCGGCCGGCGAAGGCTGAACGTGGGCGCTCCGTAGAACTACGGAGCCCCGGGCGTAGCCGTACGAATGGCTGCGGCGGGCAGTGTTTTCTACAGTGGCGCAGCCGCCGGCAAACGGCCGGCGCCATTCACCCTGCATTCACTGGAGAAAACGAAAAATGCGTCCCAACCTTCGCTTCGGCGCCCTCGCCATCCTGCTCGCTGCATCGGCCGTCCAGGCCCAGGCGCCAGCACCCGCGGTGCGCACCGAAAAGAACATCTCGCTCGCGCTGGCCAACCAGATCGCGGCCGAAGCCGTGGCCGCCTGCGCCGCCAACGGCTACAACGTGGCCGCCACCGTGGTCGACCGCGCCGGCACCGTGCGCGCCATGCAGCGCGCTGACAACGCCGGCCCGCACACGCTGGCGTCGAGCGAGCGCAAGGCATGGACCTCGGCATCGGCCAAGAGCGCGACGCAGGCCATGATGGAAGGTGCGCAGAAGAATCCGGGCGCCGCCAACCTGGCGTACCTGCCGGGCTTCCTGCTGCTGGGCGGCGGCGTGCCGGTGAAGTCGGGCAACGAAGTGATCGGCGCCGTGGGCGTCGGCGGTGCGCCGGGCGGCCACCTGGACGACCAGTGCGCCAACGCCGCCATCGAGAAGGTCAAGGGCCAGCTGGGCTGATGATGAAGCATGGCATCTGGTCCGGGCTGCTGGCAGTCGCGCTTGGGTTGGGCGCATCGGCTGGTGCGTCGGCCCAGGTGCCGCCACAGGCGGCCGAGCTGCTGGCCTATGAAGGGCTGCACCGCGTGGCCTGGCAGGGCGACCTGCCCAGGCTCAAGGGCCTGATCGCGTCCGGCGCCAATCTCGACACGCGCGACGCGCGGGGCCGCACGCCCCTGCACGTTGCCACGCATGCCCGGCAGCGCGAGGCGGTGAAGCTGCTTGCCAAGGCCGGCGCAAACCTCGACCTGCTCGACGACGACCGCTACGACGCCGTCACCATCGCCGCGGTGGCCGACGACGCCGCGACGCTCGCGCTGCTGCTGTCGCTCGGCGCAAAGGCTGGACAGGTGACGAGCCGCTACGACGGCACCGCGCTCATTGCCGCCGCGCACCTGGGCCATGACGAAGTGGTGCGCCAGCTGATCGCGGCCGGCGCGCCGCTCGACCATGTCAACAACCTGCACTGGACGGCAGTGATCGAATCGATCGTGCTCGGCGACGGCGGCCCGCGCCACCAACGCACGCTGGCCGCGCTGATCGATGCGGGCGCCAACCTCTCGCTGGCGGACCGGCAAGGCAACACGCCGCTCCAGCTGGCCCGGGCCCGCGGCTACACGGCCATGGTGAAGCTGCTGGAAACGCCGCGCGCACGATAGGACGGCTCGGGGACAATCGAGCCTCACCACGAGGAAATTGCCCCATGTACATGCCGCCGCAATTCAACGCCAAGGACCCGGCCATCGCGCTGGAGCTGATGCGCGCACATCCCTTCGCCAGCCTGATCTCGACCGACGACGAAGGCCTGCCCTACGTCACCCACCTGCCGCTGGTGGCCGAGCAGCAGGAGGGTGGCCAGCTGGTGCTGCTGGGCCACTGCGCCAAGCCCAATCCGCACTGGCGCCATCTGCAGGCGCGGCCGCAGGCGGTGGCCACCTTTCTCGGTCCGCATGCCTACCTGTCGCCCTCGGTCTATCCGGACCTCGCGCGCGTGCCGACCTGGAACTACCTGGTGGTGCATTGCACCGTCCAGGCCCGGCTGATCGAGGAGCCCGCGGCCAAGGACGCGCTGCTCAAGAAGCTCATCGGCGAGCACGAGCCCGGCTATGCGCAGCAATGGCGCGACCTGGGCGAGGAGTTCCAGCTCAAGATGCTGGCCGGCATCGTCGGATTCGAGCTGCGCGTGAGCGCACTGCAATGCAAGGTCAAGCTGAACCAGCACCGGCGCGAATCGCACGCCGCCATGCATGCCGTCTACAGCGCCGGCACGCCCGACGAGAAGGCGCTGGCCGTGTGGATGGAGCGCCTGGGCATG
This sequence comes from Variovorax sp. VRV01, assembly GCF_014852545.1. Classification (NCBI taxonomy): domain Bacteria; kingdom Pseudomonadati; phylum Pseudomonadota; class Betaproteobacteria; order Burkholderiales; family Comamonadaceae; genus Variovorax; species Variovorax sp. VRV01. The sequence goes on from NZ_JACVBS010000007.1 coordinate 278,056, forward strand.
ACGGCCGAAGCGCCCGTGGCGGAAGGAAGCTGAGATGCGCATGTTCGGACTGGCCGGCCTGCTGCTGGCGCTCGTGATCGCCGGGGTGGTGGCGAAGAAGCAGCTCACCAGCGTTGCCGCGCCCGCGGCCGGCGAGGCGCCCGCCGATGCGCGCACGCAGGCCCAGCAGGTGCAAAAGCAGGTCAAGGAAGCGCTCGACGCCGCGGCGCAGGCGCGCAAGATGCCGGATGACAACTGAGTCCGCTTCCAAGCCCATGGGCGATGCGCACTGGATGGCGCTCGCGCTGGCCGAGGCGCGCCTTGCGGCCGAGGCGGGCGAGGTGCCGGTCGGCGCGGTGCTGGTCAGGAACGGGCAGCTCGTCGCCACCGGGCGCAACACGCCGGTCGCGCAGCACGACCCGAGCGCCCATGCCGAGATCAACGCGCTGCGCGCCGGCGCCGCCGCGCTCGGCAACTACCGGCTCGACGGCTGCGAGCTGTTCGTCACGCTCGAGCCCTGCGCGATGTGCGCAGGTGCCATGCTGCATGCGCGGCTCGCGCGCGTGGTGTTCGGTGCGGCCGACCCCAAGACCGGCGCGGCCGGCTCGGTGCTCGATCTGTTTGCCGAACCCCGGCTGAACCACCGCACGCAGGTGCAGGGCGGCGTGCTGGCCGCGGAGTGCAGCGCGCTGCTGCAAGGCTTCTTCCAGCAGCGCCGCGATGCGGCGCGCGAGCTGGCGGAGCCCCTGCGCGACGACGCGTTGCGCACGCCGCCCGAGCGTTTCGGTGCGCTCGCCGGCTACGCCTTCGAGCCGCGCTACATCCATGACCTGCCCAGCCTGCAGGGCTGGCGCATGCACTACCTCGACGAGGGACCGCAGGACGGTTCGGCCGCCGCCTGCCTGTGCCTTCATGGTCCGGGCGAATGGGGCTACTTCTTTCGCCACCTCGTCGGGGCGCCCGGGCTGCGCACACTGGTGCCCGACCTGATCGGCTTCGGCAAGAGCGACAAGCCCAAGCGCGAAGCGGCGCACCGCATCGAATGGCACTGCCAGGTCCTGAACGAATGGCTCGACCGCCTGCAGCCGCCGCCGATGGTGCTGGTGCACAGCGCCGCGGCCACCGGCCTGGCCACACGGCTGCAGGCCGGAAGGGGCGGCCTGTTTGCAGCCGTGCTGCTCGCGCCCGAAGGCGGCGAGCCGGTGGGCGATGCATGGCGCACGCCGTTCCCCGACCGCGGCTACCAGGCCGCGCTGCGCGCGCTCGGCCCCATGGCGTCCTCGTCCGGCCCGAATGCGCAGCAGGCTGCGCTGCTCGCCCAGGAGGTGCGCAACGCAATGGGATACTCGACGCCGTGAGCAAACACATCTACATCTATTCCCCCTCCAGCGCGATTCGCGACAAGGCCGCCTTCCGGCGCGGCGTGGCAAGACTCAAGGCGCTGGGCTACGAGGTCGAAATCGACGAAGCCGCGCTGGCCGTGCACCAGCGCTTTGCGGGCGACGACGCCACGCGCCTCGCCGCCATCAGCCGCGCTGCCGCAAGCAGCGCCGACATTGCACTGATCGCACGCGGCGGCTACGGACTCACGCGCATCCTCGACGCGATTCCCTACAAGGCCGTGGCCAAGGCGATCGGGCGCGGCACCGAATTCGTCGGCCTCAGCGACTTCACCGCGCTGCAGTGCGCACTCTTCGCCAAGACCGGCGCCGTGACCTGGGCCGGCCCCGCCGTCGGCGAAGACTTCGGTGCCGAAGGCGGCGCGGACGACATCATGGAAGCCTGCTTCGGCGACCTGGCAAGCGGGCAGGGCGAAGGCACCGGCTGGCGCATGCCGGTGCGCGATGCCGGCCTGAAGCTGAAGCCCGTGCACGACGCCACCTTGTGGGGCGGCAACCTGTGCGTGCTCGCGAGCCTGCTCGGAACACCTTATTTCCCCGCAGTGGAGAAGGGCGTGCTTTTCATCGAGGACGTCAACGAGCATCCCTACCGCATCGAGCGCATGCTCGACCAGCTGCGTATGGCCGGCGTGCTGGCCAGGCAGCGCGCCATCGTCTTCGGCCAGTTCACGGGCATGCGCAAGGTGCCGGGCTACGACCGCGGCTTCGGGTTCGAAGCGGTGGTCGACCGGCTGCGAGCCACGCTCAAGGTGCCCGTGCTCACGGGCCTGCCTTTCGGGCACGTGCCGACCAAGGTGCTGCTGCCCGTGGGCGCGAAGGTCGAGCTGGCGGCCGAAGGACGCGACGTCTTCATGGTGTGGGGCCACCGGCATGGCGGCCACGGCCACGGCCACGACCACGGCCATGCGCATTGAACGCGAGCTGCCGCGGTATCCTTCAGTGGGTGAAGCGCTGATGGGCGCGCGGGCCCATCGAGCCGGGCAGGCCGCCCTTGAACATGCTGTTGATGGCTTTCATCTGGCGGCGGGCTGCGGCTTCGCCGTCGATGGCGCTCAGCGCAACCATCACGTCCTGCCGCAGGTACCAGAGCGCTTCCACATCGGATGCAAAGCGCACGCGCTGCGCCACGCGCTGGACCGAGTGCTCGCCATGCGCCTGCAGCACCGACAGCATGGCGGCCCGTATGCGTCCCAGCTGGTTCTCTCCCACCCGGGGAGACCCGATACCGGGAATTCCGAGGAGGCGGAAAAAACGACGAAGAGGCAGCATGTGGACTAAAGGCGTATTGCCGGGAGCCAGGACGGTCGCTACCTTAAGCCTCGGGCGCGCGAATCACAAGTTCTGAAACACTGTTTCTTGTTTGTAAACAACACACTTTACGTTGCACTTAAAGCTGCCATAAGGGTTTGAGTACAAAAGTAATATAAACAAGCCGCTGTCACAGCATGGACGTCAATTCCACAGTCGTATTCGCAGACCTGACCGGAAGCTCCAGGGTTTTCGAAGCCATGGGAAATGCACGCGCCACCGACACGGTGACGCGGCTGACCCAATGGATCGGCGGCGTCTGCCAGGCACACGGCGGCAGGGTCGTGAAGTCGCTCGGCGATGGCGTGTTCGCCATTTTTTCGAACGCGGCCACCGCCATGCAGGCAGTGATCGAACTGCAGCGCCATCACCAGAAGCGCCTCATGACCTGGCCCGTGCCGCTGCGCATGGCGCTGCAGATCGGCGTTGCAAGCGGCGAGGTGGTCGAGGTCGAGGGCGACTGCTTCGGCGATGCCGTCAACCTGGCGTCGCGCCTGAGCGACCTGGCGGGGCCCGGGCAGATCTGGGCCACCGATGCGGCGATCGCGCAGTTGGGCGAAACCGGCGTTCGGCATCGCGACCTGGGGCTCATCACCATTCGCGGGCGCAGCGAGATGTCGGCCGTCCACCGCATCGACTGGCAGGAGGAAATGACTTCGTTCCTCACGCTGCCGGCCGCGCTGACGCCGCTGCGGCTGCCCGATTCTTCGCTGGGACAGATCGAGCTGGCGTGGCTCGATGTGCGGTCCACCTTCCGCACCGAAGAACTGCCGATCCACCTCGGGCGCGTGAGCGATGCGCAGTTCGTGGTCAATGATCCGCGCGTCTCCAGGCTGCATGCACGCATCGAGCTGCGGCATGGCAGCTGCGTGCTGACCGACCTGAGCACCTACGGCACCTGGGTCCGGTTTCACGGCAACGGCGGGCCGAGCCAGGAAGTGGCGCTCAGGCGCGAGGAATGCGTGCTGCACGGGCGCGGCGAAATCGGCCTGGGCGCGCCGCTGAGCGATTTCACCGCACCGACGATTGCGTTCAATACCGCCGGCGCCGAAGTGCAGCTTTCGCGCCGCGAGATCACGAGCTGAGCGGCATCGGCCGCGCAGTGACGTTTGGCAACGGTCCGGCGAGGCGGCAGGTGCACTCGCAGAGTGCGTCGGGCGTTGCAACCACCATGGGTGCTGGCCGTCAGCGCCTTTTCAAGGGAGCTGCAGTGAAAGTCAAAAACAAGCGTTCTTCTGTCTTCAAATGGGTGGCCCTTGGCGCGATGGCGGCCAGTGCGCTGCTCGCCGCGGGCGCGGCCAGCGCGCGCGGCAGCTGGTCGGTGCAGATCGGGGCGGGTGGCTATCCGGCGCCGTACTACGTGCCGCCGCCTGCCTACTATCCGGCGCCGATCTACTACGCGCCGGCCCCGCCGGTCTACTACCGTCCGCCGCCGCCCGTGTACTACCGGCCGGCACCCGTCTATGCGCCGCCGCCCGGACGGATCTACTACGGGCCGGGCTACCCGTATCGCCCGCCGAACGGCGACGAATGGGACAACGACCGGGATTACGAAGACCGGGACTGAACGGCTAGGTGCCTCGCTCAGCGCGGCGCGGCGCGGACAGGATGGCGGAGAGTTCGCCCATGTCGATGGGCTTCTGAAGGTGGTGGTCGAACAGGTTCCGCGCCGCGGCGCCGGCCGCCTCTTCCTCCGAAAAGCCCGAAATGGCGACGAGCAGCCGAGGGCCACGGTCCGCTGCGGCCGAACGCAGCCGCCGCGCCACCTCGGTGCCGGGAAAGTCGGGCAGCGTGAGGTCGATGAGCGCCGCGTCGAAGCGCTCCTCGGCCGCCGCATCCATGGCCTGTTGCGCCGTGTAGGTGCAGCGGGCGGTATGGTCCTGCAGCGTCAGCAGTTCCTGCAGCAGGTCTGCCGCGGCTTCGTTGTCGTCGACGATCAGCACGTTCACTGGGAGGTGGCTTTCAAGCAATTTGTATCCACCCAGTATCCCGGCCAATCGCCTTCCGCGCAGTAGGAGGGCGCCTACGCCCGCACTTGCGTCGCAGTCTTCGCGGCGGCCTGCAGCGGCAGCTCGACATGGAACACCGCACCTTCGCCGGGCCGGCTCTCCACCTCGATGCGCCCGCCGTGCAGGCCCACGATCTTGCGCGTGATGTAGAGCCCGAGCCCAAGGCCGGGCGCATGCTTGCGGCTGTCGTCGGTGCGTTCGAACTGCTCGAAGATGCGCTGCTGGTCTTCGGGCGCAATGCCGATGCCCTGGTCGCGCACGGTGATGTGCGCGGCGCCGTCCCGCTCCCACAGCATCATCTCCACGGGCTTGCCGCCGCCGTAGCGCAGTGCATTGGTCAGCAGGTTGGTCAGCACCTGCTCGATGCGGAACTCGTCCCACACGCCGCGCAGCTCGCGCGGTGCTTCCAGCGCGATGACCGAGCCCGCGGCTTCGGCCTGCTGCCTGAGGCCTTCCACCACGGCCCGCGCGAGCGCGACAAGGTCGACCGGCTTGGGCTGGATCGACAGCGCGTCCCTTCGCATGCGCGTGACGTCGAGCATGTCGTCGATCAGCCGCACCATGTTGCGGATCTGCCGCTGGTCGCGCTCGATCATGGCGGGAAGGCGATCCGCGGAAAAGGACTCCAGCTTGCCCCTGGACACCTGGACCTGGCGCAACTGCGTTTCGAGGTACAGGGTGTTGAGCGGCGTGCGCAGCTCGTGCGAGACCATCGACATGAAGTCGTCTCGCATGCGCACCGCGCGTTCGAGTTCGTGCTGCGTGTGGCGCAGCTGCTGGACCAGCTCTTCCTGCTTCTGGTTGGCCACCGCGAGCGCATTCATTTCGTGCCGCAGCGCCTTGCGGTGGCGGTACAGGTCGACGAACACGTTGACCTTGCCGGTGACGGCATGCGGATCGAGCGGCTTGTAGAGGAAGTCGACCGCGCCGCTTTCATAGCCCTGGAAGGCGTAGTTCGAATCGCGGCCCGCCGCCGTCACGAAGATGATCGGGATGTGCCGCGTGCGCTCCGTGCCGCGCATCAGCTCGGCCAGCTCGAAGCCGTTCATGCCGGGCATCTGCACGTCGAGGATGGCCAACGCGAACTCGTGGTCCAAGAGCAGCGCAAGCGCCTCCTCGGCCGATGCCGCGCGGTACACGGCGCGCCCCGGGCCCCGGATCAGGGCCTCGAGCGCAAGAAGGTTCTCGGGCAGGTCATCGACGATCAGCAGCTTGCTTTCGACGTCAATGATGGGCATGGGCGGACTCCAGTTGCAGCAGCAATGTGCGAAGCTCGCGCAGGGCAAGCACGTGGTCGGGACGATGCAGGGCAATGGCGGCCCGGGGCATGGTGGGAATCTGGGCTTCCTCCGGGTCCTGGACGGCGGTGATGCCGCCGCCCATGTGAATGCGCAAGAGGCCTTCGGCGCCGTCGTCGTTCGCGCCCGTGAGCAGGAAACCGGCCAGCGCGGGACCGTAGGCATCGGCGGCCGAGGCCATCAGCACGTCGATCGACGGCCGCGAAAAGTGCACGGGCGGCTCGCAGCTGAGCGAAAAGCATCGATCGCGCTCGATCGACAGGTGATAGCCGGGCGGCGCGAAATACAGGCTGTCGGGCGCGATCGGCATCTTGTCGGCCGCCTCGTGCACCGGCATGTGCAGCCGCTCGGCAAAGATCTCGGCCAGGTGGCTCTGGTGGCCTTCGGGCAGGTGCAGGACGACCACCACCGGAAGCCGCCACGGCGGCGGAATGCCGTGCAGGAGCGCCAGCAGCGCCTCGATGCCGCCCGCAGACGCGCCGACCACCACGGCTTCGACGCGCCGCGCAGGGATTTGGCGAGCATTCGGCTTCATGTGGCCTTTCGGTAGATGCGCTCTGGCTGCGAATGGACGTCGAAGCGATCGGCATAGCTCGAGAAGTCGATGCTCTCCTTCGCGCCCAGGCCCAGGAAGCCGCGGTGGCAGAGCGACTCGTGGAACAGGCCGAGCGCCCGGTCCTGCAGCTCGCGGTTGAAATAGATGAGCACGTTGCGGCACGACACGAGCTGCGTTTCGGCAAAGACACTGTCGGTGGCCAGGCTGTGGTCGGCAAAGATGACGTCGGCGCACAGCGCGGGGTCGAAGCGCGCGGCGTCGTAGGCCGCAGTGTAGTAGTCGGAAAAAGAACTGCGGCCGCCGGCGCGCTGGTAGTTGGCCGTGTAGCCGCGGATCGATTCGATCGGGAAGATGCCCTGCCGTGCCTTCTCGAGCGAGGCGGGGTTGATGTCGGTGGCGTAGATCTGGGTGCGGGAGAGCAGGCCTTCCTCGCGCAGCAGGATGGCCAGCGAAAAGACTTCCTCGCCGGTGCTGCAGCCCGCCACCCACACCTTGAGGGATGCATAGGTGTGCAGGATCGGCACCACGTGCCGGCGCAGCGCGAGAAAGTAGGCCGGATCGCGGAACATCTCGCTCACGGGAATCGTCAAGTACTCGAGCAGCCGGCCGAACAGCAGCGGATCGCGCAGCACCTTCTCCTGCAACGCCGAAATGCTCGGCAGCCCGAGCTGTGCCAGCGCGTGCAGCACGCGGCGCTTCTGCGAAGCCACGGTGTAGTTGCGGAAGTCGTAGCTGTAGCGCAGGTAGATGGCTTCCATCAGCAGCCGCAGCTCGATCTCCGTGTTGCTCAACGCGGAGGTCAGGGACAGGGCAGCGGCATTGGGGTTCACAGCCGCTCCATTTTGGGCATCCACACGCGCAGAAGCGAGACCAGGCGCTCCAAATCCACAGGCTTGGCCAGGTAGTCGCTGGCGCCCGCGGCCAGGCACTGCTCGCGGTCGTCCTTCATGGCCTTGGCGGTGATGGCGATCACGGGCAGCTTCTCGAAGCGCGGGTCCGCGCGCAGCCGGCGCGTGGCCTCCAGGCCGTCCATTTCCGGCATCATCACGTCCATCAGCACCAGGTCGATCTCGCGCGCCTGGTCGAGCTTTTCGAGCGCCTCGCGGCCGTTGCGGCCGATCTCGACCGCCGCGCCGCGCTGCTCCAGCGCGCTCGTGAGCGCAAAGAGGTTGCGCACGTCGTCGTCCACCAGCAGGATGGTGCGGCCCTCGAAGATGCGGTCGCGCCCGCGCGCCGCCTTCAGCATGCCCTGGCGCTCGCTGGACAGTTCGGCCTCGACCTTGTGCAGGAACAGCGTGACCTCGTCCAGCAGGCGTTCCGGCGAGCGTGCGCCCTTGATGATGATGGAGCGCGAATAGCGCTGCAGCTCGGCTTCCTCGTCGCGCGTGAGGTTGCGCCCGGTGTAGACGATCACGGGCGGGAACGAGACGATCTCTTCCGACGCCATGCGCTTGAGCAGCTCGCTGCCCTGCATGTCGGGCAGGTGCAGGTCGGTGATCATGCAGTCGAAGACGCGCCTGCGCAGCAGTTCGAGCGCCTCTTCGCCGGAGCCCACGGCGGCGATCTCGATGTCTTCGTCGCCGATCAGCCGGATCACGCTTTCGCGCTGCAGCGCATCATCCTCGACCAGCAGCACGGCCTTGACCTTCTGCGCGAGCTTTTCCTCGAGCCGGGCGAACACCTGCATCAGCTCGGCACGCGTGGCGGGCTTCTGCGCATAGCCGATGGCGCCCATGTGCAGGGCGGCGGCCTGCGCGTCGTCGGCGGCCGAGACCACGTGGATCGGAATGTGGCGCGTCTGCGGCGAATCCTTCAGGCGCTGCAGCAGGCCGAGCCCGGTGCTGTCCGGAAGGCGCATGTCGAGCAGGATGGCATCGGGCAAGAACTGGTGCGCCAGCTCGAAGCCGTCGGCCGCGCCATGGGCCACCAGGCAGCGGTAGCCGAGTTCGTGCGCCAGGTCGTAGAGGATGTGCGCGAACTGCGGCTCGTCCTCGATCACGAGCACCCGGCGCACCTGGTCGGGCGGCAGCGTGCGGTCGTCGGCAAAGGAGGGCGGCGGCACGGCAACGGGCAGCGATGGTGCGGCGGGCGTAGGGTGCGCGGCAGGGAAGGGCGTGCGCGCCGCTGCGGAGCTGGCGGGCGCCGGAGCAGGGGGCCGAGCTGATTGTTGCGGGGCCTGTGGCGAGACCTGCGGCGCGGCAGCCGGCAGCTGCAGCGTGAAGGTGCTGCCCTGGCCGGGCCGGCTTTGCAGCGTGAGCGTGCCGCCCAGAAGGCGCGTGAGGTCGCGCGAGATCGAAAGTCCCAGGCCGGTGCCGCCGTAGCGTCGGCTGGTGGTGCCGTCGGCTTGCTGGAAGGCTTCGAAGATCAGCTCCTGCTGCTCGGGCGCAATGCCGATGCCCGAATCGCTCACCGCGAAGACCGCGCCGCCGTTCGCAGCCGCGGAAACCGTGAGCGCCACCTCGCCGCTGTTGGTGAACTTGATCGCATTGGAGAGCAGGTTCTTCAGGATCTGCTCGACGCGGTGGCGGTCGGTGGCCAGCGTGGCGGGCGAGCCGGGCCGCATCTCCAGGCGGAAGGCCAGCTGCTTCTCGGCGGCCAGCGGCCTGAAGGTGCTCTCCAGGCTCTGCGCGAGCTTGCCGAGCGCCACCTCTTCGACAACCACTTCGAGCTTGCCCGCCTCGACCTTGGAGATGTCGAGGATGTCGTTGATCAGCACCAGCAGGTCGTTGCCCGACGAGTAGATCGATTCCGCGAACTTCACCTGCTCGGGGCTCAGGTTGCCCTGCGGGTTGTCGGCGAGCAGCTTGGCCAGGATGAGCGCGCTGTTGAGCGGCGTGCGCAGCTCGTGCGACATGTTGGCCAGGAACTCCGATTTGTAGCGGCTGGCGCGCTGCAGTTCGTCGGCGCGGTCTTCCAGGTCGCGCTGCACGCGGCGCAGGGCCGCATTGCGCTGGTCGAGCGCCTCGGTGCGCTCGGAGAGCTGGCTGTTGGTCTGTTCCAGTTCGGCCTGCTGGTTCTCCAGCATGGCCTGCGAAGCCCGCAGCGCACGCGACTGCTCCTCGAGTTCTTCGTTGGCGGTGCGCAGCTCTTCCTGCTGCACCTGCAGTTCCTCGTTCAGCTGCTGCGTTTCGGCCAGCGCGTCCTGCAGCTGCTCGCGGTAGCGCGCCGCCGCGAGGGAGTCGCCGATGTCCTCGGCCACCAGGTCGAGCAGCTCGTTGGTGCGCGCATCGGGCACGGCCGGCAGGCCGAGTTCGACCACGCCGTTCACCACGCCGTCGCTCGACACCGGCACCAGCAGCACCGCCGTGGGCGCCATCTCGCCCAGGCCCGAGTTGACCTTCAGGTAGTCGGCCTGGATCGGCTCCACCAGCATGCGGCGCCGTTCCGCGGCCGCCTGGCCGACCAGGCTCTGGGTCGGCGAGAACACCTGCGGCGAAGCCTCGGCTTCCATCGAGAAGCCGTAGCTCGCCGCGCGGCGCAGCGTGCCCTGCCGCTCGCGCACGTACAGCGCGCCGACCGCGCTGCCCAGGTGCCGCGAGAAAAAGGCCAGGACCTTGCGGCCGAGGTCGTTGGCGTTCAGCTCGCCCACGAGCTCTCCGACCAGCTCGGTCTGCGCGCTGCGCAGCCACGCCTGCTGCGCCAGCTGTTCGGCGTGGGCGGCCTGGTCGCGCAGCACCGCGTCGTAGCTGCCCGACAGCCGCATCAGCTGCCGGCGGCCGAAGTAGGCCACCATGCCGGTGAACACCAGCGTGAAGAGCAGGAACACGGCCACCACCAGCCAGGCCGTGCGGTTGACCTCTTCGTTGCGCTGGAAGCGCAGGCCCGCCTGGGTGTCCATGAAGGCGGTGAACTCGGTGCGCATGTCGGCACGCAGCTGCTTGCCCCGGCCTTGGCGCACCCCTTGCTGGTAGTTGCCGCCGGCGCGGCGCAGGGCGATCAGGTCTTCCGCGAACCCGTTCCAGGCCTCCTGCAGCGCCGCGATGCGCTCGACCCGCTCGGCCTGCTGCCGGTTGTCCAGCACCAGTTCGCGCAGCGCGGCGGTGTCGCTCTTGATCCGGGGCAGCGCGCTCTGGTAGGGCTCGAGAAAGCTTTCCTCGCCGGTGATCAGGAAACCGCGCAGGCCGGTTTCCATGTCGATGCTGCGGGCCTGCAGTTCGCTGGCACTGCGCGTCACCTGGTCGGTTTGCTCGACCCGGCTGATGGTTACCAACAGGAACACGATCAAGCTGACGAACACCAGCGCACCGACCAGCCCGCCAAGCAGCGGCCATTTCAGGTTGCGGCTCAGCAGGCGGTCGAAGTCGTCGGGATCGATCGCGGTCGGCATCTTCATTCCATCAAATATTTGTAAGCAAAACCTTTGAAGTTTTGCCGAATTTCGGTGCACCAGCTGTCGGAGAAGGCCCCGATACCACTTTTCTCGCGCGTGGGTCGCGGGGCAGGCGCGGCCTCGCTATACTGTTGTTTTGTACAGCATCAGCGTGACCACGGATCTTCCTCCAAAGTCGCCGGCACCGGCGCCCGATGCTCGCACCGTATCCGTCAAGGCCCTGTGCGCCTTCGGTGCCAAGGCCGGCGACCTCGACCTGCGTTTCGTGCCTGCGCCCAGCGCGCTCGAAGGCATGGCCGGCCACGCGCTGGTGCAAGGCCGGCGTGGCGACGGCTACGAGAGCGAAGTGCCGCTGCGCTCGCAATGCGGCGCGCTCACGGTTCGCGGCCGTGCCGACGGGCACGACCCGGGCGAACCCCGCGTCGAGGAAATCAAGACCTTCCGCGGCGACTTCGACGCCATCCGCGGCAACCACCGGGCGCTGCACTGGGCCCAGGCCCGCTGCTACGGCTGGATGCTCTGCGAGATGCACGGCTACGAGCACATCACCGTGGCGCTGGTGTACCTGGACCTCGGCACCGGCGAGGAAACCGTGCTGGAAGAGCCGCACGCGCGGGCCGAGCTGCAGGCGCATTTCGAGCTTCTGTGCGCGCGCTACAGCGCCTGGGCGCAGAGCGAGGCCGCGCACCATGCGGCGCTCGGCCGTGCGCTCGGTCAGCTGGCGTTTCCGCATGGCTCGTTCCGGCCCGGCCAGCGCGAACTGGCCGAGGCCGTCTATCGCGCCGCCGTCAACGCGCGTTGCCTGATGGCGCAGGCGCCCACCGGCATCGGCAAGACGCTGGCCACCATCTTTCCGCTGCTGAAGGCGCGGGCCGCGCGCAGGATCGACAAGATCTTCTTTCTCACCGCCAAGACCTCGGGCCGGGCCGTGGCGCTGGAGGCCGTCGGCGTGCTGGGCAATGACTGCGCGCAGGTGCGGGTGCTCGAGCTCACCGCGCGCGAAAAAGTCTGCGAATACCCCGACCGGGCCTGCAACGGCGATGCCTGCCCGCTCGCCAAGGGCTTCTACGACCGCCTGCCCGCTGCGCGCGAAGAAGCCGCGCAGGCCGCCAGGCTCGACCGGCAGGCGCTGCGACGAATTGCGCTGACGCACACCGTGTGCCCTTACTTCCTCGCGCAGGAAATGGCGCACTGGTGCGACCTGATCGTGGGCGACTACAACTACTACTTCGATGGCAGCGCCTTTCTCTACGCCACCATGAAGGACGCCGAATGGCGCGCGGCGGTGCTGGTGGACGAGGCGCACAACCTGCTGGAGCGCGCGCGCGGCATGTACACCGCGCGGCTCGACGGCCTGGCGCTGGAAGACGCGCACCGCGTGGCGCCCGCCTCGGTGCGCGGCGCGCTCGGCCGGTTGTACCGCGAATGGGACACGGTGCAGCAGGCACAGACCGAACCCTACGACACGGCCGACGAGATTCCCGATCGCTTCGCTCGCACGCTGCAGGCCGCCAACACGGCCATGGGCGAGTACTTCGCGGCCACGCCCGACGCGGCGCAAGGTCCGCTGCAGCGCTTCTTCTTCGATGCGCTGCAGTTTGCCCGGCTGGCCGATGCCTTTGACGACCACTCGATCTTCGAGCGCACGCTGGGCCCTGCGCACGACCATCAGCAGCGCAGCCTCGCGATCCGCAACCTGGTGCCGGCGCCATTCCTCGAGCCGCGCTTCGCGGATGCCGCATCGGTCACCTGTTTTTCCGGCACCTTGTCGCCCTTCGAGTTCTACCGCGACGCGCTGGGGCTGCCGCCGGAGACCATGCTGCTCGACGTGGCCTCGCCATTCCGCAGCCAGCAGCTGCGCGTGGAGGTGGCCATGAACGTGTCGACGCGTTTTCGCGACCGCGCGGGCTCGCTCGCTCGCGTGGCCGGGATCATCGGCGACCAGTTCGAGCGCATGCCGGGCAACTACCTCGCGTTCTTCAGCAGTTTCGACTACCTTGAAAAAGCCTGCGCGGCCTTCCTGGCCAGGCACCCCGGCGTGCCCGTGTGGGCCCAGACGCGCGGCATGGCCGAGGCCGATCGCCATGGCTTTCTCGCGCGCTTCGAGGAGGGAGGCCAGGGCATCGGCTTTGCCGTGCTCGGCGGCGCATTCGGCGAAGGCATCGACCTGCCCGGCAGCCGGCTGATCGGCGCCTTTGTGGCAAGCCTCGGCCTGCCGCAGCACAACGCACTCAACGAGATCACGCGCGAGCGCATGCAGGCGCGCTTCGGCAAGGGCTACGAATACACCTACCTCTATCCGGGCCTGCAGAAAGTGGTGCAGGCGGCCGGCCGCGTCATTCGCACCGAGCAGGACAGCGGCGTGCTGCACCTGCTGGACGACCGCTTCGCGCGCGCCGAGATCCGGCAGCTGCTGCCGCCCTGGTGGGAGCTGCGCCTGGGCGGGCCGGCGCATGCCGATGAAGGGGAGGATTTCTTCGATGCGCTCCGCTAGGCACATCCAGCTCGCTGACGAGCCCGACCTGTTCGGCGAGGCGCCCGCGGCCGCCATCGAAGGCCTGGGCTACGAGCGCGAATTCCTCACCCGCACCGAGGAAGCCGAGCTGCTGCGCCTCGTGCAGGGCTTCGAGCTGCGCGAGATGCGCTACAAGGCATACACCGCGCGCCGCCGCGGCATCAGCTTTGGCGGCAGCTACGACTTCGACAAGCACCAGCTGCGTCCGGGCACGGCCATGCCGCCCGCGCTTCACCCGCTGCGCGCGCGGGTGGCGGCATGGATGGGCATGGCGCCCGAGGATTTCGCCCATGTGCTGATCTCCGAATACCGGCCCGGCACGCCGCTCGGCTGGCACCGCGACGTGCCGGACTTCGAGGACATCGTGGGGGTTTCGCTGCGCAGCAGCGCGGTGATGCAGCTGCGGCCCTATCCACCGGCCAGCGCCACCGCGCCCGCCAGCCTCCAGTTGCTGATCGAGCCGCGCTCCATCTACATGCTGCGCGGCGAAGCGCGCTGGGCCTGGCAGCACAGCATCGCGCCGACCGAGGCGCTGCGCTATTCCATCACCATGCGCACGCGGCGCCGCGCGTGACCTGCGGCGGGTCTTGCCGCGGGTTTTTCCGCGGCGGGCTGCTTTTCGGCCGGGCGCCTGGCCCCGGCTTTCTTCATCAGCTCCGAAGCCACCGACAGGTCCTTGAGCCAGGCTTCCCAGGCTGCTTCGCGCTGCAGTGGATCGCCGCGCAGCAGGGCGGAGGGATGCAGCGTGACCAAAACGCGGCGGCCTGTCTGCGCATTCTCGATCCATTGGCCGCGCTCCTTCATCACCGCGACGGGTCGGCCGAGCAGCGAGCGCGCGGCCGTGCCGCCGAGCGCGATGCAGGCGCGCGGCTGCACGAGTTCGATCTCGCTTTCGAGCCAGTGGTGGCAGGCTTCCACCTCGCGCTGGCCCGGGGTCTTGTGCATGCGGCGCTTGCCGCGTGGCTCGTACTTGAAGTGCTTCACCGCATTGGTCACGTAGAGCTTCTCGCGCGACCAGCCGAGCTCGGCCACCGCACGGTCGAACAGCTTGCCGGCCGGGCCCACGAAGGGGCGGCCGACCAGGTCTTCCTTGTCGCCCGGCTGCTCGCCCACCACCATCAGCGCCGCGCCAACCGGGCCTTCACCGAACACCGACTGGGTTGCATGCGCGCCCAGCGGGCATTCGCGGCAGGCGTCGGTCGCAATGCTGAGGGCCTTCAGCGCTGCCGTGGCCTCGTTGCGATGGGACATGGGCCGGCTCCGGTGCGCCGTTGGGGTTCAAGCGGCCACCACCCTCAATGCGTGGAACCGCCGCCACCGCCGCGCCGCGACTGGCTCTGGTTGCTGCCGCCGATGTGGCTTTCGCGGTCGTGGCGGCTCTCGGTGGTGCGGCGCGGCTCGTTGCGCGGTGTCGGGCTCTGGTGGCCGGCCTTGTTGTGCTGGGGAGGCAACGAACCACGCTCGTCGGGCGTGTTGGGGTTCGTCTTGGACATGGGCTGCTCCTTCGAATGAATGGATGGTTGGACATTTATTTGTCCGCGCCGCGCATGCCCGCTGGTGTCGGAATTGGCCCACCGCGGGCGTCGTCCAAGCCTCATGCGCGGGCACGGCGGGTGGGGGACTTGCCAATAGCCGATATCTGCCATTCAGCTGTCCGATCCGGAGAATCACCACCTCGATCGGGGTGAGAACTCGATACTCCGCGGAAATCTTTGTCGCCCCCAAGACAACTTGCAATGGCTTCCCGGGCCGGCCTCCGCACGTCAAGCGGCCCGGTTGCACGAGGTTGATCCGAACGAGTGTTCTATCCCGGCCAACGTCGCTCAAGTGCCCGCATTTCGATGCCCGCACCGGCGGTTTGCCGTGCCGGACCTGCACCGATACGATCCCGCGCCTTGCCCCCAAAGGAATGCGCTGATGCCGCCAACGATTGCTTCTCCCTCGACGCCTGCCGCGTCCAAAAACGCCGGCTGGCAGCAGCGCAGCCGGCGCCACGTCTGGCATCCGTGCACGCAGAGCATCCGGCTCGAAGCCGTGCCGCCGCTGCCGATCGCGCGGGGCGAGGGCGTCTGGCTGTTCGACCACGACGGACGCCGCTACCTCGACGCGACGAGCTCGTGGTGGGTCAATCTCTTCGGCCATGCGCACCCGGCCATCAACGCCGCTCTCAAGGACCAGCTCGACACGCTCTCGCATGTGATGCTCGCGGGCTGTACGCATGCGCCGGCCGTCGAGCTGGCCGAGCGGCTCGCCGCGCTGACGGGCCATGCGCTGGGCCACTGCTTCTATGCCTCGGACGGCGCCTCGGCCGTGGAGATCGCGTTGAAGATGAGCTTTCATGCATGGCGCAATGCAGGCCGGAGCGGCAAGCAGGACTTCGTCGCGCTACGCCGGGGCTATCACGGCGAAACGCTGGGGGCGCTGCATGTGACCGACGTGCCGGTGTTCCGCGACGCCTACGCGCCGCTGCTCGCGAATTCGCACCTCGTGGCATCGCCCGACGCCCGGGCCGCGCAGCCGGGCGAGGACGCCGCTGCCGTGGCGCGCCGCGCCGCGGCCGAACTCGAAGCGCTGCTGGCGGAACGGCATGCATCGATCGCTGCCGTGATCGTCGAGCCGCTGGTGCAATGCGCCACCGGCATGGCGATGCACGACCCCGACTACCTGCGGCTCGTGCGCGCGCTGTGCGACCGCTACGGCGTGCACCTCATCGCCGACGAGATTGCGGTGGGCTGCGGGCGCACCGGCAGCTTCTTCGCGTGCGAGCAGGCCGGCATCTGGCCCGATTTCCTGTGCCTTTCCAAGGGCATCAGCGGCGGCTACCTGCCGCTGGCGCTGGTGATGACGCGCGATGCGATCTACCAGGGCTTCGTCGACGACGACGTGGCGCGCAGCTTCCTGCATTCCCATTCCTACACCGGCAACGCGCTGGCCTGCCGCGCGGCGCTCGCGACACTCGATCTGTTCGAGCGCGAGGACGCGCTGCGCCGCAACCGCGCCCGTGCCGAACGGTTGATCGACCGGTTGCGCGAGGGGCTTCACGGCATGCCCGTCGAGCATCTGCGCCAGCGCGGAATGATCACGGCCTTCGACATGCGCGAGCCCGGCGCCCGGTTCGCGGAACGCTTTCACCTTGCCGCACGGGCGAACGGGCTGCTGATGCGCCCGATCGGCTCGACGGTCTACCTCATGCCGCCGTATGCGATCGGCGACGGCGACATCGACCTGCTGGTCGACGGCACGCTGGCCACGCTGCAGGCCGTGGCCGCCTCCGCCCATGCAGACCACGCAAATCACGTAGAAGGAAGCCGCGATGCCGCGCTTGCTTGAACGCCTGCAGGACGAGATCGCCGCGCTCGACGCGCAGTCGCTGCGCCGCCGCCGGCAGATCGCCGAAACCGCCTGCGCCCCCGAGCAATCGCTGACGCTGGCCGGCGCGAGCGCGCCGCGCACCATGCTCGGCTTCAGCAGCAACGACTACCTCGGCCTTGCCGCGCATCCGGCACTGGCCGCCGCACTGGCCGAAGGCGCGGCACGCTACGGCACGGGCAGCGGCGGGTCGCACCTGATCCTCGGCCACTCGCGCGCGCATGCCGAACTCGAGGAGCGGCTGGCCGGCTGGATGGCGCCGTTCATCCCGGAGGCGCAAAGCCTGTTCTTCTGCACGGGCTACATGGCCAACCTCGCAGTGCTGTCGGCGCTCGGCGGCGCGGAGGCGGTGATCTTTTCGGAGTCGCTGAATCACGCGTCGCTGATCGACGGGGCGCGGCTGGCCAAGGCGCGGGTCGAGCGCTATCCGCATTGCGGCGTGGCCGCGCTCGATGCGCAGCTCGGCGCCTGCGATGCGCCGGTCAAGCTGATCGTGAGCGATGCGGTCTTCAGCATGGACGGCAACATCGCGCCCGTGGCCGAGCTGCTCGCGCTGGCCGAGCGCCACGACGCCTGGCTGGTGCTGGACGACGCGCACGGCTTCGGCGTGCTGGGCGCCACGGGCCGCGGCGTGCTGCAGGCCATGGAGCTGCGCTCGGAGCGGCTGGTGCTCGTCGGCACGCTCGGCAAGGCGGCCGGGGTGTCGGGCGCTTTCGTGGCGGCGCACCGCACCGTGATCGACTACCTCGTGCAGCGCGCGCGGCCGTACATCTTCACCACCGCCGCGCCGCCGGCCATCGCGCATGCGCTGCTCGCGAGCCTGGCGCTGATCGAGGGCGAAGAAGGCGACGTGCGCCGCGCCCATTTGCATGCGCGCATCGCCCAGCTGCGCCGCGGCCTCGAGGCGATCCTGCCGGCGGACGGCAGCGCCTGGCTGCCCGATTCGCCGACCGCGATCCAGCCGCTGATCGTCGGCGACAACGCACGCGCGATGCAGACGATGGCGCAGCTCGATGCCCGCGGCCTGCGCGTCGGTGCGATTCGCCCGCCAACCGTGCCCGCCGGCACCGCACGGCTGCGGATCACGCTGTCGGCCAGCCATTCGGAGGACGACGTGGCACGGCTGCTCGACGCCTTGGGTGAAGCATTGGCGCAGCCGTGGAAGAAAGCCGCATGAGCGCCGCGCCGGGTGCACCCATGACACACCGCCGCTGGTTCGTCACGGGCACCGATACGGGCGTCGGCAAGACGCTGGCCAGCGGCGCAATGCTGAGCCTGCTGGCCGCATCGGGCCTGCGCGCGGTCGGCATGAAGCCGGTGGCCGCGGGGCTGGAACTCATCGATGGCGCCTGGCGCAACGAGGACGTCGAGCAGCTGCGCGCGGCCGGCAACGTCGATGCGCCCCTGGCCCTGCGCTGCCCGTACCTGCTGCGTGCGCCGATGTCGCCGCATCTTGCGGCGCGCGAAGAGGGCGCGCGCATCGAACTGCCGCCGCTGCTGTCGGCCTTCGCGGCGTTGTCGCAGTGCGCCGACGCGGTGGTGGTCGAAGGCGTGGGCGGCTTCTGCGTGCCGTTCGGCGACGACATCGACATCGACAGCGCCGACCTGGCCGTGGCGCTGGGACTGCCGGTGATCCTGGTGGTCGGGCTGCGCCTGGGCTGCCTGAACCATGCGCTGCTCACGGCTGAAGCGATCCGCACGCGCGGGCTCATGCTGGCGGGGTGGATCGCGAGCACCATCGAGCCGGAGATGCTGGCACCCGAGGCCAATCTCCAGACGCTGCGCGACCGGCTCGGCGCGCCCTTGCTAGGCGTGGTGCCGCATTTGGCCGAGCCCTCGGCGGCCCACGCCGCGCGGCACCTCGACCTGCGCGCATTGCGCGCTACCGCGGCCCACGCTGCGCGCCGGTCAGCCGCGCTGGCCTGATTCGGCGAGGCGCTTCGCCCGTGCGCCGCCCTGGCGCTCGAGCATCCAGCCCGGGTACTCGGAGGGCAGGGCGCTCACCTTGCCGAGTGCGGCCAGCTCATCGGCGGAGAGCCGGATCGCGGTGGCGGCAATGTTGTCGTCCAGCTGCGCGACGCGCTTGGCGCCGACGATCACGCTGGTCACCACCGGCTGGTGCAGCAGCCACGCGAGCGCGATCTGCGCCACCGACACCTTGCGCGCTTCGGCCAGCTGGCGCATCACGTCGATGCAGTCGTAGGCGCGCTCGACGTTCACCGGCGGAAAGTCGAAGCTGGCGCGGCGGCTGCCTTTCTCGGCTTCGGTGCCGCGCCCGTACTTGCCGCTCAAGAGGCCGCCCGCCAGCGGGCTCCAGACCATCAGGCCGAGGCTTTCGCTCTGCAGCATCGGCGCCAGTTCGCGCTCCAGGTCGCGGCCCGCGATGGTGTAGTAGGCCTGCAGCGATTCGAAGCGCGCGAGCCCCTGGCGTTCGGCGATGCCCAGCGCCTTCATGATCTGCCAGGCCGCCCAGTTGGAAACGCCCACGTAGCGCACGTGGCCCTGCTGCACCAGGTTGTCCAGCGCGCGCACGGTTTCCTCGATGGGCGTGACCGGGTCGAAGCCGTGGATCTGGTAGAGGTCGATGTGGTCCAGCTGCAGGCGCCTGAGGCTGGCCTTCACGCCGTCCATGATGTGGTAGCGCGAGGCGCCGGCCGCATTGGCGGTCTTGCCGGTCTCGCCGAACACCTTGGTGGCGACCACGACGTTTTCGCGCGGCACCTTGAGGTTCTTCAGCGCCTGGCCGGTGATGGTTTCCGACAGGCCTTCGGAGTACACGTCGGCGGTGTCGATGAAGTTGATGCCGGCGTCGAGCGCGCGGCCGACCAGGCCTTCCGCCTCGGACTGCTGGAGGTTGCCGATCTGGCCCCAGATGCCGCTGGAGCCGCCGAAGGTCATGGTGCCGAGGCAGAGTTCGGAAACGAACAGGCCGGTGCGGCCGAATTTGCGGTACTGCATGAGAGATGTCCTTTGGGTGGGTGGCGCGAGAAGAGGGCCGGAAGGCCCCCGCCGTCCGCAAAAGTATCCGGCCGCGGCGCCGGGCATGGCGAGCGCGTTCCTGCAAAGTCCTTGCCTATTTCTCCAGACCTCCTGCGCGGGCCGTGCAGATTCGTTGGCGTGGCGCTAAGCTTTGAACCACCCGATCCTCCACGCCGGCCGCCCATGCGGCCCCCACCCGTGACAAGGCCCCGAACATGCCTGACCCAACACCTCAAATCGCTGCCGCCATTGCCCAGCCGATGCCGCTGGAGCCCGAACTCGACGAAGCCCGGAAGGAGCTGGTCGGGCTGATCAACCGCATCACGCGCGGTCAGGACGGCACCGTGGAAACGCCGGTGGACGGCCTGCAGGTCCACTGCATCAGCAAGCCCGACGGTCCCAAGCATGCCTTCGCGACCCCGGCGCTCGGGCTGATCGCGCAGGGCTCCAAGCGGATCATCGTGGGCGACGACATCTATGTGTACGACCCCATGCACTACCTCGTGACCTCGGTCGACCTGCCGGTGTGCGGCCAGGTGCGCCTGACGAGCGACAACGAACCTTACCTCGGGCTGCGGCTGGAGCTCGCGATCGACGAGATCGGCAAGCTCATCGGCGACGAGAAGCTGCCCGCCAAGGCCAATGCGCCGGCGTCGCGCGGCATGTACGTCAACCGCATCGGCATGCCGGTGCTGGAGCCGGTGCTGCGGCTGCTGCGGCTGGTCGAGTCGCCCGAGGACGTGCCGATCATGGCGCCGCTCATCAAGCGCGAGATCATGTACCGCCTGCTGGTGAACGGAGAGGGCGCGCGGCTGCGGCAGATCGCGCTGCAGGACAGCCACACCCAGCGCATCGCCAAGGCGATCAGCGCGCTGCGCATCAACTATTCGCAGTCGCTGCGGATCGAGGACATGGCGCGCGCGGTGCACATGAGCGTGTCGTCGTTCCACCATCACTTCAAGGCCGTGACGGCCATGAGCCCGCTGCAGTACCAGAAGCAGCTGCGCCTGCAGGAGGCGCGCCGCCAGATGCTGATGGCGGGCGTGGACGTGTCGAGCGCGGCGCACAGCGTGGGCTACGAGAGCCCGTCGCAGTTCGCGCGCGAGTACAGCCGCATGTTCGGCGCGCCGCCGCTGCGCGACAAGCGCCGCTGGCTCAGCGAAGCCGAGAACGACGCTCTCGGCGCGGGCTCGATGCAGGCCGCCTGAGGGATGGCCCGCTGCGGGCCAGCGCAACTGCTGTGCGATGCCATCGCGATCAGGTCGCACGCATTAAAACCAACGCTCTACTCAGACTCGAAACGGCGAAGGCTTCGTCGAGAAAATCCTCCTGCGCGTGAGATAGTGCCCTTCGCTCGGGATCGCACGGATCGGATTCCACCCAGAATCGTCTTTCGTCGGACGCGCCGGACTTCTACAAGGTGCGCCGGGTCGGCAGATTCGAAGAGAACAGCAAGGGAGGAACTGAGCAATGGCCATCGAGGGAGAAGACAAAGACCACTGGATGGATTTTTCGCTGGGCATCGGCGGCTTTGCCGACGTGGCCGTCGCCACCACGCCGGTAGCCGACAAGCGCAGGATTCGCGTGCGCGTGCCGCCGGGAAAAATCATCCCCATCGTGTTCCTGCCGGGCATCATGGGCAGCAACCTGCGGCTGTCCAGAGCGCGGCAGCAGCAGCTCAAGCGCAGCGACAACATTGCCTGGCGTCCCGACGATGCGGGAGACGGCTGGAGCCGGCGCAACGCCGAGCCGGCCGAGCGCCAGATGCGGCTGGATCCGGACGAAGTGGAAGTCGACCGCTACGAAGTCACCGACAACGGCAACAGCCACTTCGACGCCACGGGCGATGCGACCGTCAGCTCCGACAAGCGCCATGGCAACGTGCCCGACGACCTCGGCCGCGTCGGCAAGCTGCTGGTCGATGACCCCGTGGCGGACCCGAACCATCCGCTGGCGAAGAACAGCCTGAGCTTCACCGCTGCCCAGAAGGCCCGCGCGCGCGGCTGGAGCGAGGTGATGTTCGGCGCCTACGGCGACATCATCAAGCGCATGGAGAACCAGCTCAACGACATGCTGCGCGGCCACGGCGCGAACGCGAGGCTCTCTCCGGTCTGGACGCCTGCGGGAGGCGGCAACCACGCCGTGCCGGTCCGGCGCGATCGCGCGGCCATGCAGAACCCCTCGGCCTTCGGCGCCACCGGGGCCCCCGCGCTGACCGAAGCCGACATCCGGAAGATCGGCAGCTGCTGGTACCCCGTGCACGCCTTCGGCTACAACTGGCTCAAGAGCAATGGAGAGGAAGCCAGGTCGCTCGCGCCGAAGATCGACAAGCTCATCCAGACCTACAACGAGAACGGCTTCGACTGCCCGGGCGTGATCCTGGTGACCCACAGCATGGGCGGCATCCTGGCACGCGCGCTCATCCACCCGGACTACGGCAACATCAAGAGCAAGGTGCTGGGCATCGTGCACGGCGTGATGCCCACCACCGGCGCGGCGGCGGCCTACAAGCGCATGCGCGCGGGCTTCGAGGGTGGGGGCATCAAGGCAGACATCATTCAGGGCGTGCTGGGCGATGACGGCGCGAAGGTGACGGCGGTGCTGGCCAATGCGCAGGGCGGGCTGGAACTGCTGCCGGCAGCGGCCTATGGCACGCAGTGGCTGCATGTGCAGGACCAGGATGGGAAGTTCCTTGCACGACTGCCCCAGGGCAATGCGGTGGATGAGATCTATACGTTGGGGCCGGAGAAATGGTGGCGGTTGATCAATCCGGAGTGGATTGATCCGGCTGGGCAGCTCAACAAGCCTCCAAATGAGGGCGGCAAGACTGAAGAACAGATCGGGCCAAAAGCGACCATGGAACGCGTCAAGGATGCAATGAGTTTCGCCAACGCCATCCAGAACACCTTTCACGAACGAACTTACGCCCACTACGGCAACGATCCGGATCATCCGGCCTGGAACGAGGTGTCATGGCGCGTGGTCGACGGCGATGCGGCGAAGGCGGGCGACCCGGCGAACTGGACCATGGTGCCCGGCGAGAAAGGCGACAACAAGAAGGGCCTGCTGAAGGTGCGCGGCAACCATGGCGTGGAACTCATACTGAAACTCCAGCCACCCCCTGCCGCAGCCGATGGCACGGTTCCAGTGGAGCGCAGCGCGAGCAAGGTGAAGGCGAAGCTCAAGTTCGTCCAGCGCGGCTATGACCACCAGGACAGCTATATGAATCCGGATGCCGACGCCTCGACGCTGTACAGCATCGTGCGCATCGCCAATGAATTCGACCCGCCGTGGTGGGACAAGAAAGACTGAAGCGCCTCGCTTTAACCATGACCAAGGGAGCATTCCGATGACGAACCCTCGCATTGAACGGCTATTCGAACGCACCAAACTGCTGTGCTTCGGGCGCTATGTACTTACGGCGCCCGTGGATTCGCGCCTGGCCTTCGGGCGGGACTTCCCGACACTGCCCAACCAAGCCAAGGACATCGAGAAGGTGATGGAGGCCGAGCGGGTAAAGATCTTGAAGGCAAGAAATACTGCCGAAATCACCTACTTCGGCAAGGGGCCAGCTCCGGACACGTGGATGATTCGATCTTACAAAAGCGCATCGGCCAAAGAACTTCAATTAGAAGGGTTTCGGATCTATCACGTTGTAGGCCCCCACATTTTTGTGAACGGTAGAGGGACGGATAACGGAGCGACCGCGGAATCCATTCTTCGAGACACGGTTGAAATCGCTAGGGATCTACGCCCTCGGGAGCCCGACGAAGTGCCCACCGACCAAGGGCTGTGCCACGAATTCGGATTCCGGCGGCTGGATGGCGCCAAGGGCAATGTGCTGACCCAAGTCGGCCTGCACATGGCAGCCTTGCCCGACGTGGTCTTCAGCGTCCAGAGCAACCAGACCATCAACGCCACCTTCCCCGGCAACAGCGATGGCCTGCTCAAGCTCATCGCCGACCGCAAGCGCGAGGCGGGCAGCAACTACCCCAGGCTCACGACCTTGCGCGAGGGAAAGAGGAAGGTCCACAGCTGGGATGGCGAGGAGTCGCTGGTGCGACGCCCCGACGGCACGCAGGACTTCGAGTGGATGTTCATCGGCGAGAACGGCGGCAGCGTTGCGCGTCCCGGCAACCTGAGCGTGACGATGCGCACCAAGGTCGAGGCCGACCGCATCGGTGCGGCCAAGGCCTCCTCCCTCAACGACGAGGAAGCCATCGCGCTGTGGGACAAGCTGCTCGAAGGCCTGAAGTTCCGTGTGGCGGTGCCGGGCGCACCCGCCGACGCGGTGGCGATCAAATGAGGAAATCAGCGATGACTTCGAGCCAACACCCGACTCGGCGAGAGGCGCTGCAATGGACCCTGGGCGCCGTGGCGGTAACGGCCTTTCCGGTCGCCGCGCTCGCGCGGCTCCAGGCCATTGCGCAACCCACCAGGCCATCGGCCAATCTGCTGTGGAAACCCACGGACGATGCGCCGCGCATCCGGGTCTCGCCTGACCAATCGAACCCTACCGCAGTACGAGCACCGGCAGCGTGGAATGCGTCAGCACGTGCTGCGTCTCGCTGCCCAGCAGCAGCCGCTTGATGCCCTTGCGGCCGTGCGAGGCCATGACGATCAGGTCGCACTTGTGCTTCTTCGCGGCGGCGACGATCGATTCGGCCACCAGGTCCGAATTGGCGATGGCCTTCTTCAATGGCACGCCGATCGCCGCCGCGCGTGCCGCCACGCCGTCGAGCATGTCCTGCGCCTTGTCGGCCCATTGCTTTTCGACCCGGGCGATGTCTTCGGGCGAGAAGGACATCGCGCCGTCGAAGTAGCTCCTGGGGTAGCGCGGCACCACGGTGAGCGCCACGAGGTCGGCATCGTGCCGGCTCGCCAGGGCGATCGCACTCGTGACCGCTTTCTTCGAAAGTGTGGAGCCGTCGGTGGCCACGAGAATGCGCTTGTACATGGTTTTCTGTCCGGGGAGGTGTGCCGCGAGCTTAGGCCGCAGGCTGCTTTCGTCACTTGATGCAGATCAAACGGGAACGGGGGCCCGGCACTTAGCCTTGCCCGATGCAAGCTGCGCTCGCCCCCTTTTCCCCGGCCGCCGCGCTTCCACGGGCACCCCGTGAAGAGTGGCAGGCGCTCGACGATCCCGCCGAATGGCCTGCGTTCGGCCATGCGCTCGATGGCGGCGATGCCGGCACCGTGCGCTGGGAATCGCAGGTGGCGGTGGAAGGCATGCACTGCGCGGGCTGCGGCCTCGCCGTGGAGGCGGCGCTGCTGCGCGTGGCAGGCGTGCTCGAGGTCCAGGTGAACGCCGCAAGCCAGCGCGCCCGCGTGGTCTGGTCCGCCGCGCAGACGCGGCCTTCGCGCTGGTTCGAGGCCTGCGAAGCTGCCGGCTACCGGCTGGTGCCCGCCGCGGACAGCTCCGCGCGCGAGCGCCGTTCGCGCGAGTTGCGGCTCGCGCTCTGGCGCTGGCTGGTGTCGGGCTTCTGCATGATGCAGGTGATGATGTATGCCTACCCGGCCTACATCGCGCAGCCCGGCGAAATGACGCCGGACGCCGCGCAGCTGCTTCGCTGGGCCTCCTGGGTGCTGACGCTGCCGGTGCTGTTCTTCTCCTGCGGGCCGTTCTTTCGCAGTGCGTGGCGCGATCTTCGCCATGCACGCATCGGCATGGACGTGCCGGTTGCCTTCGGCATCGCCATCGCATTCGCGGTCAGCACCGCGGCCACCTTCGACAGCGCGGGCGCGCTGGGGCACGAGGTCTATTTCGACTCGCTCACCATGTTCGTGTTCTTCCTGCTCACGGGCCGCTGGCTTGAAGCGCGGCTGCGCGACCGCACGGCCGGCTCACTCGAGGCCGTGATGAACCGCCTGCCTGACAGCATCGAGCGCCTGGATGCCGCGGGCGGCTGGGAGCGTGTGGCGGTGCGGCGCCTGGCCGCGGGCGACGTGGTGCGGGTGCGGCCGGGCGAGGCCTTTCCGGCCGACGGCATGCTGATCGACGGCGGCACCAGCACCGACGAAGCGCTGCTGACCGGCGAATCCCGCCCGGTGGCGCGGGCGCGCGGCGAGCGCGTACTGGCGGGCAGCCACAACCTGTCGGCCACGGTGCAGGTGCGCATCGAATCGGTGGGCGAGGGCACGCGCTTTGCGCAGATCGTTCGGCTGATGGAAAGCGCCGCGCTGGGCAAGCCACGGCTGGCTCGGCTGGCCGACCGGATCGCACGGCCGTTCCTCGTGCTGGTGCTGCTGTCGGCCGGCAGCGCCGCGGCCTTCTGGTGGCCGGTCGATCCTGGCAAGGCATTGATGGTGGCGGTGGCGGTGCTGATCGTGACCTGCCCGTGCGCGCTGTCGCTCGCAACGCCGGCCGCCATGCTCGCGAGCGCGGGCGCATTGGCGCGCGGCGGCGTGCTGACGTCCAACCTGCAGGCGCTGGAGGCGCTGGCCTCGGTCGACACGGTGATCTTCGACAAGACGGGCACGCTGACCGGCGACACGCCGCGCCTCGAACGCGTGTACTGCCGCCAGGGCTTGCGCCCCGGCGACGCGCTGGAGATCGGCGCCGCGCTGGGCGCGCACTCGCTGCATCCGGGCGCGCGGGCTCTCGTGAATGCGTGGAATGCGCAATTCCGCTCGCCGCCCGCCTGGGAAGTGGCGCAGCCGGCCGAGCTGGCCGGACTCGGGCTCGAAGGCCTGCTGCGCCGAAGCGGCGATGCGGGCAGGCCTGCGCGGCGCGTGCGGCTGGGCTCGGCGAGCCATTGCAATGTGGCGCCACTGCAGGTCGAGGCGCCGCAGGTGCACCTCAGCGACGAGCAGGGCTGGATCGCGAGCTTCGTGCTGGCCGAGGAACTGCGTCCGGACGCGGCCGCCGCGGTGGCGGCACTGCAGGCCGAAGGCGTCACGGTGCGGCTGCTGTCGGGCGACCGCGACAGCGCCGCACGCGAGATCGCCGCGCGCGCCGGCATCGAATTTGCGCAGGGCGGCTGCACGCCCGAAGACAAGCTCGAGGTCCTGTGGCGCCTGCAGGCCGAAGGCCGGCAGGTGGCGATGGTGGGCGACGGCCTGAACGACGGGCCTTCGCTGGCGCGCGCGAACGCCTCCTTCGCCTTCGGGCGCGCCGTGCCGCTGTCGCGCGCGCGGGCCGACTTCGTGGTGCCGGGCGATGCGCTCGCGGCTATTCCGCGCACCATCGCGCAGGCGCGGCGAACGCTGCGCGTGGTGCGGCAGAACCTCGCGTGGGCGGCCGGCTACAACGCGCTGTGCGTGCCGCTGGCCGTCATGGGCTGGCTGCCCGCCTGGCTGGCCGGGCTGGGCATGGCGGCGAGTTCGCTGGTGGTGGTGCTCAACGCGGCGCGGCTCGCGGCCCCCGCCGCGGGCAGGGCGGTGCGCTGATGGACATCCTCTTCCTGCTGATCCCGCTGTCGGTCGTGCTGGTGCTCGCCATCCTCGGCGGCCTCTGGTGGGCGATCGAGCGCGGCCAGTTCGAAGACATCGAGATCGAGGGCGACCGCATCCTGCGCGGCGATTGATCTGCATCAAACCCTCGGGAGGAGGGCGCGGGGACACTGCCCGCAGTCCATCAAGAGGCACCACGATGCAAGAACCCAATCCTCCCGCAGCGGTCTACGACGACACCGCCGTACGGCAGCTCGCCCTCATGTCCGTGGTCTGGGGCGTGGTCGGCATGCTGGTCGGCGTGATCATCGCCACCGAGCTCGCCTGGCCCGAATTCAGCCTCGGCATTCCGTGGCTCAGCTATGGGCGGCTGCGGCCGCTGCACACCAACGCGGTGATCTTTGCGTTCGGCGGCTGCGCGCTCATGGCCACCAGCTTCCACGTGGTGCAGCGCACCTGCCAAGTCCGGCTGTTCGCGCCGGCGCTCGCGTCGTTCGTGGTCTGGGGCTGGCAGGCCGTGATCGTGGCCGCCGCCATCAGCCTGCCGCTGGGCTACACCACGGGCAAGGAATACGCCGAGCTCGAATGGCCCATCGACATCCTGATTGCGGTGGTGTGGGTGGCCTACGCGGTGGTGTTCTTCGGCACCATCGGGATCCGGAAGGTGCGCCACATCTACGTGGCCAACTGGTTCTACGGCGCCTTCATCATCGCGGTGGCGCTGCTGCACATCGTCAACAGCGCCGAGATTCCGGCGGGCTGGATGAAGAGCTACTCGGCCTATGCCGGCGTGCAGGACGCGATGGTGCAGTGGTGGTACGGCCACAACGCGGTGGGCTTCTTTCTCACCGCGGGTTTCCTCGGAATGATGTACTACTACATCCCCAAGCAGGCCGGCCGGCCGGTGTATTCGTACCGGCTCTCGATCGTCCACTTCTGGGCGCTGATCTTCACCTACATGTGGGCCGGCCCGCACCACCTGCACTACACGGCGCTGCCGGACTGGACGCAGTCGCTGGGCATGGTGTTCTCGCTGATCCTGCTCGCGCCGAGCTGGGGCGGCATGATCAACGGCGTGATGACGCTCTCGGGCGCCTGGCACAAGCTGCGCACCGATCCGATCCTGCGCTTCCTGATCGTGGCGCTGTCGTTCTACGGCATGTCGACCTTCGAGGGCCCGATGATGTCGATCAAAACCGTCAATGCCCTGAGCCACTACACCGACTGGACCGTCGGCCACGTGCACTCCGGCGCGCTGGGCTGGGTGGGCTTCATCACGATGGGCTCGCTCTACTACCTGATTCCGCGCATGTACGGCCGCACTGCCATGTACAGCGTGAAGGCCATCGAGGCGCACTTCTGGATGGCCACCATCGGCATCGTGCTGTACATCGCCGCCATGTGGATCGCCGGCGTGATGCAGGGCCTGATGTGGCGCGCCGTGAACCCCGACGGCACGCTCACCTACACCTTCGTGGAGAGCGTGAAGGCCACCTTCCCGTTCTACGTGGTGCGGCTGTCCGGCGGCCTGCTGTACTTGGCAGGGATGCTGGTGATGGCGTGGAACGTGTGGATGACCGTCATCTCCGGGCGCTCCGTGAGGGCCGCCATCCCGCCCGTTGCCATTGCCCACGCCTGAGGAAGCGCCATGACGCAGAAGACCCCCTCCCAAAGCGGCTTCACCCATGAAAAGGTGGAGACCAACAACCTGCTGATGATCGTGCTGATTCTCGTGGTGGTCGCCATCGGCGGCATGGTCGAGATCGTGCCGCTGTTCTTCCAGAAGTCGACCACCGAGCCGATCCAGGGCCTGAAGCCGAACACCGCGCTGCAGCTGGCCGGCCGCGACGTCTACCTGCGCGAGGGCTGCTACAACTGCCATTCGCAGATGATCCGGCCGTTCCGCTCGGAGACGCTGCGCTACGGCCACTACTCGGTGGCCGGCGAGTTCGTCTATGACCATCCGTTCCAGTGGGGCAGCAAGCGCACCGGCCCCGACCTGCACCGCGTGGGCGGCAAGTACAGCGACGAGTGGCACCGCATCCACCTGAACAACCCGCGCGACCTGGTGCCCGAATCGAACATGCCGGCCTATGCCTGGCTGGACAGGACCCAGGTCGATGCCGACGCCATTCCGCGCCGCATGCGCGCGCTGCGCCAGGTCGGCGTGCCGTACACGGACGAGGAGATCGCCCGTTCCGCCGACGACGTGCGCGGCAAGACCGAGATGGACGCCACCGTGGCGTACCTGCAATCGCTGGGCCTCGCGCTCAAGTAGGGAGCACCGAACCATGATCGACATCACCACCTTGCGCGTTGCCGCCACCGTTTCCTGCTTTGTGCTTTTCCTCGGCATCGTGGCCTGGGCCTATGCCCGCCGCAATGCGCCGCGCTTCGAGGAAGCCGCGCAGCTGCCGTTCGAGCAGGACTGAAGAACAAAAGGGGCCCACGATGAGCGATTTCGTCAACAACTTCTGGTCCAACTACATTGCCGCCGGCACGGTGCTGAGCATCCTCGGATGCATGCTGCTGCTGTGGCTCACGGCCCGCAAGCGCGTACCGTCCGATGCGGACAACACCACCGGCCACGTCTGGGACGAGGACCTGCGCGAAGCCAACAATCCGCTGCCCATGTGGTGGATCGGCCTCTTCGTGCTCACCATCTTCTTCGCGGTGGGCTACCTGGTGGTCTTTCCCGGCCTGGGCAGCTTCGCCGGCCAGGCGAACTGGAGCACCAGGACCGAGTACGACGAGGACGTCGCCAAGGCCACCAAGGCGCTGGCGCCCGTCTATGCGGGCTACGCCGCCATGCCGATGGAGGACATTGCGCGCGAGCCCAAGGCCATGGCCATCGGCGAGCGCCTGTTCATGAACAACTGTTCCCAGTGCCATGGCTCCGATGCGCGCGGCAGCAAGGGATTTCCCAACCTGACCGACAAGGACTGGCTGCACGGCGGCACGCCCGAGAAGATCGTCGAGACCATCACCAAGGGCCGCGTCGGCACGATGCCGCCGATGGCGGCGGCGGTGGGCTCGCAGGACGACGTGAAGAACCTGGCGAACTATGTGCTGAGCCTTTCGGGCGCGCCGCACGACTCGGTGCGCGCCGGCCTCGGCAAGTCGAAGTTCACGGTGTGCGCTGCCTGCCACGGCATCGGCGGCGTGGGCAACCAGGCCGTGGGCGCCCCCAACCTCAGCGACAAGATCTGGCTGCACGGCTACGGCGAGGCCGCCATCGTGCAGATGGTCAACGCCGGCAAGCACAGCGAGATGCCCGCGCAAGAGGGCCGGCTCACGGAGGCCCAGATCAAGCTGCTCGCATCCTATGTCTGGGGTTTCTCCAACCCTGCCACCGGGCCCTGACACCGACCGGCCGTCATGGACTCATCCGCCCCCGTTTCCTCCTCTGCATCGACACCGGCCAGCCCCGGTGCGCGCAAGACCATTCCCATCGTTCCGGTCGAGAGTGACTCGGTGGGCCTGTACGAGGCCTCGAAGAAGATCTATCCGCGCACCGTGCGCGGCATGTTCGCGCGCTGGCGCTGGGCGATGGTCTTCCTGACCCAGCTGGTGTTCTACGGCCTGCCGTGGGCCGAGTGGGGCGAGCGGCAGCTGGTGCTGTTCGACCTGGCTGCACGCCGCTTCTACATCTTCGGGCTGGTGCTGTATCCGCAGGACCTGATCTACCTTTCGGGACTGCTGGTAGTCAGCGCGCTGGCGCTCTTCCTCTTCACCGCGGTGGCCGGGCGGCTGTGGTGCGGTTATGCCTGCCCGCAGACCGTCTACACCGAGATCTTCATGTGGGTGGAGCACAGGATCGAAGGCAACCGCACGGCGCGTATGCGGCTGGACGCCGAATCGATGTCGCTCGAGAAGCTGGTGAAGAAATGGTTCAAGCACCTGGTGTGGATCGGCATCGCGCTGTGGACCGGCTTCACCTTCGTGGGCTACTTCACGCCGATCCGCGACCTGGGGCTGGCCTTCCTGCAGACCCGCATGGGTTCGTGGGAAGTGTTCTGGGTCTTCTTCTACGGCTTTGCGACCTATGGCAATGCCGGTTTCATGCGCGAGCAGGTCTGCAAGTACATGTGCCCCTATGCACGCTTCCAGAGCGCCATGTTCGACCGCGACACGCTCATCGTCACCTACGATCCGGAGCGCGGCGAGCCGCGTGCGCCCCGGCGCAAAGGCGTCGACCCGCGCAGCATGGCGCTCGGCGACTGCATCGACTGCGGGCTCTGCGTGCAGGTGTGCCCGACGGGCATCGACATCCGCAAGGGGCTGCAGTACGAGTGCATCGGCTGCGGCCTGTGCGTGGACGCCTGCGACACCGTGATGCAGAAGATGGCCTATGCGCCGCGGCTGATCCGCTACGACACGCAGAACGGCATGGAGGCCGGATGGACGCGCGGCCAGCTGCTGCGCCGCGTGCTGCGCCCGCGCGTGCTGGTCTACACCGCGATCCTGGCGCTGCTGGTCATCGGGCTGCTCGCGAGCCTCGTCACGCGCATGCCGCTGAAGGTGGACGTGGTGCGCGACCGCGCATCGCTGGCCCGCATCGTCGAGGACGGCCGGCTCGAGAACGTCTACCGGCTGCAGATCATGAACGCCACCGAGGAGGCGCGCGATTACCGCATTGCCGCCCACGGCCTCGAGGGCCTGACCGTCTCGCCGGGCGAACCGGTCACGATCGGTGCGGCGCAGTCGCGCTGGGTCGCGGTGCGGCTGCAGGTGCCCTACGGCGCGGTGCCCTCGGGTTCGCACACGGTGCATTTCGACATCCGGGACGAGCGCAGCGGTGTCCAGGTGTCGGAAAAAGCGGCCTTTCTTGTGCCGCGCTGAAGGAGCCGAGACGATGAACGCAACGACAACAAGCCCGCCGCCGGCCCCACGCGACGCGTGGTGGCGGCATCCGCTGCTCTGGATGGTGATCGCCGGCCCCGCGCTGGTGGTGGTCGCGAGCTTCGTGACCCTCTGGTACGCCTGGGACAGCCCCGACCCGCTGGTGTCCGAGGACTACTACCGCCGCGGCGTCGAGATCAACAAGACCCTGGCGGACAAGGCATTGATGCCCGCGGTCAACGGCCGCAACCACGCGGCGACGCCGGCCGAGGCCGTGCCGGGACCGCGCCGCGGGGCCGCGCCATGAGCGGGCCGCGCCAGCTGATCGGCATCCTGTGGCCCGCGTTCCTGCTGGCCTGCGCCATCGAAATCCTGGTCTTCGCGATGGTCGATCCTTCCGACCTGCACTGGGGCGGCGAGGCGCTGCGGATGTCGCGCCAGGGCGTCTACACCGTGGCCTTCTTCGTTTTTTGGGGCATGGCGGCGGCTTCGAGCGCGTTCACGGCGCTGCTGGCCATGCCGCCGTCCCGCGAACCCGCCGAGCCCGCGCAATGACACAGCCCTGCACCGCCTTCATCGAGGCGCCCCTTGCCGCCCCCTTGTCCGCCGCCGTGCTGCGGCAGTTCGACGTCGCCGGCCCGCGCTACACCTCGTATCCCACGGCCGACCGGTTCATCGAGGCCTTTGGCGCGGACGAGTACGCGGCGGCGCTGCGCGAGCGGCGCGATGCGGGCACTTCGGCGCCGCCGCTGTCGCTCTATGTGCACATTCCGTTCTGCGAATCGCTGTGCTACTACTGCGCATGCAACAAAGTGGTGACGCGGCACCGCGAGCGGGCCACCCAGTACCTGGCCTACCTGGCGCGCGAGACCCGGCTGCAGGCCGCGCAGCTCGGCCGCCGCGCCGCCGTGAGCCAGCTGCACCTGGGCGGCGGCACGCCCACCTTCCTGAGCGACGCGCAGCTCGGTGAACTCCTGGCCATGCTGCGCGAATCCTTCGACTTCATAGCGGGCGGCGAATGGTCCATCGAGATCGATCCGCGCACCGTCGATGCCGCACGGCTCGCCAGCCTGGCGGCGCTGGGCTTCAACCGGCTGAGCTTCGGCGTGCAGGACTTCGACCCCGAGGTGCAGAAGGCCGTGCACCGCATCCAGCCCGCGCACCAGGTGTTCGGCTTGATGGCCGATGCGCGCGCGCTGGGCTTCAAGTCGATCAACGCCGACCTGATCTACGGGCTGCCGCGCCAGAACGACGCCTCCTTCGAGCGCACGATGGCCCAGGTCTGCGAGCTTCGGCCCGACCGCATCGCGCTCTATGCCTATGCGCACCTGCCCGAGCGCTTCAAGCCGCAGCGGCGCATTGCCGCGGAGGAGCTGCCCGACGCCGCGGCGCGGGTGCGGATGCTCTCCAGCGCCATTGCCACGCTCAGCGATGCCGGCTACGTCTACATCGGCATGGACCACTTCGCGCTGCCGGACGATCCGCTGGCGGTGGCCAAGCGGCAGGGGCGGCTGCAACGCGACTTCCAGGGCTACAGCACGCAGCCGGAGGGCGACCTGGTGGCGCTCGGTGTTTCCGCCATCGGCCGCATCGGAGCCACCTACAACCAGAACGCCAAGACGCTGGACAGCTACTACGACCTGCTCGACCAGGGCCGCCTGCCGGTGGTCCGCGGCCTTGCGCTGTCGCGCGACGACGTGCTGCGGCGCGCGGTCATCATGGCAGTGATGTGCAGGGGGCGGGTGGTGTTCGACGCCATCGGCGAGGCGCACCGCATCGACTTCCGGCACTACTTCGCGGCCGAGTTCGCGGCGCTCGGACCGCTCGCGGCCCAGGGGCTGGTGCGGGTCAGCGACCACGACATCGAGGTCACGGCGCAGGGCTGGTTCGTGGTGCGCGCCATTGCCATGGTGTTCGACCGCTATTGCCGCGAGAACCGCACGCGCTTTTCGCGCGTGGTCTGAGCATGCAGACCGCATGGGCCGGCGCCGCCTTGCTGATGGGCCTGGCAGGCGGCCCGCACTGCGTGGCCATGTGCGGCGCGGCTTCGGCGGCGGTGATCCGCATCGTGCCGGCAGCGGCCACGGCGGGCGGCCATGCAGGCACCGCCTTCGCGGCGCCGGCGGCCTTCCACCTGGGCCGCATCGCGAGCTACGCCGCCGCGGGCGCCATCGCCGCCGCGAGTGTGGACAGCCTGGCCCAGGCCAGCGCGCAGGTCGCAGCGCTCAGGCCGCTGTGGATGCTGCTGCATGTGTTCGTGTTCGCGTGGGGCGCCATGCTGGCCGTCGCGGGCCGCCAGCCGGTGTGGGCGCAGCGCATCGGCCGCACGCTCGAAGCGCGCCTTCGCCCGGTGGCGGGCGGCACGCCCGCGGGCCTGCTGGCAGCGGGCGCACTCTGGGTGGCCATGCCTTGCGGGCTGCTCTACTCGGCGCTGCTGCTGGCCAGCCTGGGCAACAGTCCGCTGCAGGGCGGCCTGTCGATGGTGCTGTTTGCCATCGGCAGCGGCATCTCGCTGGTGCTGGCGCCGTGGCTCTGGCAGCGGCTGCGCTGGGGCGGCACCGGCCGGCTCCAGGCCTGGGGCGCGCGACTTGCCGGTGTGCTGCTGGCGGCCGTGGCACTGCAGGCGCTCTGGTCGGACCTCGGCCACCGGATCGCCGACTGGTGCCGCTGAACGGCGCGCGCCGCTTCAGCCCGCCCAGCGCCAGTCTTCGATCTCCGGCATGTCCTTGCCGTGCGCGCTCACGTAGGCGCGGTGCTCCAGCAGCTTGTCGCGCAGATGCTGCTGCACATGGCCCGCGCTGTTGCGAAAGCGTTCGACGCGCGCAATGGCGTCGGCCGCCAGGTGGAAGCGGTCGAGCTGGTTGAGCACGGTCATGTCGAAGGGCGTGGTGGTGGTGCCTTCCTCGCAATAGCCGTGGACATGGAAGCTGTCGTGGTTGGTGCGCTTGTAGGTGAGCCGGTGGACCAGCGAGGGATAGCCGTGGAACGCGAAGATCACCGGCCGGTCGGTGGTGAAGACGGCGTCGAACTCCGCGTCTGGCAGCCCGTGCGGATGCGCATCGGGCGACTGCAGCGCCATCAGGTCGACCACGTTCACCACGCGCACCTTCAGTTCGGGCAGCATCCTGCGCAGCAGGTCGACCGCGGCCAGCGTCTCGAGCGTGGGCACGTCGCCGGCGCAGGCCATCACCACGTCCGGCGCGGCGTCTTCGTCGTTGCTGGCCCAGGTCCAGATGCCCAGGCCCACGGTGCAATGGCGCACCGCGGATTCGATGTCCAGCCACTGCGGGCCCGGCTGCTTGCCCGCGACGATCACGTTCACGTAGTTGCGGCTGCGCAGGCAATGGTCGACCACCGACAGCAGCGTGTTGGCGTCGGGCGGCAGGTACACGCGCACCACCTCGGCCTTCTTGTTCACCACGTGGTCGAGAAAGCCCGGGTCCTGGTGGCTGAAGCCGTTGTGGTCCTGCCGCCAGACATGGCTGGTGAGCAGGTAGTTGAGCGAGGCGATCGGGCGCCGCCAGCCGATGCCGCGCGCCACCTTGAGCCACTTGGCGTGCTGGTTGAACATCGAATCGACGATGTGGATGAAGGCCTCGTAGCACGAGAAGAAGCCATGGCGTCCGGTGAGCAGGTAGCCTTCGAGCCAGCCCTGGCAAAGGTGCTCGCTGAGCACCTCCATCACGCGGCCTTCGGGCGACACATGGTCGTCGCCGGCGAGGATCTCGGCGGTGGAATTCCGCGCCGTGACCTCGAACAGCGCGTCCAGGCGGTTCGACGTGGTTTCGTCCGGCCCCATGACGCGGAAGTTGCGCGCCGCCTCGTTGCGGCGCATCACATCGCGCAGGAACCGGCCGGCGATGCGCGTGGCCTCCGCATCCGCGGCGCCCGGCGCCGTGACCGTGACGGCGTGCTCGCGGAAGGGCGGCATGGCCAGGTCGCGGAGCAGCAGGCCGCCGTTGGCATGCGGATTGGCGCTCATGCGCCTCGTTCCCTTGGGCGCGAGCGCCGCGATCTCGGGACGCAGCGCGCCGGCCGCATCGAAAAGTTCTTCGGGCCGATAGCTGCGCATCCAGTCTTCGAGCAGGCCCACATGCTCCGGCTTGGCGGAAAAGCCGGTGAGCGGCACCTGGTGCGCGCGGAAGGTGCCCTCGACCGGCACGCCGTCCACCTGCCGCGGCCCGGTCCAGCCCTTGGGCGAGCGCAGCACGATCATCGGCCAGCGCGGCCGCTCGCGGAAGCCGCTCTTGCGGGCGCTGGCCTGGATGGCGTGGATATCGTCGAGCGCCTTGTCGAGCGCGGCCGCCATCAGCCGGTGCATCTGCGCGGGCTCGTGCCCGGCAACGAAATACGGCTCGTGTCCGTAGCCCCGCAGCAGCTGCGCCAGCTCTTCGTCCGGAATGCGCGCGAGCACCGTGGGGCCGGCGATCTTGTAGCCGTTCAAATGCAGGATCGGCAGCACGGCGCCGTCGCTCTCGGGGTTCAGGAACTTGTTGGAATGCCAGCTTGCGGCCAGCGCGCCGGTTTCGGCCTCGCCGTCGCCGATCACGCAGCAGGCGAGCAGGGCGGGGTTGTCGAACACCGCGCCATAGGCGTGCAGCAGCGAATAGCCGAGCTCGCCGCCTTCATGGATCGAACCCGGCGTTTCCGGTGCCACATGGCTCGGAATGCCGCCCGGAAACGAGAACTGCGTGAAGAGCCGCTTCATGCCGTCGGCATCCCGGCCGATGGCGGGGTAGACCTCGCTGTAGGTGCCCTCGAGATAGGTATTGGCGACCACGCCCGGGCCGCCGTGGCCGGGACCCGCAATGAAGATGGCGTCGAGTTCGCGCGCCGCGATGGCGCGGTTCATGTGCGCGTAGATGAAGTTCAGGCCCGGCGTCGTGCCCCAGTGGCCGAGCAGCCGCGGCTTGATGTGCGAAAGGCTCAGCTTCTCGCGCAGCAGCGGGTTGTCCATCAGGTAGATCTGGCCCACGGACAGGTAGTTGGCCGCGCGCCACCAGGCGTCCAGCAGTGCGAAGTCGTCGTGTTCAGCCATTGTTTGCGCATTCCGCGGTGGTCAGCTGGTTGATGATCCGCTTGACGCCTTCGGCGCGGCGCACGGCGCGCTCGACGGCGCTCTTCAGATCCTCGCTGGCCAGTCGGCCCTGCAGGGTGACCACGCCGTCGGCCACGCGCACGTCGACGTCGCAACTGCACACCGCCGGGTCCCAGTTCAGCTGGGCGAAGACCTCGTGCCTGAGTTGAATATCGGGGTTCATTTCAAACCTTTCGAGGAAGAGGGGGCTTCTTGCTGCGACGTCCGCAGCGTGATTCGCAACGCGCTCCTTGCCGACACTATCGGCGCGCACAGTTTGCACCTTGCCTGCGCGCTGCAATTCCAATGTTTTCCGCAGGTCTTTTGCGCGAAGCGGGAGCGGGCCCCGACGGTCGCGTTCTTTCACATCTCTTACGCCGGCACCGAACGCTTCGATTCTTTGGCCGCGCGGCCGCGGCCGGCTTGCGCCAGATCAAGGCCCGGGCATCGGGCGCTTTGCAGAATGCCGCGGTTGTCCAAGAGGTGCAAATGCAGCAGTCCGTACTCTTCTCCGGCGTCTTCGATCTTCCATGGTGGGGCGCCGTGCTCGTGGCGCTCGCGCTGACCCACGTCACCATCGCCTCGGTCACCATCTTCCTGCACCGCCACCAGGCGCATCGCGCGCTCGAGCTGCATCCCGCGACGAGCCATTTCTTCCGCTTCTGGCTCTGGCTGACCACGGGCATGGTGACGAAGGAATGGGCCGCCGTGCACCGCAAGCACCACGCCAGGTGCGACACCCCCGAAGACCCGCACAGCCCGCAGGTGCTGGGCATCAACCGGGTGCTGTGGGGCGGTGTCTTCCTCTACATCCGCGAGAGCGACAAGCCGGAAACCATTGCGCGCTACGGCCACGGCACGCCGGACGACTGGATCGAGCGCAGGCTGTATTCGCGCCACAAGATTCTCGGCATCGTGCTGATGGGCATCGTGGACATGGTGCTCTTCGGCGTGGTGCCGGGTGGGTTGATTCTTCTCGCGCAGATCGCGTGGATCCCGTTCTGGGCCGCCGGCGTGGTCAACGGCATCGGCCACTACTGGGGTTATCGCAACTGGCCAGCGCTGGACGCGAGCACGAACATCTCGCCGATCGGCATCCTGATCGGCGGGGAGGAGCTTCACAACAACCATCACGCTTTTCCCACTTCGGCCAGGCTGTCGTGCAAGTGGTACGAATTCGATGTGGGCTGGCTGTACATCCGCGCGCTGCAGGCGCTCGGCCTTGCCACCGTGAAGCATGTGGCGCCGACGCCGCGGCTCGCGGCGCCCAAGCCGGCCGTCGACCTGGAAACCGTGCAGGCGGTCATCCGGTGCCACTACGACGTGCTCTCGAGCTATGCGCGTTCCCTGAAGCAGGCCTATGCCGAAGAGTTCGGCCGGCTGCGCCGCCTGTCGCCGCGCGAGGCTCATTCGCTGCGGGCCGTGAGGCACTGGCTGGCCAAGGACGAGCGCATGCTCGATGAATCGCGGCGCATGCGGCTTGCGCTGGCTTTGCGCGGATCGCGCGCGCTCGATACGATGTACTCGATGCGCAGGGAGCTGACGGCGTTGTGGAGCCGTTCCGCCGCAACGGGCGAACAGCTTGTCGGGCAATTGCAGGACTGGTGCCAGCGCGCGGAGGCCAGCGGCATCGCGCCCCTGGCCGAATTCTCGAAGCGCCTGCGTTCCTACGCCTGACCTGGCCCGACCCGCACGATTTCGTTTCCCGACAACACAGGAGAACAGCATGGACAGCAAGCTTTCCGCGACTCCGGCATCGGCATGGACCGATGCCTATTTTCGCTCCCTGCTCGACTGGCAGGCGGCCTGCGGCGCAAGCGTGCTGCAGGCGCAGCAGATCCAGTGGGGAATGCTGGCCGCCTGGCAGCAGTCGGCCAAGGCCGTCCAGCAGGAGCTGCTGGACCAGTGGACCAGCCGTTTCGGCGGCGGCGTGCCGCTTGACGGGTAGGCCGCACAGCGCGGCCGGCCGGGTTACTGGCTCGCCAAAGCGCCGCTCGGCATCGTGAAGCGCGCCGCTTCCGCCTTGGCGTGCGATTCGGGCGCGCGCACCAGCAGCACCGGAACGCTCGCGCTGCGCAGGATCTGCTCCGCGCTGCTGCCCATCACCATGCGGCCGAGGCCGCGCCGGCCGTGCGTCCCGAGCACGATCAGGTCGGCGGGCCATGAAGCCGCCTCGGCCGTAACCCGGTCCGGAACGGCCCCCCTGAAGTTGTCGCACAGCACCGAGTCGGCCTCGACGCCTTCGGCGGCGGCCCTTGCCTTGCCTTCCTCGAGCAGCTTGGTGGCGGCTGCGCGCAGCTCGTTGAGCCAGTCGCCCGTCCGGCCCGAGTAGGCGTCCATCGCCAGGGCAAAGGAGAGCTCGTCGATGACGTGGATCAGGCGCAGACGCCCCGCGGTGACCTTGGCCAGGCGAATCGCTTCGCCCAGGCCGTGGCTGGATGTCGAACTTCCATCGACAGGAACAAGAATTCGCTGGTACATGGTGTCCTCGCTTTGCTTTGAGGTGGGTATGCGGCCAGTGTCCGGGCCGGTGCGAGGCGCGGCTTGATGCGGATCAAGCGAAAGCGTCGTCGCAGGCGAAAGGCATCGAACGGCATGCACGGCATTTGATCTGCAGCAACCCTGTGCGGGCCCGGACCCGCGATCCTCGGGTACGCACAGGAGCCATTCCATGACCCACGCCACCGTTCGCATCATTCGCCAGGAGCATGCGGCGCTCGCCGCCATGCTGCGCTCCATCATCATGCTGCTCGAACAGCACCGCCGCAAGGGAACCCCGCCCGACTTCGCGGCCTTGCGCGCCATGCTGTTCTACGTGGACGAATTCCCGGAAAAGCGGCACCACCGCAAGGAGAGCGAGCTGCTGTTCCCCAAGCTGCGCGCCCGCACGCCGATCTCGCGCGAACTGATGGACCGGCTCGACAACGACCATGCCTGGGGCGAGCGGAAGATCCGCAACGTGGAGCACGCGATGCTGGCCTTCGAGATGCTGGGCGACTCGCGGCGGGCGGCCTTCGAAAGCGCGATGGAGCAATACGTCGACTTCTACCT
The DNA here is from genome assembly GCF_014852545.1 of Variovorax sp. VRV01. Lineage (NCBI taxonomy): Bacteria > Pseudomonadati > Pseudomonadota > Betaproteobacteria > Burkholderiales > Comamonadaceae > Variovorax > Variovorax sp. VRV01. The sequence continues at coordinate 318,161 of NZ_JACVBS010000007.1, forward strand.
CAACCACATGGCGATCGAGGAGCGCGAGATCCTTCCGCTCGCCGAGAAGGTGCTGACCCCCGAGGACTGGCGCGAACTCGACGAGGCGTTCGGCCGCAACCGCGATCCGCTCACCGGCTACCGGCCGGAGCGGGAGTACGAGTCGCTTTTCACCCGCATCGTGAACATCGTGCCGGCGCCGATCGGGCTGGGCCCCGCGGCCTAGGGCGCGGAGTCCGCGCCGGCGGGCGGGGTGCCGGGCTTCGGCGGTGGCGACCAGGCGGGCCGTTCGGAGCGGCCGCTGTCGACCACGATGAGATAGCGCCCAGCGCCTTCGACCGGCGCCTGGTCCGGCGGCAGCACCCACGGTGCGCTGCCCTCGGCCTTGGCCCTGAGGTAGTCGGCATCGAGCACGCCCAGGCGGTCGAGGAAGCGGTTCAGGCTGGCCGGAATGCGGATGCAGCCCTTCGACTGCACGCTGCCCAGCCGCGGTTCGAGCCGGTCGGGATCGGTGGCATGCATCTGCAGCCGCATCGTGCTCGTGCCGCCCCGGCCCCACAGGCGCCGTGCCTGCTGCCAGCCGAAATCGAACACGCGCATTCCCTTTTCGCCATAGCCGCGAATGCCGAATTCGTTGCGCGAGCCCTCCGCGCGGAAATCGTGATTTGCCACCGAGTGCTCGAACACGCCGAGCGGCGTCTCGAAGTATTCGAATCCGCCGGGGCGTCCCGTCGAAACCGGAGATGCACCGACCAGCACCGGCGCAGCACCGGCCGGCAGCCAGAAGACGAAGATGGCCTGGACCGAGGCGCTGCGGTCCACCAGCAGCGCGTACTGGGAGGGCTCCTCGGCAATGCCTGCGCGCTGGAGTTCATCGCGCGCGAGGTGGCCGTAGCGCTGCGCTTCCTCCGGCGGCGGCTCGAGGCGGCGATCGACCTGTTCCGTGAAAGCCTGGCGCAGCCGCGCCGGATCGGCCCAGCAGGTGGCGAGCGCGACTGCAAGCGCCGCAAAGACGAGCGCCCGGGCGATGCGGCGCAGCCTGGCGCCCGTGCTCTTTTGTGCTCCCGCTTCTTTCATACCTGCCAGGGCAGGCGAGCTGCGCCGGCCCTGGCAGGTTGGTACCCCGGAGGCCTGCGCGAGTTCCCGGGGTGTGCGGCCCCGGGGCGGTCTGTTCAGGGCGTCAGGAACGTGACGGTCTGCGCGGTCAGCACGCCATCCACCACCGCGTTGCCGACCACCGTGACGCGGCGGCCGTTGGCCAGGTCGGCGGCGCTGCCGTTCTCGAAGACCGTCGCGGGGCTGCTGGCGTTCACCTTCTGGCCCTTTACCACGAAACTAGAGGGCGACACGTAGTCGCCGATGGCGCCGATCAGCGTGAAGGCGACCGGCCCGCCCGTGCCGGGGATATAGCGGATGCGCAGCTTCTTCACCACCAGCACGCCGTTGGTCATGAAGCCGTCGAGTTCCACCTTGACGCCGTCGCCGATCGAACTCGCCGGGCCGCCCGTGACGATGGCATTGGATGCATCGACGGCCGTGCCCAGCACCTTGAAGGCATTGAGCCCGCCGTAGTTTGTGATGACACCCGCCAGTTGCACCGCGGCGGCGTTCTGCGTTGGCACCGCATACCAGCCCTGCACCTTGGTTGCAGTGAAGACGTCTGCAACCGGTGCAGCGCTGCCGCGCACGCGGACGATGGCGCCATCGGCCAGCGTGGAGAGGTCGATGCCGCCCGAGAACGCGGCGCTGCCGTACCGGACCGTGAGCAGGCCCAGCGTGAAGCGCTGTCCGATCCGGTCCAGGTTCTGCACGACACCGGTCACCAGCGGCTCGGGCGACGTCGGCTTCAGTTCGACGCGCGTGGCACGCAAGGTGCCCGGCGCAGAGGGCAGGCCCCAGACCTGCACCACGCTGCCGATCGCGATCTGGGCCAGGCTGTTCGCGCCGCTCCAGATGGTGGCGTTGTCGATGGTGACCGTGGTGCCCATCACGGCGAAGCTGCCGGCCCCGGCAACGATGGCCGACACGGCACCGCGCAGCTCGGCAGCCGAATCGACCTGCTGCGCCGTGGCCGCGGTGAATTCGCTGTCGATCTTGCCCGCAATCCGCACGCTCATGCCGATCTGCAGTTCGGCGGCGTCCTCCAGGCTGGTGGTGGCAGCGTCCGTGTTGTAGCGCACGCCATTCAGGATGATGCTGCCCAGCCCGCCGACGGAGCCGATGCCGGTGGCGTCGGCGGTGCTCACGCCCGTGCCGCCCGAGCCCACGCCAGAACCGTCGTCGCTGCCGTTGCCTGCGGTGCTCGTGCCGTCGGAGCCGCCTGCGCTACCCGTGCCGCCCGTACTGCCGGAGCCATCGTTTCCACCGCCTCCCGTGCCCGCGCCATCGCTTCCAGAGCCCGTCGCGCCGCTACCGGCGATGCCGCCCAGGCTGCCTGCCGAACCGCCACCGCCACTGCCGCCGCCCCCGCACGAGAGCAGCAAGGCCATGGCCCCGGCAAAGAGGATGCCGCGCATCCATCGGTAGTGGTTCTTCATCGTGTTCCTTTGTCCCGCTGGGCGGGGACGGGAGGCGCGCCCGGCGCCGCCTCGTCTTCATAGTAGGTATAGATCCCGACGCGCATGCGCCCCTTGGCGCCTTCGGGCGCCCGGTCGACCGCGCGGTTCATCTCGCCCGCCAGCTCCAGGTGCAGGGCCGCCCAGCGGTCGCGCACCACCTGGTGGATATTTTCGCAATCCTGCAGGCCGAGGCCGCGCGCATATACGGAGCGCTCGAGCATGCGGGGCTCTTCGCCCAGCGTGTTGGACACCGCCGCCAGCAGGTGGTCGCGGCCGTTGTCGCCAAGGAATGCCAGCATCGACTGCAGGTCGTCCACCGGCACGAAGCCGTTGGCCTTGAGTTCGGCGTAGCCGTCCTGTTCGGCCACCATGTTCAGGCGCACCAACTCGTCGAGGATGGTCCGATGGTGCACGTTGCCGCGGCTGCCGAGCCTGGCCACGGTTTCGAAGGAGGGCGCATCGTCGCCCTCGGAGGTGATCGGCAAGCGCTGGAAGGACTGGTTCTCCGACACCATCTGCAGCCACAGCGTGAAGGTCTTGGCAGCGGCGGAGATCTCGGTGTGGGGCAGGGCGTCCACGGTGTCGCGGACCTTGGCCGTCACGGCCTTGCGGTTGAGCCCGGTGGTGACCGACAGCTGGCTGATGTTGGGCTTTGCCACCCCCTGCTGGCGCCAGGAGCGCTTGGCCTCCTCGAGCAGCAGGTCGCGCAGCAGGACTTCCAGGTGCGGGTGCTTGACCCCCATCGCCAGGGCGAGCCTGACCACCGGCCGCAGGATGCGGGCGCAGGCGGCCAGTGCCCAGTCGAGCTGGTGTTCCATGAAAAATGAAGCGTTTCTTCTGATGCGATTGCGGTGCGGCGGCAGGGACTGAAGGGCCCCGGGGCCGTCGATCAGTGCACTATTGTCCGCGTCGCCGAGGATCGCACAAAAAAGACCTCATTCATGCGGCGCAGCTTCCTGCATCGGTCCGCGTGACCGAGGAACGGCCGGTGGCGCTGATCTTGACCAGCCGCTTCGGGGTACCCAGGGGGGTAGCCCGGCAGATCGTGAAGTTGGCCGCGGTGGCGCCGACGCCGGTGCCCTCGAAGGCGAGCGCGCTGAGGCCGCCGCTGTCGCGGATGCGGTAGCCGCTGGCGGCCGCGGGCTGCTTCTGGATCACCGTGGGCGTCGCACCGCTGCTGATGACGATCCAGCCGGCCTCCCATTGCCCGTCGGTGGCGCAGCTGGTGCCGTTGGACGAAGCGCACAGCGTGACGGGCGCGTTGCGCTTGATGGCCTCGCTGCGCGCAAGCTGGCTGCCGGCGACGAGATCGGTTGCGTACGAATTCAGCCGGGTCGAAAGCCGTATGTAATCGAACGAGGGAACCGCCACCGACACCAGCACGATCAGCACCACGAGGGTGACCATCAGCTCGATGAGCGTGAAACCGCGGGCGCGCGTGCCGGGCATGGCCATCCCTTTTTCCTCTTTTACTTCTGGATGAACCAGTAGACCCGGCCCTTGGGCTGCTTGAAGGCGGCCTTGACCGTGGCGCCCTTCGGGCTCAGGAACGAATCGGGGTTGGCGCCGATCACCACGTCGCGGAAGGTGTCGCCCACCATCACGCGGCCGACCACGGGCGAGGGCGCGAGGCCGCCCCCAACCACGTTCTGGAAGCGCGCGCCGTTCTGCCCCGTCGCGTCGAGGTATGACAGGTTGTACACGTTGGCGGTGCCCAGGTTTGCCCGGCACGACTGGGTCACGCTGGAGTCGGTCGGCGTGTGGGTGTTGAATGTCGTGGTGCCATAGGCTGTGACCGATGAAGTCACCACCTGCTCGCCGGCCGCAAGCGCGAGGTACCAGCCCTTCTTGGCCGCGAGCTCGGTCGCCGACGGCGTCGTGTTGCCCGTGATGGCGAACAGGGAGCCCTGGCACAGCACGGAGATGCCGTTGCAACGGGTGGCTTCGGTGGTGAGCCAGGTGGTATCTGAGGGCTTGTCCACCAGCATATAGAAGCGGTTGGCAACGCTGAGTGCGGCAGCGTAGGAGCGCAGCGGCTTCTCGCGGTCGCCCGAGCCCAGCAGCAGCACGTACATGCCGTTGTCCTCGACCACGTCGGGGCCGAACATGAACTTGCGGTTGGGCGTGCAGGAGGTCGCGGGGTCGTCGCACCCGAGCGAAGCGATCTTGGCCAGCTCCCAGCCGGCGGGTGCACTGGCTCCGATGGTGATCCGGTAGACGTTGCCGCCCAGGTCGGCCGCATAGGCGAACCTGGCGAGGCCGGTGCCGTCGTTCACGATGGTGACCTCGCCGCTGACTGCGCGCACGGTGTCGAAGGTCTTCAGGACGTCGCCCGTGCTCGCGTCGAGCACATAGATCTTGTTGCCCTTGGTGGCCGTGCCGCAGGCGCTGGCCGCCGTGGTGGCGTCGACGTCCTCGCACTTGTCGTAGCCGCCGCCGAACATCACGATGGGCGTGCTGCCGGCGCCGTAGCCGCTGGCCTTCACGATCTTCGGCGCCGACCAGGTCTGGCCGATGCCGCTCATGCCGGTGTCGCAGCCGGTGTCGTTGTCCTGGTTGGGGCAGCCGCGGCGCCACTTGAGGCTGGGTGCCGCCGGGTTGGACACGTCAAAAGCATAGATCAGACGGCCGCCGCGGCGCATGCTCGCATAGAGCCAGGCCGAGGTGCCTTGGCGGTAGGCTGCCATCGGGCCGTCCATGCCGTAGGGCTTGGGTGCGGTGGTGCCCACGCTGACGGGCACGCCGGGGAAATTGATGCGCGTCGTGTTGTCGTAGAGCCGCTTGATGCTGCCGTAGAACTCGGGCGGCACGAAGGACCACAGCTCGCTGCCAGGCGCCGCCGATCCGATCGAACCGGTCTGGTTGCCGTTGACTGCGCGCAGCACGCCGTCGTTGGCACCGTAGAACACCACCACCTGTGGCGCTGCGTCGGTGCCGTAGTTGATCGCCACCGGCCGCGAATGCACCACGTCGCCGTGCACCGAGGGGCGCATCGCGGTGGTGGAAGTCAAGGGGTTCCCGGCAGCGTCCTTGCGTTCGTCGCCCTTGTTGTCGAGGCCGCGGAGCCAGTTGATCAGCGCGGTTCGTTCGGTGGTGGTCTGTGCACCCAGCGCCGTCGACGTGATGCTCGCATTGCCGTCGACGAAGCTCGTCAGGGCCGAGCAAGCACCCGGCGCACAGGTCTTGACATTGCGGTCGGCGGTGAGCACCTGCCGCAGCATGTAGCCCTGCGCGCCTTTTTCGACCACGTTGCCGTCGGGAGTGTCCGAAGCTGCAAGTCCGCTGACGGGCAGACTGGTGATCGGGTCGGTGCGTATGCAGTCGCCGGAAGGATTGAAGCTCCAATAGTTGTTGAGCTGGGTCGGAGTCCAGAAACTTCGTGCGCACGGCGTGATGAAGCCGGTTTCCTTGTTGACAGCATCAACGCTGTCCGCGTCCTGCAGGACCAGTTGCTTGGTCTGGGGGTTCACCCCGAGCTTGTACTGCTTGAGATTGCCGTTCCAGCGGGGATAGGCGGAATCGTCAGGGCGGAACATGCCGACGAACACCTGGTTCAGGTAGGTTCCCTGCGTATTCACGCTCACGGGCAGGCTCACCGACGAGAACACGCTATTGACGGACTGGATCTTGCTGAAGATGTCGTCGAAGGCGCCAGCCAGCGCTGTGCCCAGATTGGCCTCCGCATGGACGTCGTAGTACCCGCCTTCACTGACCTTGGCCATGCTCTGGAGCAAGGCGGTCCAGCCCGGTCCCTGGCCTCCCGTGGCCGTGGCCGCTTCGATGGTGTAGACGTTGACGCCCATGCTGGTCTTCAGGAACCTGGCCCATTCGTCGGCCGTGTTGTCCTGCGAGCCGCTCGGGTTCAGCGTGATTGTGCTCGTGTCGCCCCCGGCGGTGCGCAATGCATTGAGGGAAATCGTGGTGTCGCTGCTGTTGTCCTGCGCGGCCCCGTTGCTGATGTAGATGACATAGGTTCTGGCGCAATTGGCGGTGCTCGGACCGATATAGGTGCTGCTGTTGATTGCTGCCAGAGGGTTGCCAGGCAACGCGTAGATCGCCTTGGACGCAGCGGTTCCGAAGACATTGCCCGCGTAGTCGGCCTTTGCCTTGTTGTTGCCGCCCAAGGGCGCGCCGCTGCTCAGGTAGCGGTACACCTCCGCCATCATCTTGCCGGCCTTGCCGCCATTGGATTTGTCGTCATTCACATTGAAGCTGCGAATCAGCGCGCCGTAATTGAGCTTGTTGGCATCGTTCAGAAGGCGCACGCCCGCGCGCAGGTAGGCGCCGTCGATGTTCGAGTTGCCTCCGCCCGTTTCACTGAACATCATCACGCCCACCCTGAACTTGCTCGTGGGCAGGCTCTCGAAGGCACTGGCCAGCGCGTTCATCTCGGCGGCAAATAGCGGCGTCCAGTTGGCCGTGTTGTCCACCACGAACAGCACGTTCGGCGCGGATGTCGTGGTCTGGTTGTAGCCGACGAACAGATCGATGTCTTCCGCCTGGGCCGAGCCCAGGCCGAGCATCAGCATCGCAGTGGCGCAAAGCGATCGGAAGAAGTTCTTTTTCATGGTGGCGATCCGTTCATCGTCGTGATCATTCGGGGGAGGCGCTTTGCTAGGAGCACAGCGCCAGGAACTGTTCCTTGCTCAGCAACGCGCGCACGCCCTGGCGGACCGAAGTGACCGTGCCGCTGGCGGCATCCGTCACGCTGGTGCTGATGTCCCACACCGAGTTGTATTGGTCGGGTACGGCGTTGAGCCCCGAGCCGGTAGTGGATGCCCCGCCGCCGATGCCGCCAGGCCCGACGGCGCCACCGCCGCCGGTGCCGGTCGACTTGGTGGCGCGCACGCAGGTGGGTGGTGCAATCTGCACCCGATAGTCGATCGTGCCGTCGTTGTTGATGTCCACCAGGCTCACGGTGCCCTGGGGCGCCGTAAGCGAAGGCGAGCCATCGACGCCCGGCAGCAGCAGCGAGGCGGCCACTTCCTCGATCGCCCGGTTCGAAGCGGCCACGGCCTCGTTGCGGTTCTGCATGTTGCCCACCGACTTGAGGTTGGTGTTGCTGAGCGTGAACCCCGCCGTCACAGCCAGCGTGATCAGAAGCAGCATGATCAGCCCGACGATCAGTGCCGCACCGGCCTGCCGGCGCACGGAATGTGTCGATGGCATCTTCACGGCGTTTCCCTGCGGCCTGTCACATTGGTCATGCGGATCGCGGTGGTGAACGCATGCCGCTTGTAATGGTCGTTGAAGGGGCCGAGCGTTCCGCTTCCCAGGTTGTAGGTGCGCGTGTCGGTGTGGCCCGGCGAAATCTCCAGGCTGCGGGCGACCACGTAGAGCTTGACTGCCGCCACGTTGATCAGCTGGTCGGCCGTGCAGGGCGAGGCCGTGCTGCAGTGCACGAAGTCGCCGTCGGGGCTTCCGTCGCCGCGATTGGTGGGCGTGGACCTGTTGGCCGAGTCGGCCCAGTTGATGGCCTGGGCGTAGTTCACCAGCGCGCCGGTCTTGCTCGCGGTGTCCAGGCCCAGCTCCACGCGGAAGCCTTCGATGCCCTCGATCAGCGGCACCGGCGGCTGCTGCGCCAGTCCCGTGGCTCCAAGGTCGAAGCGCGAGCGCGCCAGTGTGGGAATGCCGTCGCCCACGGTCTCGGCGTAGGTGCGCACGTAGTAGATGTCGGAGATGAACTTCCGCTTGGGCGCCGGCGCGGTGCAGTTCTTGGCCAGCATGGTGGCGAAGCCGGCCGTGCTGAGGTCGAAGTCAGAAGGCTTCTGCGTGCCGCAGAACGACGACTGGAAGTACAGCTTGCCGAGCGTGTCGGCTTCGCAGTTCGGTGCGCCCGGCAGGCAGGTCTCGGCATGGCGCACCACCAGCACGTCGGTGCCGGCCTTCTGGTTCGCGAGCAGCGTCGCGCAAGAGGCTGGCACCGCGTCATAGGCCTGCACGGGCATGTCGAGCAGGCTGCGCTTGTAGTCGTCGGTCCAGTTGGCCGCCGTGTAGGCCAGGCACGGATCGGGCGCCGTGCCCGTGGGCACTTTCTGGGGCGCCGTGGTGACCGTGAGGTCGTCGAACTCGGGCATGTAGTTTTCCCAGAAGCCGGCGTGCGAGATCTCGTTCTCCAGCACGAAGATGCTGAGGCGGCCGCTCTCCATCTGGCGATTGACCCTGACCATTTCGCGCTGCGTGTTGTTCACGTTGAGGAACAGCGCAAGCAGCGCAGCCACGACGATCAGCATGATGGTGATCGCCACCATCAGCTCGATCAGCGTCAGCCCCCGCTGGCGCAGCGAGACGCGCGCAAGCCGGGCAGGGCGCTGAACCGCGGTCGCCAAGCGGACCCGGCTCATGAGAGATTCCCGATGCGCACCAGCGTCGTCACGGTCCTGCGGCACCTGTCGCTGGAACAGGCCGGTGCCGGTTCGCTGGCCGAGGCCGGGGCGGCCGCGTCGTACATGTCCTTGCCGCAGGGCACGCCCTCGGGCGGCGCGGCAGTAGGCACCAGGCCTTGCCAGGCGACCGTGATCAGGTACTCGTTGTTGCCCAGGTCCTGCACGCAGCCGCGGCCGCCGATCATCGCGCCGAGCTTGGTGCCGCTTGACGTTTCGGCCGCGCCCTGCAAGCTGTTACACCACTCCTTCACGTCGACTTGCAAGCGCGTGGCGGTGGCTGTCGGGCAAGTGGCTCCCGCGCCCAGCGGCGCGGTCGTGACGTAGCTGGAGGCCATGCGACGGTTGGTCTCGATGCGGCTGGCCATGTCGTTGAGCAGGATCAGCGCCTGCGAGCGCTGGTAGGACTCCATCTCCGACGACTGGAGCCGCGCCTGCAGGCCCACGAGCCCGAAAAGCCCGAACGAGACGATCAGCAGCGTGACCAGCACCTCGAGCAGCGTGGCACCGCGCTGGGCGCGTGCGTGGGATGCGGCGGGTGAGCGGCGCTTCACCATTTGCCCGCCGGCGTCTTGACGCCCTGGTTGTCGAGGGTGAGGTCGCCGTCTCCCCTCTGGCTTCCCGTGGACGTAGGACTGAAGGTCAGGAGAAAGCTGGGCACCGCTGTGCTGGCGTCCTGCAGCGTGATGGTGTAGCCGTAGTTGGCCGCAACCTCCGCGGGCAGCGTGTAGCCGCTGGCCGTCAGGGCGTCCTTGGTGGCGTACACGCGGTTGGCCAGCAGGAACTGCTGCTGGCGATTGGCGATGTCCATCATCTGCGCCTGCGCCGCAGAGCGCTTGGATCGGACGATGTATTGCTGATAGCTGGGATACGCGATGGACGCCAGGATGGCAATGATCGCCACCGTGATCATCAATTCGATCAATGTGAAGCCATTGCGTTTGCGCGGGAACGAGTGCTTTTTCATTCAGCTGGCCATCAATGTTTCACGATGTTATTTATGTGAATTTATCACATACAAATGTGAATAGTGGGCATTCGATGCTGATCCATTCGAGCGCCGCCGACAAGGTGTTGCGCCTTTAACGAAACACTTCAGCAACATTCAACAACGCAACGGCTGCGCCGGGGCGAGGAAGCTTCCGACTAAGGGACGCTGGCCTCGTCCTACGTGCGGGACCGGGGTACCTCCCAGAATGGGTTCGTTCCAACTGGTGTTCCCCAGGCGCCCAAGGCGAACAGAGAGGAGTCGATCGATATGAACAGAACACCCGGAAGCCTCGGTTCAGGCGACGGATCGCGGCCCACCACGGATGGCGGCGTGGACAACCTTGGCGCGGGCGAAAAGTTCGCGGGCAGTTCCTCGGCCGCCGGCGAGCCCGACTCGGCACCGGCGCCAGCCGAAGGCATGGCGCGCAAGCGCAAGGACGCGGAGGCCTCGCGCCACGACGATTCCGCAGCCTTCGGGCTGCGGGAAGACCTCCGGCCCAAGACCAACCAGGAGCCGTCCAAGCCCTGAGCGCTTGGATGGCTGAGGAGCCCAAGATGACTTCTTCGGAAAAAGCCTTTCCCTTTCCCACCTCCAAGAACCACGGCAAACCGCCGGTCGAGCCCGCCAAGCCGACTGAACAGGCGCCGAGCGAGGAGGCCCTGGACAGCGGAGTCGAGGAATCCTTTCCCGCGAGCGACCCGGTGTCCGTCACCGTGACCAAGGTCAAGCTCCCGAAGGCCCCGCAGGACAAGGCCCAGGAAGGCCGCGACCCCGACGCCAAGCGATAGGTCTCGGCGTCCCCTTTTCCTCCGTCGCGCCGCCGGCTCCACGATGCCGGTGGCGCACGCCTGCTTGTCGCCCCCCAGTTGAAAGAAGACACGCACTCTGGCATAAAGCCTGGAGTTGTGAAGAAGTGTCTTCATATGTCAACTATTGTTTCAATAGCCTCGGCATTTTCCCGTCGAGGGGCTCTCCGAGGGCTTGGCATTGACGCGATCTTCGCCACAGGTTCCGCATAGCGAATACCAATCAACACGAGGATCGAGGGCATGAACAAAATTCATTGCAGCGTCTGGAACGCTGCGCTGGGCACCTGGGTGGCCGTTTCGGAGCTTTCACGCCGGCGCGGGCGGAGTGCTTCTTCGACGGTCGCGGCGGCGACCTGCCTGCTGGCGCTGGCCAACCTTCCGGGAAGCGCCTGGGCGCAGGCCGCCGGCGGCGGCGCGGCCATGGTGGGAGGAGGCACCGGCGGCCGCGGCGGCGTGGGGAATGGCGGCGGGGCGGGGGGCGGCAATATCGGCATGTACCCCACCAGCAATGGACAGGCCCCGACGGCAGGAACCGGCGGTGCCGGTGGCAACGGAGCGGCCGGGGCTGGCGGTACGGGGGGCGCGGTGGGCGCAACCAGCGTCACCGGCTCGGTCAGCGGAGCGTCGGGAACCGACGGCGTGGCCGACCCCGATCCGGTCTACGGGGCCGGTGGCGGCGGAGGAGGTGGGGCCGCTGTGTATACCAGCGACACCGCGATCACGGCAACGTCCGGCACCATTCTCCTGGGTGGCAATGGCGGCAACGGGGGCGCCGGGCGCCTGTCGGGCGGCGGCGGCGGCGGCGGCGCGGGCCTGCAGTCGGTGGCGGCCAATGCCACGGTCAGCAACGCGGGACAGATGACGGGCGGCCAAGGGGGCGCGGGCAGTCCGGGCCAATGGGCTGGCGGCGGCGGCGGTGGCGGCGATGGCATGGTGCTGCAGGGCGGGGGCGCCACGGTCACGAACAGCGGCACCGCCACCGGCGGGCGGGGCGGCGATGGCGGCACCTCCTTTGCCGGCTTGCACGGGGGCGGCGGCGAAGGCGGTGCCGGCCTGGCGCTGGAGTCCAGTGGCAACTCGGTGCTCAATACCGGCGCGCTGGTGGGAGGTGCGGGCGGTGCCGGCGGAAGCAGCGCGGTCAATGGCATCGGCGGCGCGGGCCTGCGCATCCGCGGCAACACGAACACCATCGTCAACACCGGCACCTTGACCGGGGGCCTCGCCGGCGACGGCACCACGCGCGGCGACGCGGTGCGCATCACCGGCAACGACAACTCGCTCGAACTGCAGAACGGATCGGTGATCACCGGAACGCTCACGGCGAACGGCACCGGCAATCTGCTGCGGCTGTCCGGCGCGCTGGGCGGTGGCACCACGTCGCTCGCCGCTGCCACCTACCGCGGCTTCGACCGCTACGAGAAGACAGGCACCAGCACCTGGACCTTGACCGGCACCACCACCGAGCTGACGCCCTGGAACGTGCTCGGCGGCACGCTCGCGATTGCCGACGACGGCGCCCTCGGCAACTCGGCCGGCACGCTCACGCTGGACGGCGGCACCTTGCGCGCCACCGGAACGACCACCGGTACGCGCAACGTCACGCTGGGAGCGGGCGGTGCGGCTTTCGAGGTCGATTCTGCGCAGGCGCTGAGGCTCAACGGTGTGCTTTCCGGTAGCGGCAGCCTGCAAAAGACCGGGGCCGGCACGCTGGTGCTCGGCGGCGTCAACAGCTACAGCGGCGGCACGCTGGTGAGCACGGGCCTCCTGCAGGCGGCGACAACCGGCGCGCTCGGCAGCGGGGCGGTCACGGTCAATGGCGCGCTGGAGTTCCTGGACGGGGTCGATGCCCAGGCACTGACCATCACGAACCAGAACGGTTTCACGACCTTCCGAGGCGCGAGCACGGCGGGGCAATCGCTCATTACCAACAACAACGCCAGCGGCACGGATTTCTACGGCACGAGCAGCGGCGGCACATCCACGATCATCAACAACCAGAGCGGGTTCACATACTTTCGCGAAACGACCAGCTCGGCCGACGCACACATCGTGAACAACGGCGGCGGCGCGGCCACCTTCTTCATCCAGAACGGCTCGGCGGGCAACGCCGTCATCGACAACAACGGCGGGCAGGCACGCTTCTACGACAGCAGCACGGCCGGATCCGCCACCATCACGAACCGCTCCGGCGGCGTCACCTATTTCATCGGCAGCAGCAGCGCAGACAGCGCCACCCTGGTGAACGACGGCAATGGCCGCGTCGATGCGTCCTACCACACGGGTGCGCTGAGCATCGGGGCGTTGTCGGGCCAGGGACGGCTGCTGCTGGGCGCGAATGCAGTCTCGCTCGGTGCAGGCGGACGCGATTCGCAGTTTGCCGGTACGGTCGAGGACGGCGGCGAGAACGGCGGCACCGGCGGCTCGCTGGTGAAGGTCGGCACCGGCACGCTGACGCTGTCCGGCGCCAACACTTACACCGGCGGCACCGCGCTGAAGCAGGGCCGCCTCGACCTGGGCCACAGCCAGGCGCTGGGCACCGGCACGCTGGCGATGGACGACGGCACCACGCTCGGCTTCAGCGCCGACGGACTGACCATCGCCAACGCCATCGAGCTGACCGGGAGCAACGACCCCGTCATCGACACCGGCGCGTTCAGCGAAACGCTCAGCGGCGCCATCACGGGCGGCGGCTTCATCACCAAGCAGGGCAGCGGCACGCTCACGCTGACCGGCGCCAACACCTACACCGGCGCCACCAACGTGGCCCAGGGCACCTTGCGCGCCGGTGCGGCCAACACCTTCAGCGCGAGTTCCGCGCACAGCGTGGCGGCCGGCGCCACGCTGGACCTCGCGGGCTTCAGCCAGACCGTGGCCTCGCTCGCCAACAGCGGCACTGTCTCGCTCATCGGCACCACGCCGGGCACCACCTTGACCGTCAACGGACCTTACGCCGGCAACAACGGCGTGCTGCGCCTGGGCACCGCGCTGGGCGCCGATGGCAGCGCGAGCGACCGGCTGGTACTCGATGGGTCCACCGCCATCGCCAGCGGCAGCACCACGGTGCAGATCGTCAACTTGAGCGGACTGGGGGCGCTCACCAGCGGCAACGGCATCGAGGTGATCAGCGCACGCAACGGCGCCACCACCACCGCACAGACCACGAAGAGCGCCTTCTCGCTCGCGGGCAGCCATGTGGATGCGGGCGCCTACGAGTACCGCCTGCATGCCGCCGATGCGAACGGGGCAGGGGAGAACTGGTACCTGCGCTCGACCACGAACGTGGTCCCGCCAGTCGATCCCGTGACTCCCGTGACTCCCGTGACGCCTCCGGCCACGCCACCCGTGGTCGTTCCCACCTACCGCGCCGAGGCCTCGCTCTATGCCGCGCTGCCGAGCCAGCTGCGCCAGGGCAGCCTCGCGATGCTGGGCGACCTGCGCAAGCGCGTGGGCGACGACGACGTGAAAGGCACGGCCGCCATGCCGGCCGGCGGATCCGGCCGCCGCGCCTGGGCCCGCGTGCTCTCCACCGACCTCGACATCCAGCAGGGCGGCACCGTCTCGCCCACCAGCAAGGGACGCCTGACCGGCGTGCAGGCCGGCACCGACCTGCTGGCCACGCCCAACTGGCGCGCCGGCCTCTACGTGGGCCAGCTCGACGGCGATGCCAAGGTGAGCGGCTTTGCCAGCGGCCTGCAGAACCTGCGCGTGGGCCGCAACGACCTGCGCAGCCAGTACGTGGGCATCTACGGCACCTACAGCGGCGACAGCGGCTTCTATGCCGATGCCGTGGTGCAGTCGGGGCGCCACCGCTACACGGTGCAGCCGAACCTCGGCGGCGGCGTGGAGGGCAAGGGCCACAGCCTGCTGGGGTCCGTCGAAGTGGGCCAGGCCTTCGCGCTCGGGGCGAGCGGCTGGAGCGTGGAGCCGCAGCTGCAATTGATCCACCAGCACCTGGACCTGAACAACTCGGCGATCGTCGGCGCGGTGGTCGAGCCCGAGGCGGACAGCGGCTGGATCGCGCGCGCGGGCCTGCGCGTGAAGGGCGAGTTCGGCACCGGCCTGGGCACGCTGCAGCCGTACGGCCGCTTCAACGTCTACAGGAACTCGAGCGGTGCGGACGTGGCGCGCTTCGTGAACGGCGCCACGCGCACCGACATCGTGGCGCCCACGGGCGGCACCAGCACCGAGCTGGCCGGCGGCTTCACGCTGGCGCTGGGCAGCGCCACCAGCCTGTACGGCGAAGTGGGCAAGCTGTGGTCCTCGGGCGGCGATGCGAAGGTGAAGAGCTCGGTCAACGCGTCGCTGGGCGTGCGGATGAAGTGGTGAGCGGCCCGAGGGGGCGGCTGTCGCTCCCTCAGCTGCGCAGGCTGATCACGCCGAGCAGCACCACCACCGCCATGCCCAGCAGCAGGGTGGCGCATTTCCAGAAGACCACCGGGTTCTTGTCGAGCAGCGGCGTGCCGCGCCGGTTCAGGAAATCGGGGGGCGGCTGGCGCAGGTCCTCGACGAATTCCGACAGCGCTTCATGGCGCTTGAGCGGATTGGGGTGCAGGGCCTTTCGCAGCACTTCGTCGATCCATGCCGGGATGGCTCGCTGCGCATCGAGCGCCGAGCGGTATTGCAGGTTGCGCTGGTCCGCGCGCGTGCGGATGCGCGCCACCTGCGCGCCGTAGGGCAAGCGGCCGGTCAGCATCTGGTAGACGATCACGGCCAGCGAGAACAGGTCGGACCGAGGCGAGCCGCCATCGCCGACGAAGTATTCGGGCGCCGTGTACTGCACCGTGCCCAGCACCTGGGCCGGATCGGCCAGCGTGCTGTCGCCCAGGCCCGCCACCCAGGCCGAGCCGAAGTCGATGATCCGCACCGTGCCCGTGCGGTCGATCATGATGTTCTCGGGCCGCAGGTCCTGGTGCAGCATCTCCATGCGATGGAAGGCCTGCAGCCCCCGGGCCAGCTGCTCCACGATGCCACGCACCGACTCCAGGCTCGGCCGCGGGTTGTCGATCATCCATTGCGCGAGTGTCTGCCCGTCGACGAACTCCATCGCCACGTAGAGGTAGTTGCGCTTGCGCTCGGGGACATGCGGCTTGAGCACGTGCGCGCTGTCGATGCGGCGGGCCACCCATTCCTCGAGCAGGAAGCGGTCGAGGTGCGCCTCGTCGTTCTGCAGGTCGACCGATGGCGTCTTGAGCACGACGCTGCGGCCTGTGTCGTCATCCACCGCCAGGTAGATGTGGCTGCGGCTGCTGCGGTGCAGGTCGCGCAAGATGGTGTAGCCGTCGAACTGCATGCGCGCTTCGAGTATCGGCGGCAGGCGCAGTGCCGCGCGCTGCGCCTGCAGTTCGTTGATGTCGCCGTCGGGCAGGGCGTCGACGCGCACGATCTGCACCGTCAGGTTGTCGGGGCTGCCGCGCCGGTACGCTTCCTCGGCGATGCGTCTTGCCGCGGCGTCCAGGTCGCCGGGGTGCGCCTCCAGCGCGGCCCTGATGACCGCCGCATCCACGTGCTCATGGACGCCGTCGGAGGTCAGCAGGAAGACGTCGCCTTTCTCGATGGCGAGCGCCTGGTAGTCGATCTCCACATGCGGGCCCACGCCCAGCGCCCGGCTCAGGTAGCTGTGCCCGCCGGCCACCGAGACGCGGTGGTCTTCGGTCAGCTGCTCGAGCGCCTCCGCATGCCAGCGGCAGACGCGCGTGTCGCCCACGTGGAAGACGTGCGCCGTGGTCGACTTGATGACCAGCGCGCTGAAGGTGCAGACGTAGCCGCGGTCCTTGTCGAAGCGGCCGCTGCTGTTCTGGGTCTGCGCGTGCAGCCAGGCGTTGGCCGCCGTGAGTACGCGTTGCGCCGAGCGGCTCACGCTCCAGGCATCGGAGGTGCAGTAGTAATCCGTCAGGAAGCTCCTGACCGCCGACTCGCTGGCCACATGGCTCACGTCGCTGCTGCTGATGCCGTCGGCAATCGCAACGGCCACACCCTTGGCGCTGCGGCCCGGCGCCTCCGGCAGGGCGGCGCCGTGGAAGTCCTGGTTGGCTTCCTTGCGTCCCTTGTCGGAGTGCTGGCCGATGGAGACTGCGAGGCCGGGGCGCATCGTCACGCGGCGGCGGCGCGCAGATTCAGCGCACGACGCGCTTGGGCGCCGTGCGCACGTGCGTGGCGTACAGCGTCAGGCCGGTGAACGACAGGCCGCCGACGAGGTTGCCCAGCACGGTCGGGATCTCGTTCCAGATGATGTAGTCCATGATCGAAAAATTGCCGCCCATGAGCAGCGCCGACGGAAAGAGGAACATGTTGACGACCGAGTGCTCGAACACCATGAAGAAGAACACCATGATCGGCATCCACATGGCCAGCACCTTGCCGCTCACCGAAGTGGAGATCATCGCACCCACCACGCCGGTGGACACCATCCAGTTGCACAGCATGCCGCGCACGAAGAGTGTCAGCATGCCCGCAGCGCCATGGGCGGAGTAGCCGAGCGTGCGCGCCTCGCCGATCGTGGCAATCACCTGGCCGACCTTGTCGGGCGGGCTCGTGAAGCCGAAGGTGAAGACGATGGCCATCAGCACGGCCACGGTGAAGGCGCCGAGGAAATTGCCGACGAACACCAGGCCCCAGTTGCGCAGCACGCCGCCGATGGTCACGCCCGGCCGCTTGTCGATCAGCGCGAGCGGCGTCAGCACGAACACGCCGGTCAGGAGGTCGAAGCCGAGCAGGTAGAGGATGCAGAAGCCGACGGGAAACAGGATCGCGCCGATGATCGAATAGCCGGTCTGCACGTTGATGGTGACGGCAAACACCGCCGCCAGCGCGAGGATCGCGCCTGCCATGAAGGCGCGGATGAGCGTGTCGCGCGTGGACATGAAGATCTTGGATTCACCAGCGTCCACCATCTTGGTGACGAATTCGGAAGGCTGCAGATAGGCCATGGCTTTTTTCTTTGGGATTGAAGAGTGGGAGGCTGAACGAAAAAAAGGGAAGGGGGCTGCGCCTCAGGCGGCCTTCTCCAGCGCGGGCTGCGCCGCGCGAGTTGCGGCCGCGAGTCCTTGCAGCACATCGCCGACCACGATGATCGAAGGGCTGCCAAGGCCGTTGTCGGCAATCGTGCGCTGCAGCGTCGCCAGCGTGCCGACGGCGTGCCGCTGCAAAGGCAGGCTGGCGTTCTGCACCACCACGATCGGCGTGGCCGGCGGCAGTCCGCTCAGCAGTTCGTCCTGGATCGAGCCTGCGCTCGATACGCCCATGTAGATGACCAGCGTGAGGCGCGCCGAATGGGCCGTGGCGGCCAGCGTGCGCCAGTCGGGCCCCGGTGATCCGGGCTTGGCGTGGCCGGTGATGAACACCACGCCCTGCGCATGCGCACGGTGCGTGAGCGGCACGCCGAGCGAAGTGAGCCCGGCCAGTCCGGCCGTGATGCCGTTCATCACTTCCACATGGATGCCGGCCTGCGCGAGGTGCTCGACCTCTTCACCGCCGCGTCCGAAGATGAAAGGGTCGCCGCCCTTGAGCCGGACCACCTGCTCGCCTTCGCGAACCGCCATGATCATCAGCCGCTCGATGAAACTTTGCGGCGTGCTCTTGCAGCCGCCGCGCTTGCCGACCTGGATCACGCGCGCGCCGGGCGCCGCCATGGCGACGATGTCGTCGCTGACCAGGTCGTCGACGAGCAGCACGGTGGCCGACTGGATGGCCCTGAGCGCCTTCAGCGTGAGCAGTTCGGGATCGCCGGGGCCGGCACCGACGAGGGTGCAGCGGCCGAGCGCCATGGGCGCCCGGACATGCGTCGCAGGCGTCGAGGAAGTCAGAGTGAGGCTCATGGTGGCTCGGCGGTTCAGGCGGCCGTGTCTTCGGACAGGCGGGCGCGGTTCGCGGGCCCTGCAACGGGGCGCTCCAGTTCGACGGCATGCGTCGCGAGTTCTTTCGAGTCCAGATGCACCACGCCTTCGGCCACCTTCACCGCAAACCGCGGCGTGCACCCTTCGTCGGGCGATTGGGCACACCCGTCCTGCAGCCCGATGGCCCAGTTGTGCAGCGGGCAGGCCACGCTGGTGCCGAACACGATGCCCTGGCTCAAGGGG
>NZ_JACVBS010000080.1:0-337 GCF_014852545.1 Variovorax sp. VRV01
GGCGCATCGACGCCTGCCTGGCATCCTGGGACATCCCCTCGGCTAAGTTGACATCAGGCGTCACCGACACTTCGCTGGCCCGTGCGTCAGCTGGGCAAGATCCGTCCGTATAGGTTGCCGCGCCCGCCGGCGATATGCATTTCGCGAAGCGCTGTACGCGCGATGTTGATTCAGGCTTCAGCTCACGCTGATCGTACCGTAGCGCCGGGGAAGCATTCTTTGAGGGCGGCGTAGCTGGCGCTGCTTGCCGCTCCGCGGGAATCCGCAAAGGGCCTGAGTCGCGCCAATCGTTTAACGCCACGAGCGCCGCAAGTGCAGCCGCAGCCGCCGCGAGCAG
>NZ_JACVBS010000081.1:0-315 GCF_014852545.1 Variovorax sp. VRV01
TGCGCGAACTCCTCGACAAGTACGAATTCCCGGGCGACGACACCCCCATCATCCACGGCTCGGCCAAGCTCGCCCTGGAAGGCGACAAGGGCAAGCTCGGTGAAGAAGCCATCATGAAGCTGGCCGAGGCGCTGGACACCTACATCCCGACGCCCGAGCGCGCCGTGGACGGCACCTTCCTGATGCCCGTGGAAGACGTGTTCTCGATCTCCGGCCGCGGCACCGTGGTGACCGGCGCCGTCGAGCGCGGCGTGATCAAGGTCGGCGAGGAAATCGAGATCGTGGGTATCCGCCCGACCGTCAAGACCACCTGCA
>NZ_JACVBS010000082.1:0-296 GCF_014852545.1 Variovorax sp. VRV01
CCCGCAACGTGGACGACACCATGTCCACCATGGTGGCCGAGCCTTACGTCAACCACATTCCCACCATGACCGGCGGCGTGGGCTACCAGGCGCTGCACAGCTTCTACAGCAACCACTTCGTCAACAGTAATCCGCCCGACACCACGCTCGTGTCGATCTCGCGCACGGTGGGCGCCACGCAGGTGGTGGACGAGCTGCTCTTCAGCTTCACGCACACCACCGAGATTCCGTGGATGCTGCCGGGCGTGGCGCCGACCGGCCGGCGCGTGGACATTCCGCTGCTGGCGGTGGTCAAG
>NZ_JACVBS010000083.1:0-290 GCF_014852545.1 Variovorax sp. VRV01
GGCCATCCGTCGGCAGACCGATTGCGAGCGTTCGCCGGGCGCTTGCCTCGCCTGGTCGCCCGTGGCGTGATGCTTCTTGACGGGTTCGCCTTCGTACTCGTCTTGGCGATGTTCGCGGTTCTGACAGCAGTCTTTTCCTGACCTCGCCAGCTAGGACGGAATGCGGCCAGGACCAGACGCTCATTAGGTAACAAGAAATGGAAAACACACTTCATCCGCTCGTACAGTTTGGTTTGCCACCACTCTGGTTGACCGTTTTCTTCTTTGTCACACGTTTCATCAAAGATCGG
>NZ_JACVBS010000084.1:0-288 GCF_014852545.1 Variovorax sp. VRV01
GCCTGCCCAAGACCATCGGCGCGGCCTGCGGCGAGATGCTCAATTCGGCCAACATGAGCTTCGCGCTGTGCCCGCTTTTGAGCGACGGCGCCATCGAGGCGCTGCTCACGGCCGGCTCCGACGAACTAAAGGCGGTGTACCTGGAGAAGCTCGTGAGCGGCCAGTGGACCGGCACCATGAACCTCACCGAGCCGCAGGCCGGCAGCGACCTGGCGCTGGTGCGCAGCCGCGCCGAACCGCAGCCCGACGGCACCTACAAGGTCTTCGGCACCAAGATCTTCATCACCT
>NZ_JACVBS010000085.1:0-282 GCF_014852545.1 Variovorax sp. VRV01
TCGACGCGGCCGCTCGCCAACCTCAGTCTGGCCTTGAACAGGACCGACTCAAGGACCAGCGCAGGCGCGCGAGAGACCGGCAGTTCGCCCTGCATTGCAGATGACCTTCGAAGGCAGAAGGCGGCCAGAAAACGGACTTTCTCAAGAACCTTAGGGTGCATCTCCGATGAACAACTTCCCTGCGTTTGGGTTGCTGCTGGCGTTCGCGGCCGCGGCGCTGTTGCTCGCCGCCTTGGTCATCGTTGGCTGCCTTATCGCTGCGGCAATGTATCCCCGCGGCCA
>NZ_JACVBS010000086.1:0-275 GCF_014852545.1 Variovorax sp. VRV01
CGGCCATGAGAAATGTCCGATCGTCGACACCTTCTGGCAGACCGAGACCGGCGGCCACGTCATCACGCCCCTGCCGGGCGCCACGCCGCTGGTGCCGGGCTCATGCACCTTGCCGCTGCCGGGCATCATGGCCGCGATCGTCGACGAGACCGGCAAGGACCTGCCCAACGGCGCGGGCGGCATGCTGGTCATCAAGCGGCCCTGGCCCTCGATGATCCGCACCATCTGGAACGACCCCGAGCGCTTCAAGAAGAGCTACTTCCCCGAGGAAATGG
>NZ_JACVBS010000087.1:0-273 GCF_014852545.1 Variovorax sp. VRV01
GGCCGAGGCCGTGTGGAAACGGCTTTGACTAGCGAGTATGCCGGACCCGCGCCCATGTGGGCGTCCTCGGCGCACCGAGTCATCCGGTGGTCCCGTTGCACAAACGCGCGGGTGGTTCGATCGAGCGTGGCTGCGCAAGCTGCAAGGGGCACTTGAAGAGGCTCACGCCCCCACCAGCCTGACCGCCTTCATCGTTCTGGCAATACCGAGGATCGCGATCACCCGCTTCAGGTTGTATGCCAACACGTGCAGGCTCATTTCGGTGCTCACGTG
>NZ_JACVBS010000088.1:0-272 GCF_014852545.1 Variovorax sp. VRV01
TGGGCGTGCTGCGTTGCGGGCGCCAGGCGTAGCTCGTGGGCTGGGCCTCGAAGGCGAAGCGCTGCACCGAGCCTTCGGAGGCATCCACCCCTTCGCTGGCCTGCAGGTTCTCCTGCAGCTCGTAGTCCACGGCCAGCAGCAGGTGCTGGCGGTTCTGGTCGTCGCGCGGATGGTGCGTGAGCCTGAAGAGGTGGCCCGGGGCCAGGTCGCGCCGGTTGGAACGACCGCTGGCCCGGCTGCGCTCGCTCAGCTGCTCCTCGGTGCGGATGCGC
>NZ_JACVBS010000089.1:0-270 GCF_014852545.1 Variovorax sp. VRV01
GCGGCAAGGTGCATGAGCCCGGCACCAGCGGCGTGGCGCCCGGCAGGGGCGTGATGACGTGGCCGCCGGTCTCGGTCTGCCAGAAGGTGTCGACGATCGGACATTTCTCATGGCCGATATGGCGGTGATACCACATCCAGGCTTCGGGGTTGATGGGCTCGCCCACCGAGCCGAGGATGCGCAGGCTGTCCAGGTTCCAGTTCTTCGGGTGCACCTTCTCGTCCGATTCGGCGGCCTTGATGAGCGAGCGGATGGCGGTGGGGGCGGTGT